>CAISDL010000011.1 GCA_903884065.1 uncultured Actinomycetes bacterium | reverse complement strand
GACCTTCATCGGCGGGGAGGCGGTGCGGATCTTCCTGACGGTGGTGTGGCCCGCCTTCAATGACATCGGCGGCGGGGCAGGCGTTCTGGGTCTGGGTGTGCCCAGCGCCATCACCTTCGGGATCTTCTGGCTGGTCAACATCGCCATCATCCTGTTCGGCATGAACGCGGTCCGGGTGTTCGAGAACTGGAGCGCACCGCTCATCCTGCTGATGGGTGTGTGGCTGCTGGTGTGGGTCGTCATGCGCGCCGGCGGACTCGGGCCGATGATCGACCGGCCGAGCACCTTCGCCACCTCGGCCGACTTCTGGAAGGTGTTCGTGCCCAGCCTCACCGGCATGGTCGGCTTCTGGGCCACGCTGAGCCTGAACATCCCGGACTTCACCCGCTTCGGGCGCAGCCAGCGCGAACAACTGCTGGGCCAGACGCTGGGCCTGCCCACCACCATGATCGCCTTCAGCGCGATGGCGGTGGTCATCACGAGCGCGTCGCAGACCATTCTCACCGGCAGCGACCCCAAGACACTGTGGGACCCGGTGGTGCTGCTCAGCCAGATCACCAGCAGCGACGCCCCGCCCGGCCTGGACGCGCCACTGCTCTCCGGTGACGGCACCCGCCTGCTGGTCGCCCTACTGAGCCTGGTCGGCGTCGCGGTCGCCACCATCAGCACCAATATCGCGGCCAACGTCATCAGCCCCGCCAACGATTTCGCCAACTGCGCGCCGCGCCTGATCAGCTTCCGGACCGGCGGGGTGATCACCGGCGTGATCGGCATTCTCATCATGCCGTGGAAACTGCTCTCCAGTGCCGACACCTACATCTTCAACTGGCTGGTGGGCTACAGCGCCCTGCTGGGCCCCATCGCCGGGATCATGGTGGTCGACTACTGGCTGATCCGGCGCAGGGAACTCGTTGTACCTGACCTGTATCGCGTCAACGGCCGCTATGCCGGGGTGAACTGGATGGCGATGGGGGCCTTGGTGATTGGCGTCGCGCCCAATGTGCCCGGTTTCCTGCGGAGCGTGCAGGTCCTGGGCGGCGGGCCCGACGGATGGGACGCCATCTACCCGTACGCGTGGTTCACCGGATTCATCGTTGCGGCAGTGCTATACCGAATAGGTATGCGCCGCAGTAGATTTGGAGGTAGTCCGTCGTGACAACCGATTACAACCCGATCGCCGAGCAGTACCAGCGATCCAAGCAGCAGCCGTGGCGAACCTTCGTCGAGTGCTTCACGCTGATGGATCTCATCGGCGACCCCACCGGGTTGGCCGTCTTGGACCTGGCCTGCGGGGAGGGCTTCTACACCCGGTTGATTCGGCATCGCGGCGCGGCGCGGGTGCGGGGACTCGACCTGTCCGAAGGCATGATCGCCCTAGCGCAAGCCCAGGAGGCGCGCCAGCCCCTGGGCGTCACCTACGCGGTGGCCGATGCCCGGGAGTTGTCCGACGAGGACCCCGTCGACCTGACCGTCGCCGCCTATCTGCTCAACTACGCCCGGACCCGGGATGAACTTCAGGCGATGTGCGACGGGATCGCCCGTTCCCTCAAGCCCGGTGGGCGGTTTGTCACGGTCAACACCAACCCGGCCCTGGACCTCACCGCCGCCCCGTCGTACCGCAAGTACGGATTCGAGACCACCGCCGTCGGGCAGTGGCAGGAGGGCACACCGATCCTGTGGACCTTCCATCTCGAGGACGGCCCTTTCTCGATCGAGAACTATCACCTGGGCGTTGCCGCCCATGAGGAGGCCTTCGAGCGGGCCGGCTTTTCCGAGGTGCGCTGGCACCCGCCGGCGCTGTCCCCCGAGGCACTGGAGGACTACGACTCGGACTACTGGTCGACGTTCATGGATGTCCCGCCGGTGGCGTTCATCGAGTGCATCCGGTAGTGGGGTCTGAGCGGGGTAGCGCCCCGGTGGCGATTCTGGTCAACGGGCCCAGTTCCTCGGGTAAGTCGACGCTGTGCCGGGCGCTGCAGGAGCGTCTGTCCGTCCTGGCCGACGGCGATCCGACGGCGCTCTTCGCCCGGGTGGCCTTCGACGATATCGTCGCCCTGATCCCCGACACGCTCTTTCCGATCAGTTTCGTCGCCTTGAACGGCGGCGACCTCGGGCGTCTTGTCTCCCGCGAACCGCACGACGGCCGCGCCGCCTGGGAATACCTCGATGAGAGCCAGGCCGGGGAACAGGCCCGGGTCCGGCTGGTCATGAGTCCGCACACCCGGGGCCTGCTGACCGGCATTCACCGGGGCTGGGGCGAGCACCTGCGGCTGGGCACCAACCTCATCATCGATCACTTCCTCCAGGACGCTGCATGGAGTCAGGAGGTTCTTGAGGTGCTGCGCGACGCCGGGGCTCGGACCCTGCTGGTGGGAGTGTTCTGCTCGGTGCCGGAGTTGGAGCGGCGCGAATCCTCCCGCGCCGATGGCCGGGTTGAAGGCCGACCCGTCGGGCTGGCGCGACGCAGCAGCGAACTCTGTCATGGGCATGGCCTCGACTACGACGTTCGTATCCGGACCGATGAGCAGACCACCGCCGAGTCGGTGGACGCGATCATCGCCGCGCTGCACGCCGCGACAGCGGCCGGTTAAGGCTGTTCGCCGCCGCGGTGCGCGGGGTGTGAGGGCTGTCGAGAGGTCGGGCAGGTGACGATGTTTCCGTCCGAACCGGGCCGCCTACGGTGCGATAACCGGAATTGCCAGCAATCCGGCCGCGTCGGCCATCCTGGTGTCGTAGGTGACGACGGCGCGCAGGTCCGCTCCGGCACGCTGGGCGGCGGCCAGATGAATGGCATCGAGGCTGCGCAGCAGCGGCGGTTCGAGAAGTGCGGCCGCATCGAGTAACGAGTTGGTGAGGTTGACGGTGGCCAGGCCGCCGAGCAGATGACGCGACCGAGTGATCGCCGCCGCGTCGATGCGACGGACCGCTCGGATGAGTTCGGTGCGCGTCAGGGCTGCGGTGAACAGTGTGTCGTCGGGAATGGTGCCGAGATAGGTTCGTAGTGAGGGTGATTCGGGTTCGGCGACGATGAGTTTGATCAGCGCGGAGGTGTCCAGATAGGTCCTCACCTCTCATGCTCGCGGAGGCGTTGGAGGATGGCGCTGGCGGATTCGGCGGCGATCAGGGGTTCGGCGTCGCGGATGTCGATGGCGGGGTCGGCTGGTGTCACTTCTGCGGCGGCGATCAGATTGGCCCAGTCATCGCTGATCACCGGCACCAGCCGAGCGACAGGTCGACCATGGTCGGTGATCTCGATCGGTTCGCGGCGTTCAGCGACCTGGGCGAGGTAACGGCTAGCGTTCTGGCGCAGCTCTCGCACCCCTATCTGCTCCATGTGCTACATGGTAGCACACCCGTGTTCCGCGTGCATGTCTGCGCCGTAGGCCCCGGCAACGTCCATTCCAACTCCGGGGAACAACGGCGCGAGCACCTCAGCCGGGAACGATCTCGCCGCTTTCGGTCGCGGTCGGTGACCTTCCCGATGGAAGCGGTACGGGAAACACCGTTACCGCGATGTGGCCTCCCTCCCTCCGCGGATGCCGCGTCCGAGGGGTTCTCGAGAGGTCGGGCAGGTAGGAAAATCGGGTAATTTCACCCATCCCAAGGGCGGGGTCCGCTGGGTATCGTCCCGTCGCGGTGACTCATGCCGATGCCACGGTCAGCAGGGCAAATGCTTATTTGAGGGAGATGGGTTGATGGATCGGACTGTGCACACCGAGGTGGTCGCGGTGGCGGCCGGGGATGGGCGTGGGGCCGGCCGGGCTGGTGGTGGTCTGTCTCGTCGGCGCCGTCAGCCGTATGCGTGGCTTGGGGTGGGTGCGGTGGGTCTGGGTCTGGGTGTGGGTGCGGTGCTGTCTGCGGGTGTGGCTCATGCCGATGGTGGCCGTGGGGATTCCTCGGCGTCGCGGTCGGCGGATTCTTCGGCGTCGGGTTCGTCGGAGGCTGATGGTGGGCCGGTGGTGCCGCGTCGCGGTGGTGGCACTCCTGCGCGTGGTTCGGCGGGTCCGGTCGCGGGTCCGGCGTCGGTGGTGCGTGCTAATGGAGTTGTGCGGGGTCCTGGGCCCGCGGCGGCGACGGGCACCGGTTCCCGGTCGGCTCGTTCCGGAGAGCCCCCGGTGCCGGTTCCGGCTGCGGTGAGCGTGGCCCCGCCGGCGACGGGCACCGGCGGGGTGCCGGTGCCGGTGCCGGCGGCGGTGGTGCCGACGCCGAATGCGTTGTTGGGGGCTGCGGTTCCGGCGGGTGTGGTGTCGGGGCCCTCGGCGAAGGTGGTGGGGTCCGCGCCTGGCAAGCAGGGTCAGGGTAAGCAGGGTCCGGTGCTCGGTGGTTTGTCGGTGTTGTTCTCCAATGGGACTGCTGAGCATCCGGATGCGGGGCTGTTGGTCGGTAACGGGTACAGCTTTGATGCGTTGAGTTGCGCCGGGTCGGCGGCCTGTAATGGCGGGCGCGGAGGGCTTTTGGCTGGCTCGGGCGGCAACGGCTTCAACAGCGGGTCCGGAGGAAGTGCGGGGTGGTTCGGTCTGGCCGGTCGTGGCGGGGACGCGGCGGCGGGCTGTGTGGGGTGTGCCGGTGGTGTCGGTGGTGACGCGGGCTGGTTCGGCACCGGTGGTGGCGGCGGGGCCGGCGGCACTGGTGGTGGTGTCGGCGGTAACGGTGGTCGCGGCGGGGTGTTCTTCGGGCCCGGCGGTGTCGGCGGTACCGGTGGCGCCGGACTAGCGGGTGAGAACGGTCAGGATGCGACCGTGGTGGCCGGGGTCGGCACGGATGGTCAGGCCGGTACGGCCGGCGGTGACGGCGGTCTGGGCGGTGCCGGGGGCTGGTTGGTCGGTCGAGGCGGTGCCGGTGGTGCCGGTGGCCTCGGTGGTGCCGGTGGCGCGGGTGGTGTCGGCGGTGATGGGGCGGATGCCACCCGGCCGGGCGCTGACGGCGGTGATGCCGGGGATGGCGGTGACGGAGGCGCCGGCGGGAGGGGAGGTTCCGGCGGTGCCGGTGGCGCGAACGGTCTATTCAGGACCGCTATCAATACCCAGATCATCGATCCGATCGTCAACGCCCCGGTCCGGGTGATCGGCCTCGGGCCGAGTGAAACGTTGCGATCGTTATTCGAGGACTTGGTGTCTGGTGGCGCCGCGGGCATAGGTGGTGGCGGCGGCGCCGGGGGGCTTAATGGTCTCGGTGGTGACGGCGGTGACGGTGCGGCCGGGGATGCCAGCCATCTCGACGGCGGGGACGGCGGAGACGCCGGGGCCCCCGGTATCGAAGGCGAAGGCGGTCAGGGCGGGGCCGGGTCCACCCCGGGTGCGGACGGGACCCCACTCTTTCGGGCCGCGCAGGCCCCCGGGGCGCATGGCGATAACGGCGGCAACGGCGCGGCGGGGTATAGCCCGCCGGCCGGCGGGCCTGACGCCGACGGCGGCAACGGCGGCAACGGCGGGCAGGGCACCGCCGGCGGCCATGGTGGTGACGGCGGGCGCGGCGGCAACGCGGTGGGCAACGGCAACGGCGGCAACGGCGGCAACGGCGGCAACGGCGACCGGGCGATACGCGTCGTCGCCGTAGGCGGTCGCGGCGGCAACGGCGGTGCCGGCGGGAACGCCGGCGCGATCTCCGGTAACGGCGGCAGCGGCGGCAGCGGTGGCGACGGCGGGCGAGGCGCCACCGGCGGCAACGGCGCCCCCGGCGTGCAGGGTACTAACCGTGTCGGGCGAAACGGCGGCATCGGACTGGCCGGGACCGCCGGCGGGGCCGGCGGCAACGGCGGCGGCGGCGGCGACGCCGGACAGAACGGCAACGGCGGGGCCGGTGGAGCCGCCGGGGCCGGCGGGCAGGCCGGCAACGGCGGCAACGGCGGCAACGGCGCTGCGGGCCGGCGCGGTCTCCTCGAACGAGGCGGCGACGGAGGCAGAGGCGGTCATGCCGCGGCCGGCGGTGCCGGTGGGCTTGGCGGTAACGGCGGGCTGGCCGGCACACTCACCGGCGACGGCGGTCGCGGCGGGGCGGGCGGGGCCAGCGGGCGCAGCGGCAACGGCGGTAACGGCGGCGATGGCGGCAATGCCAATGGCAACGGGCAGACAGGAGGTCGCGGCGGGGACGGCGGCAACACCGCGAACGGTTTGGCGGGCGGCCTCGCCGGTCTCGGTGGACAGGCCCGCGGCGATGGAAACGGAGGTGTCGGCGGTGCCGGTGGAGCCGGTGCTGGGGCTGGCGCCGGCGGGCAGGGGGGCCGTGGCGGCCGTGGCGGCGGGGTCGAAGCGGGGGCCAACGGCTATGGCGGTAACGGTGGCAATGGCGGGGTGGCTGCCGCTAGCGGCAACGGTGCGGCCGGAGGCGAAGGCGGGCAGGCCCTCGGCAGCGGCAACGGCGGCGCCGGCGGTGTCGGTGGTGCGGGCGGCGCAACCGCCAACGGCGGAGCAGGCGGACGCGGCGGTAGCCCCGGGCGCGGCAGCGGCGGCGACGGGACCGGCGGCCAGGGCGGCGGCGCTGGCGGCGGCGGTGGCGGCGGAAACGGCGGTGCCGGCGGGGCTGCGCTGGGCACTGGTGACGGCGGCCGCGGGGGCAATGCCGGGGAGGGCGGACTCGGTGGCAGCGGCGGTCTCGGCGGCCAGGGCGGTGACAACAACATCACCAACACAAACGGCTACCGGTACGCCGGGACTGGCGGAAACGGAGGGCCCGCAGGTTCCGGCGGTCAAGGCGGAAACGGGGGCGACGGCGGACGCGCTGCCTTGGGCAACGGCGGGACCGGGGGTAATGCCCGCGCCGGAGGCAGAGGTGGAAACGGCGGCGGGGGCGGCTGGGCGGGTGGGGCGGGCGGCCGCACGGACGGAAACGCAGCCCCTGGCGCGACCGGAGGTAACGGCGGCAACGGCGGGGCCGCCGCGAACGCCGGACGAAACGGCAACGCCGGAAGCGGTGGAAACGGCGCGGCCGGGGGCAACGGCGGTGACGGCGGTCGAACGAGGAGGGTCTTACCCCCGCCGGGCAGCCGCCCGGTGGACCTCGGTTCTACCGGCGGCATCGGCGGCACGGGCGGAAACGGTGGCAACGGCGCCAATGGCGGATCCCCTGCCCCCGACAATCTGAGCTCGACAGGCGGGGCAGGCGGGGCCGCCGGCCGCGCAGGCCAGGCCGGCCTAAATGCCAGCAACGAACGTGACCCTAGGCGGAATGGGGTTCCAGGCACCAACGGGCGGCCGGGCTGACACAGACAGGACCGGCCCCGCTGGATTCCTCGGCGTAACCGGGTCGCGGCGGAGCCGCGGGCCGCTCCGGGAACCGATGGGACGCGAGGGGTCAACAGAACCCGGTTGGGCTGACAACCAGCCTCGCGACCGACCGACTCAGGTGCGCTTGCCGGGTGGCCGGGCACCCTTCGCGATACCCAGACCCTTCACCGGCGCGTCATCGGCGCTGGGCGCGGCCGTCGGTTCGGCTGACGGCGTCGGCTCCGGAGCCGGTACCGCTTCCGCAGCGGGCTGCGCCGCCGGCGCCGACTCCGCGGCAGGTGCAGCGGCGGCCTTCTTGGCACCGGGACGCTTGGCGCCCGCAGCGATCCCCAGGCCCTTGACCGGCTGAGCCTCGGCGGCGGGTGCCGCGGGAGCCGTTGCGGCGGAAGCGGTTTCGACCGGAGCCGTCGGAGCTGCAGGTGCTGCCTCAGCAGTCGCGGGAGCGGCCTTCTTGGCGCCGGGACGCTTGGCCCCGGCAGCCATACCGAGGCCCTTTGCGGGAGCAGCAGGTGCGGCAGGTGCGGCAGGAGCCGCAGGTGCCGCTGCCGCCGTGACCGGTTCCGGAGCGGGGGCCACCTTGGGTGCGGCCGGCTTGATCGCCGGTGCTGTGGCGGCGAAGAGTTCGGCCGCGGCGCCCTTATTCGGCAAAGAAACAGTGCTGCGGTCCAGCGAGTCCAGCAGCAGCTGGGCCACGTCGACCACCGCGACCTGCTCGGCCTTGCCGCGGTCGCCGACGCCGTCGGTCAGCATGACCCGGCAGAACGGGCAGCCGGTGGCGATCGTCGTCGCGTCCAGGGTCAGTGCCTCGTCGACGCGGTTGTGGTTGATGCGCTCGCCGAGGTGCTCTTCCATCCACATCCGGGCACCGCCGGCGCCGCAGCAGAAGCCACGCTCGGCGTGCCGGGGCATCTCGGTGAGCGTGGCACCGGAGGCGCTGATGAGCTCGCGCGGCGCCTCGTACACCTTGTTGTGCCGGCCCAGGTAGCACGGATCGTGGTAGGTGAGCGTGCCGGCGGAGCCGTTGGTCGAGGAAACCGGCACCAGCTTCTTGTCGCGCACCAGCCGGTTGAGCAGCTGGGTGTGGTGCAGCACGGTGTAGCTGCCGCCGACCTGGGGGTACTCCCGGCCCAATGTGTTGAAGCAGTGCGGGCAGGTGGAGATGATTTTGCGATCCACCCGCTCGACGCCCTCGAACAGGTCGTTGAGGGTCTCGACGTTCTGAGATGCCAACTGCTGGAACAGGAACTCGTTGCCGGAGCGCCGCGCGGAGTCGCCGGTGCAGGTCTCGCCGTCTCCGAGGACGAGGAACTTCACCCCGGCGGCGGCCAGCAGTTCGGCGACCGCCTTGGTGGTCTTCTTGGCGCGGTCATCCAGGGCGCCGGCGCAGCCCACCCAGAACAGGTACTCGAACCCGGCGAACGAGTCGACGTCCTTGCCGTAGACCGGCACGTCGAAGTCGACCTCGTCGATCCAGGTGAGCCGTTCCTTCGAGTTCTGCCCCCACGGATTGCCCTTGGTCTCCAGGTTCTTGTAGAGGCCGCCGAGTTCGCCGGGGAACTCCGACTCCATCATCACCTGGTAGCGGCGCATGTCGACGATGTGATCGATGTGTTCAATATCCACCGGGCACTGCTCGACGCACGCCCCGCAGGTGGTGCACGACCACAGCACGTCGGGGTCGATCACGCCCAGGGATGCGGCGTCACCCACCAGTGGGCGGGTGGCCTGCAGTGGGGAGTCGGCGGGAACCCGCTCGAAGCCGGACTCCGGCACGTGGTGCGGATCGTCGGGGCCGAGTTCCAGGCCGCCCTCGGTGTCGGTGGGGCCGTTCTTGGTGCCGAAGATGTAAGGAGCCTTCGCGAACAGATGGTCGCGCAGATCCATGATGAGGATCTTGGGCGACAACGGCTTGTCGGTGTTCCACGCCGGGCATTGGGACTGGCAGCGCCCGCACTCGGTACAGGTGGTGAGGTCGAGGTAGCCCTTCCAGGTGAAGTCCTCGATCTTGCCGCGGCCGAACACCGCGTCCTCGGCGGGATCCTCGAAGTCGATGTACTCGCCCTTGGACTCCATCTGCAGCAGCGGGCCGAGCGCGTTGGGCAGCCGCTTGAACGTGACGTTGAGCGGGGCCAGGCCGATGTGCAGGTGCTTGGAATGCAGCACGATGAGCAGGAACACCAGCATCACGCCGATGTGCAGCAGCAGGGCGACGGTCTCGATGATCTCGGTCGTGCTGTGGCCCAGCGGCTCAAGGAGAGCGCCCACCGCGTGGGAGAAGAACGCCGACTTGCCGTAGGGCAGGTTGCCGTTGGCCACGGCCGCGCCGCGGAACAGTGCGTAGGTCCAGATGACGTTGAAGATCATGAAGAGGATCAGCCAGGCGCCACCGGTGTGGGAGCCGTAGAACCGCGACGCGCGGCCGTACTCCTTGGGCTCCGCACGCAGCCGGATGATCGCGAAGGTGATGATGCCGAGCAGCACCGCGACGGCGAAGAAGTCCTGCAGGAAGCCCAGGATGCCCCATGTGCCGATGAACGGGATGTGGAACTTGGGGTTGAACAGCACGCCGTAGGCCTCGAGGTAGACCGTCGCCAGAACGAAGAAACCCCACATGGTGAAGAAGTGCGCGACCCCGGGGATCGACCACTTCAGCAGCTTGGTCTGGCCGAAGACCTCGCGGATCTGGTTGCCGATCCGCTCGCCGAGGTGGTTCTTGCGGCCGCGTTCGTCGGCGGTCGGCTGACCGGAGCTGATGAGTTTGGTCAGGTATCCGACGCGCTTGAGCGCGAGCAGTCCGACGATGGCGGTCATGGCCAGGCCGATGACCAGCCGGATGAGAGTCTGCGTTTCCACGACTTCCCTCTCTAGAACGTATGGCTAGCGGGGGTGATTCAGTTCCTGTTACCGGCGGGTAACTTGTGCTTTTTCGCCGGGTTCATATTGGCACCTCGGGCCCACTGCGCGCGAGGGAGGTCGTATTTATCACTTCGACTCACCCTGAACCCAGCATCACCCGCAGCATCGAGAGCATCTCCGAGCGGGATTCGGCCCCGAGCCGACGACGGATCCGGGCGACGTGGTGTTCGACCGTCTTGGCGGAGATGAACAACTGACCGCCGATGTCCCGGTAGGGCATTCCCAGCAGGAGTAACTCGGCGACCTCGCGTTCGCGGTCGGACAGCGCGGTGACGGCCGGGCGGGGATGCGCCGCCGGTGCCGACCCGACGGGGTCCGCGGGATCCTCGCCGGTCCCCAGTTTGAGGTCCCGCGCGACCTGCAGCATCAGCGCCGACACCTTGGGGTCGGCGGCCGCCAGCGCGGCTTGGCCGGCCAGCCGGGTCGCATCCGAGGTGAGCCCGAACCGGGCCAGCCCGCGTGCGGCGGCGATCACCTCGTCGGCGTCGACGTTGCCCGCCAGGACCTGCAACCAGGTGCGGCCGGCGTCGGCCAGTGCCGCGGCGAACGGGCTGTGGTCGGCCATCGCGGCCAGTGCCTGGCCGTGCGGGGCCACCGCCGCGGGGTCGCCGGCGAGGATTCCGACATGCACGCCCGCCCAGTGCAGCAGCGGGGACCAGACCGGCGGCCGGCCCAGAGCGGCCAGCAGGTCGAAGGCCTGCTGAAGGGCGGGGGCGAGGCGCTCCTGCTGTCGCAGGCGGGCCGCCGCCATCCACAACTCGCCCAACGGCAGTAGCGAGAACAGGTCGATCGAATACTCCGCCAGGACGTCCATGCCGGCGGACCAGTGCGTCGCCAGGGCACCCGCATCGCCGCCGCGACGGGCGATCGCGGTGCGAAGTGCGGCGGCCCACAGCGCGTCCCGGCCGTGCAGCCCCTCGGCAGCATCGGCGTCGGCAACGGCGGCGCCCAGTTGTCCGTCCTGCATCCGCACCCAGCCCTGCAGCAGGCGATGCCGGGTGGCGAACACGGGATCGCCGCCGGCCCGCACCGCCCGCCCGATCACGCTGCGGGCCCGCGCCGCATCGCCGCTGTGCAGGGCGGCCAGCGTCACGAGGGCCGGTGCACTGTCGGGCATGACGACGGCAGCGGTGCTGCGCTCGCCGGCGACCGCCTGCCCGAGCCGGATCGCCGCCGCGGGGTACGGGCCGTCGACCGTCAGCAGGAGACCCTCGGCCAGGCTTCGCGCCGCCCGCGCCGCGGTGGTCGGGGGACCTGCGTGGGCGAGGTCCAGAGCGGCGCGGCCCGCAGCGCTGTCGCCGGTCGCGGTGTGCACGATCGCCGCCGCGGAGCCGATCGTGGCATCGGGATAGCCGCCCAGCCAGGAGAACACCTCCGCGGCGTAAGCGGTGTTCCCGTCATGGGCCGCCACGCTGGCGGCGATCCGCGCGCCGGCCACCCGTTCGATCGGGTCCGGCGAGCCCAGCAGTGTGTCGGCCAATGCTGCGGCAGAGGCGCAGTCGCCGCCGAGCGCGAGGGCGTCGGCCAGTCCGGCGCGTAGGTCGACCGCGCCCGCGTCCACCGCGGCGCGGTACCGGCGGATCCGGTCGGCCACGGTGCCGTCGCCGCTGCCCGCGCGGGCTCCCAGCCAATGCGCCAGACCAGCGGTGCTCACACCATGCTCGGCCAGTTCCAGCGCCAGCTGATCCGACAGCGTCGCGGACTCGAGTTGTGTTCGCAACAGAGCGTTTTCGACGTCGTGATGGCGCGCCGCACCGACGATCTGCGCGACCGCACGGTGCACCGTCCGCAGGAACACCGGGTCGTGGGACGGTTCCAGCAGTCCGGTGCCACGGGCCCGGTCGATGAGTTCGGCGGCGCGTTCGGCGGGTACCTCGAGTGCCGCTGCAAGGTCGGCGGCACCGAGATCGGTGCTCAGCGAGCCGATCAGCAACGCGTCGAGGTCGCCCGGATCGAGACGGCGCAGGCGTTCGTTGAGTGCGTAGCCCGCGGCTTGCGACATGGCCGCGGCGGTGAGTGGGTGGCCGATGGCGGACACCAACAGGGGGACGCCGCCGGTTTCCGCGAGGGCCGCATCAAGCAGTTGCGCCGACGGCGGACGGCCGGACGGGTCGGTCAGTGCCCTCGCGATATCACCGGTGGGCAAGGGGCCCAATGTGATTCGCGGGTGTTCACGCTCCAGGACCGAGCCGAGGCTGTTCAGACCCGGATCATGATCGCGCGCCTGGGTGGCCACCACGACCGTGCGGTCCGGATTATCGGCGAGTTCGGTCAGGCGGCGCAGGTCGGAGTTGGGCAGCAGGTGGGCATCGTCGATCACCACCGCCGCGCCCGCGTCGTGCTCCCCGGGAACCGCGCTGACGACGCTGCGCCCCGATTCCCGCAGAGAACGCCGAACTAATTCCAGCGCAGTGCTTTTCCCGGAACCGATGCCACCGACGACGAGCAGCGTGACCGGTTCTGATGCCAAGGCGGCCAGCACCGCCCGCGCCGAGGCGGGGGTTGCCGTTGTGGCTGGCATGCCCTACTCCAGAGGACCCGGTGTGGTGGCAGCGGCCGGCGCTTCGGGAACGACCGCCTGCTCCGTGACCGGTGGCGGAGGCGTCTCCGGGCCAGTCGTGAACTCCGTGGCCGTGGAAGGTACGGGCTTGGTCGTCGGGGGAGGCTCGATGCTCGTCGTGGTCGGCACAGTGGTGGTGGTCCGTGTCGTGGTCGTGGTTGTGGTGGTCGGCACGGTGGTGGTGGTTGTCGTTGTGGGTGTTGTTGTTGTTGTTGTCGTCGTAGGCGTGGTGGTGGTGGTGGTGGTTGTTGTCGGCGGGGTCGTGGTGCTGGTCGACGAGGACGAGGACGATTCCGACGTCGGCGCAACCGTGGTCGTGGGGGTGACGGTGGTGACCGTCGTTTGCCCGTTGTCGCCCGTCACCGTGACCGTCTGCGGAACCGGGGGCGGGGGCGCGGGGGTGCCGAGATCCTCCCCGGGCTTGGTCACCCGAGTGGTGGTCGTGGTCGGGGTGCTGTCGCTGTCGGTGAGTTTGAGCGCCAACCCGCCGACCATGACGGCCGCCAGTGCGGCCGACAGACCGAAGAGCAGCGCCGGGCGGCGGTACCAGGGCAGCGGCGGTGCGACGACGCCGGTGCCGTGCTCGTCGGTGTCGAACTCCACCATCGGCCGCGCGCCGGTCGGAGGTGGGGCGCCGTACTCGGGGCGGGGGGAGTAGTCCTCGCCGGCATAGGGAACCGGTTCCTCGGTCGCATCGTCGTCCTGGGACCAGGCCAGCGCCCGGTAGGTCGCCGACGGTGAGCCGTCGGAAGCCGACTCGCCGGCCGCCTGACCGGCGGTACTGCTGGCCCAGGCCGCGGGCGCCAGGCTGGTGGGGGCGTCGGCGGCAGAGACGCCGAGGCTGGTGGGCGCGTCCGGAGCCGAGCCCCGCGCGGCCAGCAGGGCGGCCCCGGCCGCGACGGTGAGCGCCGGCCCCGGGCTGGTGATCACCGGAACCCGCAGCGCCTCCGACAGTTGCTGGCTGATGACCGGGATCGCCGCGCCGCCGCCGACGGTCCCGACGGCGGCAAGCGTGGCGGCGGGAATCCTGTTGTGCTCCAGCGCATCTCCCAGCGCGTCGAGGAAACCGGCCAGCGCCGGCGCGATCACGGACTCCAGCTCCGCGCGGGTCAACCGGATCTCGGAACGGTTCCCGGGCAGGTCGACCGGGACCACCGTGGCGGTTTCGGTGGACAGTCGTTCCTTGGCCAGCCGGCATTCCTCGCGAAGCCGGGTCAGCGGCCCGACGGCGGCGGTGCCGCTGGTGTCGTCGGGACCGGCCGAGCGGATGCCGGCCAGGACGTGGTTGAGCAGGGCCTGGTCGATCTGGTCGCCGGAGAACTCGCTGAAGCGAAGCGTCTCGCCGATCGGGGCGAGGTTGGCGCCGGCGTCGGCCAGCGTGATGGAGGTCCCGCTGCCGCCGAAGTCGCACAGGGCCACCACGCCGCGGGCCGGCAGACCGGGGTTCGTCTGCAGGGCCGCCAGAGCGGCGGTGGCGTCGGAGATGATCATCGGCGGGACGCCGCCGGGCGACAGGCTCGGACTGTCCCGCAGTGCGCCCCGCAGTGCGCCGATCGCCGCGGGGCCCCAGTACGCCGGAACGGCGATCATGACCGGGCCGGGTGCCTCGCCGGTCTCGACGGCACGGGCCAGTGCGTCCAGTCCGGTCGCGAGCAGGACCTCCCCGCGGTGCGCCGATCCGTCGGTGGCGACCAGTGGCACCGGGTCACCGACCCGTTCGATGAAACCGCGCAGCACCACTCCCGGCGCGGTCAGGTTCGGGCTGGTGAGTTCCGGGTTCTGCGACGGCACGCCGATCTCCGCCGGCCGGTTCTCCCAGAGGGTCAGCACGGAACGTCGGCTCACCGGCATCCGGCCCGGCCGGGCCGCCACCACGTTCGTCGTCCCGATCGAGAGCCCCAGTGCGTCGCTCACGCCGCTTCTCCTATCCCCGCAGTCCGGTCCTATCCCCGCAGTCCGGCACACCACGATAGTCGGTGCGCGCCACGCCCGCCTAGCAATCCCCTAACCGAGTCGAATCCCCTAAGGGGCGATCCCCTAACATCGATGACGCAATACTGGGACCGACACCGATCCCGCCGGCCGCGGCACTGGCTAGCCTGGCCTGCATGGGTAACTCACTGCTGGACTTCGTGATGGCACTGGTCCGCGATCCGCAGGCCGCTGCCCGGTACGCCACCGATCCGGCCGGGGCGTTGGCCGACGCCCACCTGCCCGGCGTCACCCTCGCCGACGTCCAGAGCCTGATCCCCGTGGTCACCGACTCGCTCGCCATGGCCACACCCGGCTTCGGGATCGTCGCCGACTCCGCCAACGTGTGGACCAGTGGTGCGGCCGTGGCCGCGTTCGACGCGTTCGGCATCCCGCAACCCGCGCCGATCGCGCAGCCGGCTGCGCCCCAGGTCAGTGCCGTCACCGCGGACTCCGCTCCCGATCTCCCCGACCTGCCGGACCCCGGGCCGGCACCGGACCCGTTCGCCGTCGACCCGGTCGTCGAGCCTGAACCCGTCGGCCGGAACTGGGACACCGACGCCGGCTGGCCGCAGCACCTCGATTCGCAGACACCGGAGCACCATCCGGCCGACCATCCCGGGTTCGATCTGTTCTGATCCGACCCGCTTCGGCAACCCCACGTCTCGTGACGTGGGGTTTTTCATGCCCGAACGGCCTTCCCCTAACCCCCTAGCGGAAAGACCCCCATATCCCTAGTGGGGTCCCCCCAGGGAGGGGTGCGAACCCCGATTCCGGGCACGATTCGCGGCCATAACGTGGCTGTCAGATTGCCGGACCGACCGGCAAGCAAATCACGAAAGGGCTCGCCATGATCGCTCTCATCGACTGGATCCTCAACCTGTTCCGCAGCGAGGACGCCGCCCGGGCGTTCATCGCCGCACCCGAACAGGCCATGCGCGACGCCGGAATCACCGGCGTCACGGCCGCACAGCTGTCCTCGGTCGCCGCGACCGCGGTGCCCGGACTGGTGCTCGGCGGCGGGGATCCCATCGCCGGACTGCAGCGCGCAGTGTCCAACCAGTACGGGTTCGCGCCGGCCTACCAGCCGGCCGCTCAAGCGGCGTTCGAGCCGATCTGGGCGCCGTCGCCCAGCTACGCGCCGTCCCCGACCTACGCGCCGTCTCCGACCTTCGCCCCGGAGACCCAGACAGAACTGGCCAGCCGCAACACCACGGATCTGGCCAGCCACAACAGCACCGATCTGGCCAGTCATAACGACACCGCGTTGCTCAGCCCGCCGCAGGATGCCGGCGCCAATGCGCAGAACGGCGCCTTCAACCTCGGCTTCGGCGACATCACCCTGGGGAGCAAGACCTCCAACAGCGCCACCGGGCACGGCGTGGTGACCGGCGGGGACAACAGCGGCGACATCGTCAGCGGCGACGGGGCGGTGCTGGGCAACGACAACGCCGTCACCAACGGGGACATCCGGGCCGACCACGGCTCCAACATCTCCACCGGACAGGCCGCGGTGATCCACGACAGCGGGACCACCACCACCGCCGGCGCCGACGCGATCTCGACCGCCGACTCCGGTTCGGTGATCAAGGGCTCGGACAGCACCGTGCACAACGGCGCGTCCATCGGTGGCGGCCAGACCACCACGACGGTGGGCGGAACGGGCAACACCACCACGGCCGACGGGCACGAGGCGACGCTGACGTCCACGACGACGACGACCACCACGACGACCGATAACGCCGACCATTCGGTGCACGAGACCACCGTCACCGACGCGTCGACGTACGACTCGTCGCATCACGCGCTGTTCGACACCAGCCTGCTGAGCAACAACGACACCGGGCTGCACAACGACACCGGGTTGCGCAGCGATCTGGGGTTGCACAGCGACCCGTCGTTCGCGTCGGGTAACCATCTGCTCGGCCTCGGCTTCTAACCCGGCCGGCAGACGGCGCGGCGGGGCACCCGGATCCCCCTCCCCCGGGTCCCCGCCGCGTTGGCGTGTCAGCGAATACCGTGGACAGCCTGCCGATAATGCGAACACAGGAGGACATGTGAGCCAGCCGCAGGACCGGCGCCAGGTTCCGGTGATCGTCGAGCTGATCGACCACACCCGGACCATCGCCGAGAGCAACGATCGGGCCGATCTGTCGGCCCGGTTGGCGGCTGCCCGTGACCGGATCACCGACCCGCGGATCCGGGTGGTGATCGCGGGCCAACTGAAGCAGGGCAAGAGTCAGCTGCTCAACTCGCTGCTGAACATGCCGGTCGCCCGGGTCGGGGACGACGAGAGCACCGTCGCGGTGACGGTGGTGGCGCACGCCGAGGAGCCGACGGCGCAGCTGATCGTCGCCGACGGCCGCGGCGGCGAAGAGGCGGTGGATATCCCGGTCGCAGAGTTGGGCGGGGATCTTCGCCGGGCTCCGCAGGCCCATGGCCGCCCGGTGCTGCGCATCGAGGTCGGCGCGCCCAGCCCCCTGCTCAGCGGCGGGCTGACGTTCGTCGACACCCCCGGCGTCGGCGGCCAGGGCCAGCCGCACCTGTCGGCCACCCTCGGTCTGCTGCCCGAGGCCGACGCTCTGCTGTTCGTCAGCGACGCCAGCCAGGAGTTCACCGAACCGGAGATGCGGTTCCTCCGCCAGGCCGTCGAGATCTGCCCGGTGGCGGCGACGATCGCCACCAAGACCGACCTCTACCCGTTCTGGCGTCGGGTCGTCGACGCCGACACCGCGCACCTGCGCAGCGCGCGATTGAACCTGCCGGTGATTCCGGTTTCGTCGCTATTGCGCAGTCACGCCGTCTCCGCAGGAGACAAGGAACTCAACGACGAGTCCAACTTCCCGGCGCTCGTCAACTTCCTGTCCGAGCAGGTCCTGTCCCGCGAGAACGACCGGACACGTGACCACGTCCTTGATGAGATACGTTCGGCTGCTGAGCATCTCAGTCTTTCGGTGGGATCAGAGCTGTCGGCGCTCAACGATCCCGTGCAGGCGCGCCGGCTCACCGAGGACCTGGAACGGCGCAAACAGCAGGCGCAGGACGCGTTGCAGCAGACCGCGCTGTGGCAGCAGATCCTCAACGACGGGATCGCCGACCTCACCGCCGACGTCGACCATGACCTACGGGCCCGGTTCCGGGCGATCACTGCGCACGCCGAGGACGTCATCGACTCCTGCGACCCGACCCTGCAGTGGGCCGAGATCGGTACCCGGTTGGAAGAGGACGTCGCCAATGCGGTCGGCGACAACTTCGTCTGGGCCTACCAGCGTGCCGAGGCACTGGCCGCCGAGGTGGCCCGCACCTTCGCCGACGCGGGTCTCGATGCCGTCGAGGTTCCCGATGTCGCGGACATGGGAGCGGGCCTGGGGCGGTTGAAGGCGCTGGCGCGTCTGGAGTCCAAGCCGATCGGCAAGGGCCACAAGGTGATTACCAGCATGCGCGGTTCCTACGGCGGTGTGTTGATGTTCGGCATGCTCACCTCGGTGGCGGGGCTGGGGATGTTCAATCCCCTCTCGCTGGGAGCCGGTCTGCTGATGGGACGCAAGGCCTACCAGGAGGACATGGACAACCGCCTGCTGCGGGTCCGCAACGAGGCGAAGACCAACCTCCGCAGGTTCATCGACGACGTCCTGTTCGTCGTGACCAAGGAATCCCGCGACCGGCTCAAGGCCATCCAGCGCCAACTTCGCGACCACTACCGCGAGATCGCCAACCAGACGACCCGCTCGCTGAACGAGTCGCTGCAGGCCACACTCGCGGCGGCCCGGGTGGAGGAGACCGAGCGCGCCAACCGGGTCGGTGAACTCGAGCGTCAGGCCAATATCCTGCGTCAGGTGATCGGGAACGCCGAGAAACTCAGCCGGGAATCGGTATGAGGCTCAGCGACCGGGTGCGGGCCGTCCTGGACGCGACGATCCGCGTCTACCAGTCCGACCCGGTCTACCGGCAGCGACCCGACGTCGTCGATCAGTTGCATCGCATCGGCGCCCGGCTCAATGAGCCGATCCGCATCGCGCTCGCCGGCACGCTGAAGTCCGGAAAGTCCACGCTCGTCAACGCGTTGGTGGGGGAGTCCATCGCGCCCACCGACGCGACCGAAGCCACCCGGATCGTCACGTGGTTCCGGCACGGCCCTACGCCGCGGGCCACCGCCAACCACGTCGGCGGCCGGCGCAGCAATGTCGCGATCGTGCGGGGCGCGTCGCAGGCGCAGGGACTCACGTTCGAATTCGGCGCCCTGAATCCCGATGAGGTGGTGGACATCGACGTCGAGTGGCCCGCACCGGAACTCGCCGAGGCCACGATCATCGACACCCCCGGCACCTCGTCGCTGACCCGGGGGGTGTCCGAGCGGACGCTGCGACTGCTCGTTCCGCCCGACGGGGTGCCGCGGGTGGACGCGGTGGTGTTCCTGCTGCGCACCCTGAACGCCGCGGATCTGGCGCTGCTGAAACAGATCGGTGAACTGGTGGGAGGGTCATCCGGCGCGCTGGGGGTGATCGGTGTGGCGTCGCGGGCCGACGAGATCGGGGCGGGACGTATCGACGCCATGCTCTCGGCCAAGGACGTGGCCCAACGATTCACCACTGAATTGGACCGCACCGGCATCTGTCAGGCGGTGGTTCCGGTGGCGGGCCTGCTGGCGTTGACGGCACGAACGCTGCGGCAGAGCGAGTTCGCCGCCCTGCAGAAGCTCGCGGCGGTCGATCCCGCGGAACTCAACAAGGCGATGCTCAGTGCCGACCGGTTCGTCCGCGACGATCCGGCCCTGCCGGTCGACGCGGCGACCCGCGCGGCGCTGCTGGACCGGTTCGGCATGTTCGGTGTCCGCATCTCCATGGCGCTGTTGCGATCCGGCGTCGACGATGCGGCCACCCTTTCTGCCGATCTGCTGAAGCGAAGCGGGCTGGTGGCTCTGCGCGCCGAGATCGACCAGCACTTCGCGCAGCGATCCGACATGCTGAAGTCACACACCGCCCTGGTGGCCCTGCGCCGGTTCGTCGAGTCCCACCCCACCCGGGCGACGCCGCACGTCAGCGCCGACATCGAACCACTGCTGGCCGATACCCACGCCTTCGAGGAACTGCGTCTGCTCAGTCAGCTGCGTTCGCGCTCAACGACATTCAACGACGACGAGATGGCCTCTCTGCGCCGGATCATCGGTGGCTCGGGCACCGACGCGGCTACCCGGCTGGGGCTGACCGATCAAGACCCGCGGGACGGACCGCGTGCGGCGTTCGCGGCGGCCCAGCGCTGGCGCCGGCGCGCCGAGCATCCGCTCAACGACCCGTTCAGCACCCGCGCCTGCCGCGCGGCGGTACGCAGCGCCGAGGCGCTGGTCAGCGAGTATGCCGGGCGTCGCTGACTCAACCGCCCGGGGCGGGTTCCGGTACGTCCCTGGGCGTCGGCCGCGGAATGATGGGCCATCGGGGCCTGGTGGTGGTCTCGGTGACCGTGGTGACCGACGTGGTGACCGACGTGACCGTCGTCGGTGCGGGCGCCTCGCTGGTGGTGGGCGGCGCCGTCGTGGTCGGTGTGACGGTGGTGGTGATGGTGGTCGGCGGTGGCGGAGCCTCGCTGGTGCTCGGCGACGGCGTGGCCGTCCGCGTGGACGTGACGGGCGGCTGTGGCGCCGCACTGGTGCCCGGGGTCGACGACGGAGTCGCACTGGTGCTGGTCGAGGTCACCGCCGGCGTGGTGGACGATCCGGCATTGGTGAACGAGACGATGGCGTAGAACAGTAGTGCCAGCAGGGCGGCGGTCAGGACGCCGAGGCCGATCAGAACGGCCGGGCGGTGGTGCCAGGCTGGTGGCGGTTCCGGCGCCGGGTATTGGCCGTACCCGGTCTGCTCGTAGCCCGTCGGCTGGGTATAGGCGGGGCCGTCGTATTCGCTGTAGGCCTCCCCGCCCGTGCCGCCGTAGTTGGCGTATCGGGTGGGGTCGCCTTCCGAGTAGTTGTTCGGGTCGTCGGGGAAACCGTTGCGCGCCACGGGTGTAGATCTTAGTGGGCCGGTTGCAAGCGCGGCATAGCCGAACCCCTCGGCGCGGCTCGCTCGGTTCAGTCCGCGGCGGAGCTCGGGAACAGCACGGCGAGCGCCGCGGCCAGCTCCAGATAGCGACGGCGACTCTTCGGGCTCAGCAGCTCGAGGGTGATCTGCATGCCCTCGAAGATGTGGGTGTCGAAGGGCAGCGAGAAGATGCGGTCCCGGTCGATCTGGTGGGAGAACTGCTGGACGGCCCGGTCCACATTGATGTTGGGTTTGCCGCGCTGGATGTTGTTTATCACCAGCACCATCGTGTCCAACAGACGCTGAAATCCGTTGCAGCGCAGCCATTCCAGGCTCACACGAGTTTCCTCCAGCGCGTCGATGGATGCGCTGCTCACCATGACCAGCGCGCGGGACTGCCGCAGCACGGCCGTCATCAGGTTTGTCTTCAGCCCGGTGCCGGTGTCCATCAGTACCAGGCTGTAGTGCTCGTTGAGAATCGGCATCATCTTGTCGACGTCGCTGTCTAGCAACGGTATCGGGGTGCGGGCGAAGTCCGGACCGGTCAGCACCTCCAGGCGGGTCGCCTTGTTCTGGCTGGTATGTGCCCGCACGTCCAGATAGCGGCTCAGTGAGCCGCCGGCGACTAGATCGGCGATCGACATCGCACTCTCCCGGCCGTGCCGCGAGATCAGGTTGCCCGCGTCCGGGTCCAAGTCGACCGCGATGACACGGTCCCCCCGCACGGCGGAGAACGTCGAGCCGAGCGCCTCGGTGACGACGGTCTTCCCGACCCCGCCTTTGACTCCGACGATCGCGATCGGGAAGGTCGAGCGCACCATTCGCTGCACCTGATCCTTCAGCGCGATCTCGTACAGCTCATCGGCACCCGGCGGGAGGTTGACGCGCGTCACGGCGTGCAGCAGCCCCCGCCATCCCTGCTTGGCCGGCACCGTCTTGCGGCGAACTTCCAGCTTGTCCAACGCCACCAGGGCGGGCACGTAACCCTCGGACTCCGGCGAGAGCTGCCAGTCATCGAACACCCGGGTCGGAGCCGGCGCCGACTTGGCGACGGCCGGAAGGTGTCCGATGGGCTGGGCGAGGCTCAACTCGGCGTGCAGATCCTCCACGGGCAGTATCTCGGTGAAGGCATCGGCGGGATTGCGCCAGCGCGGTGGTCCGGGCGCTGCGGGCGCCGGCGGACGCGGCTCCGCGGGCTGCTGCTGGAGGTCCCCGCCGAATAGGTTCAAGTCGTCGCTCACGCCGAAAAAGTAACACTGCGGCGGGCCCGTCGAACGTGCGAGATGCGCCTTATCGGGCCGCTCCGGCACGGTTACACATCACAGGTCTGTGCCTCACCCGTGGACAGGTCAGAAGAAGTCGACCCGATCGGTGCTGATGAACATGCCATGACCGGTGTCATCGTTGGTGAAGGTGGTTCCGGTGCTGTCGGCGACGATGGTCCAGCCGACCGCGCTGTAGGTGTCGTAGTCGATCGTCGTCGTCGGCATTGCCCCGAGGTTGCCGAGGACCCACCGGTTGCTGCCGCCGGCCGACACCTCGACCCCGGTGGCCGGTTGGCCGTCGACCACCGGCGCTTCGGAGAAGTCGGATTCGCAGCCGACGTTGTCCGCCGAGATCTGGCAGCGGGTCTTGCCCGACCTGGTCTCGATATAGACGTAGCCGCTGGCGTTCGGCGGCAGTGTCTGGCCGCCGGTCGGGCGCTCAGGCGTGGCGGGGCTGGTTGAGGGGGGCGCCTTGGTGGTGGTGGGCGGCGCTGCGGTCGGCGGAGGGGAGGGCCGGGTCGTCGGGAAATCGGGTTCGGTCCCGTTACCGCATCCCGGACAGGTCGCCACCCCGTCGACGGTGCCGCCGCACCCCGCGGTCATCGCGGCGGTCACCAGGAGGGCGGCCGCGATACCGGCTTTCACCCGTGAGATGCGCACCCGACCAGAGTACGCATCAAGTGACTGGAGTTACGCGAGTGACTCGCGGCGCCGTTCCGAACGGCCCGGCGATCCCGTTGGTGTCGCGCGGACGTCAGTTCACGGTCACGTTTGCGGAGAAGACCCAGGAATCCTTCTCACCGCCGGGCCACGGGCGCCCGTAGGTGGTCGACACCGTGGTGTTCCCGGGGGCCTTGGCCTGCAACGTCCAGACTTCCGTGCCCGGTGCGCCCACCATGCCGGGGGACGCCGCCGCGATGGCCTGATGACTGGTCTGGGTCATGACCTTCGGATCGGAGATGAGCATCTTCTCGGTCCACCGGAAGCCGGTGGACGCGTTGGCGCCCAGGCTCACCGTCAGCGTGTCACCGACCGACATGCTCACACTGCGGCTGATCTGCTTATCTTTCAGCAGGTCGTCGTAGGAGATCTCGATCGTCTGGGGTCCCTCCGCTTTGACCGGCGCGTTCGGGGGTTCGGTTTTGCTGGTACACCCCATCAGCGTGGTTGCGGCGACGAGCGCCAGCAGGCCTGCGCGAGCTTTCATGGTCGGCTCCTCTCGAAGAACTGGCGTGTCCGCCACAGGTAGAACGGTAGTCGCCGAGCGGGCACCGGACGCGGCCATTCGTCTGCCCGGAAATACGCGTCGGATCCGCCGTCGACGAAAACGATGCTCCCGCAGAGAAAGTCGGCCGAATCAGAAAGCATGAAAACCACCCAGTCGGCGAGTTGCCCGGCATCGCCGAATCCACCGATCGGCACCGGGAACCGCCGGATGTTCTTCGCCTCGGCCGGCGTCGCGAGTTGGCGTTCCAGCATCGGCGTCATGATGGCTCCCGGGGCCAGGGCGTTCAGACGGATCCCCGCACCCGCCCACTCCCGCGTCACGGCGTGGCGGCGGACCCACCGGCTGACCGCGATCTTGGACGCGGCATAGGCCATCGGCGGGGCGAGACGGCCGAAGAATCGGTAGGCCTTGAGCGCCTTGTCGGCGTCCCCGGCCAGCAGCGCATCGATGGCCCGGCCCGGAACGGCGGGCACAGTGGTGGTCGAGTTACTCGAGAACACAACGACTTTCGCGCGATCGGCAGTCGCCAGCATTGGCCGCCAGGCTTCCAGCAGGTCGACCACCCCGAAGTAGTTCACCTCGGTGATCAGACGCTCCGCGCCGGGGGTGGGGCCCAGTCCGGCCGCCAGCACGGCGCCATCCAGGGACCCCGAACACCTGGCCGGCACCGCATCGGCGGCGGCCCGTCGCCCGGCCCGCGTGGAGAGGTCGGCGACGATGTCGGCATCCTTGATGTCCACGGTGATCACGCTGTGGCCGAGTGCGGTCAGTTTCGTGACGACCGCCTGGCCCATCCCGGATGCCGAACCCGTGACCACGTAGGTGCCCATCGCACCAGTATGGCCCAGCGTCGCCGGCCATACCGGTGGGTGAAGTTCCTGTCCGGCTAGACCCAGAACTCGTTCATCGGGTTGGCGAACGTGTCGTTCTGGGTCAGCTGGCCCGGCAGGTTCAGCGACTCCTCGACCATCCGCAGCAGGCTGTAGTGGTTGTACTGGTCGGTGGCCAGGAAGTGACCGGCGCGCATGCCGGAGTCGATGGCAGCCTGGTTCGGGATGACCACGGTGACGATGTGGTTGCCCTCGTTGCCGAAGCCCAGCGAGGTGTTGTTGTTGTCCTCGTCGAAGGTCACCACGATCACCGACGCCTCATCGGACTTCCAGGCGGCCGAATTCATGATCGTCGGGACCGTCTCGGCGAGGTAGGCATCGAGCGCCTTCACGTTGTACTGGTGCTGCGGATCGAGCTGGTTGAGGGCGAACTTCAGGGCTCCGGTGATGCCGTCGACGGGCCCTTCACCGTTGTTGGCCTCATCGGCGGCGAACCACGCGTAGTTCGGTGCGGTGTCCTTGGACTGCAGATCGATCGCCATCTGCTCCAGTGGGACGATGTGCTCCTTGGCGTAGGCGGGATCGTCGTAGATGAACTGGTACGCCGGGAAGCCCGTCTCGTCGAACGCGTACTCCCCTTCGCTCACCAAGGGGTTGCCGCCCGGGGTCAGGCCCTGCGCGTAGGACTTCCACGTCAGCCCCTCTGCCTCGAGTTGGCCCGGCAGGGTGTCGGCCTTGGGCACATCGATGCACGCCGCTGCGCAGTTGTAGGTGATCCCGAAGTTGTCGCCGCCGATGATCGGGTAGTAGTTCGGCAGGCTGCCGTGCGTCAGCGCGTAGTAGTTATTCGCGAAGCCGTAGGCATTGATCAGGCTGTTGAGGAACGGCGCGTTCGGGCTGCCGACGATGTTCGTATAGCCCTTGTTCTCCATGTAGACCATGTAGACGTGTTCGAGGTCACCGACCGTCGACACCACCGGGGTGGGATCTGCAGGCTTCGGCAGATCTGCACCGATGGTGAATGAGATGTTGTCGGCGAAGGCGTCGTTGTAGTCGGCGGCGAAGCCGATCTTGACCGGATTCTTGTCGTCGAAGAAGACGTCGACCTGGGCGTAGCGGGTGCCGACCGGCAGCACGCCGGTGGTGGAGCGCTCCAGCAGGCTGATGGCGAACAGGCGTTCCAACGCGGTGACTGGTTTGAGTTGGCCGGTACCGAGGTAGGTCTTGTTCTCGTCGAGGAAGGTCACCTTCACCGAGGCGGCCGATGGATCGAAGCTGTAGCCGCCCAGCCATGCGCCGAGGTTGTAGGACACGTCCCCGCCGTCGATCGTCCCGCCGGCACCGCGCAGGTCGACGGTCTGCGACAGGGTGGCGTCGGC
Source organism: uncultured Actinomycetes bacterium (assembly GCA_903884065.1). Taxonomy (GTDB): domain Bacteria; phylum Actinomycetota; class Actinomycetes; order Mycobacteriales; family Mycobacteriaceae; genus Mycobacterium. Next base: position 2,646 of record CAISDL010000011.1, on the reverse strand, counting down.
GACGTTGCCGCCGCCGAAGAACTGATTGCCGCCGTCGGCAGGCCCGTTCTTGGCCTTGGGGAAGCTCAACCACGACGGCAGGTAGGGGAGAGGCTGCGCGAGGCCCAGTGGCATGAGGATGCGTTCGGTGCCGTAGTTCATCACCGTCGGTGTGCCGGTCACCTTCCAGCCCGGCATGCTGACGGCGCTGAATCCCGACAGCGACGGGGTGCTCAACTCCGCACCCGGGTTCGCGATGAGGTTGGGGCTCTGTGTCTGGGACGTGGTGGTCCCCGCGGCCGGCAGCGCGATGCCGGTGACGCGCTCGAATTCCTTTCGGGCCCAAGCCAACACGCTGAACAGCAGCGGAGCCTGACCCGGTGCGCCCCCGGTGCCGTTACCTACCAGCGGCGCCAGTGCGGCGGAGACCAGAGACCCGACGGTTGCGGCCGGACGCGGGGCGGGCGCTGTCGGCCGCGCGGGAGTCGCGGCGGCGGGTGCCGGGGCCGACTGCACGGTCGCCGCGGCCGGGGCGGCCACGGGGGCCGGTGCGGGGGCGGTCTGCGATGCGGCGGGTGCGGCGGCGGAGGCGGCGGGTGAAACCTGAACGGCGGCAACGGGAGCCGGGGCGGACGCGACCGGAGCCGGCGATGACGGCTGCGCATCGACGGTGGCCGCGCTGGGAACCGGTGCGCTGTCATTTCTCGCCCGAGAGGGCTTGGCGGCGGCGGCGAGTGGCCCTGAGGAGGTGTCGTCTGCGGTCCGGGCGGCGGAGGCCCCGCGCCGGTGCGTCGTGGCCGAAGAACTGTTACGTCCCCCCGTCGACTCCCCGCGGGTGTGGGAGCGGGCCGAGGACGAGGAGGAGTCCGCCGAATCACCGCTGTCCGCAAAGGCTGCCGGCATGTCCGCCACTCCGTAGCCGACGCCGAGTGCGACCGCCAGGGCGCCCAACCGACCGATGTTCTTGGCGTATCCCATTGTGATTCCTTTCCGGTGAGGCGACCGCGCCCCGTCTTCGCCGTGGATTGCTCGTGACGCTAGTAGGGCCTCAGGTAAACCACAGGCTTTTCGGGCAATCGGCGCGGCGAAGGTCCTCCACGGAAGGGCCTTTGGTCCAATCCGGCTATCGGCATCTATTCAGGGTGCGTCTCACGTGGTCGAATTATGCGACGGATATCGACTGATTCCGTATTCCCGGACAGGGGAGGCGGCTATGGGCGCCGGATCATCAGTCGGACGTCTCGGCCCGTTGGCGGCCGCGCTCGGTGTCGGTTGTGCGCTTGCTCTGGGCGGGTCCGGCCTCGCCGGCGCCGAACCCGGCGGCTCGGACGGTAACTCGGCAGTCTCCTCCGACCGGACCCCGAGTCGGCCGGCCGGACGCGGCCGCGGCGTCGAGCGCACCGGGGCACCGGCCTCCCCGAAGTCGCTCGCACCCCGCCCGGCGGCCGCCTCAGGTGTTCGAGGTGTTCGAGGGACAAACCCGAAGACGGCGCCGGACTCCCAGTCCGGTCGCCCCGGAGTCGTCGAGGTCCCCGGAGTCGTCGAGGTCCCCGGAGTCGTCGAGGTCCCCGGAGTCGTCGAGGTCCCCGGACTCGTCGAGGTCCCGACATCGAAGCAGCTCCACGTTCCAACGGTGTTCCACCCGGACATCCCGCCGGCCGAGCTGGCGGTGCGGGACCTGACGCCGGCGCCCGCTCCCGTCGCCGACGCTGGGCTTTCCCTGGCGGTGGCCCCGCAGGCCGCACGGCGACTCGCTGCGCCGGCGTACGTGAGCCCGGGTGTCACGCAGCTGGCGACGTTGACCGCTGCCCCGCCGGAGCCGGCTGCGGCACGGCGCCCGGCGCCGGGCGTCATCGCCGGACTGCTGGCTGCGTCCGAACTCGGCGGCTACGGTCCCGCGACGCCCCTGCTCCCCTCGCCGGCCGATGTCATCGCCGTGGCATTCGTCCGGCGGGAGACCGTGTCCGCGGCCGCCACCGGCGTGGCGGCCCGGCAACAACTCTCCGCGCAGGCGGTGGGTTCGGGCTCGGCCTTCTCAAATCGGTCCCCGACGCTCAATCCTCGCCAGACCGGGCAGAGTGCGGGCGGTGTCGTCAGCGGAAACCTCAACGCCGTGGACCCCGATAGCGCCCCGCTCACCTTCACCGTCACCGCGCGGCCGACCCGCGGCACGGTGACCGTTCGCGCTGACGGCAGTTACACCTATACCGCCAACCCGGCACTGGCGGCCACCGGCACCACCGACTCCTTCGGCGTCACCGTCAGCGATGCCTCCAGCGGGTTCCATGTCCACGGCGCCGCCGGCCTGCTCAACCTGCTGAGCGGCGGGCGCCTCGGCAGCAGCGGCCATACCGCCTCCGCCACGGTGCCCGTCGTCGTCGCGCCGTTCGGCACCGTCAACCGCGCACCGACCGGTACGGCGGTGGTCGGCAGTCCGAATGGGGTCACGGGTGTGGTCACCGGGACGGTGACGGGAACTGATGCCGATCGTGACCCCCTGACGTACAGTGCGCCGGCGTCGACCGCCAAGGGCAGTGTCGGAATCAACGCCACCGCAGGGTCATTCACGTTCACCCCGACGGCGGTGGCCCGCCATGTGGCGGCGTTGTTGACGGCGACCGCCGCGCAGCGCGCCGATACGTTCACCGTCACGGTGAGTGACGGGCG
>CAISDL010000010.1 GCA_903884065.1 uncultured Actinomycetes bacterium | reverse complement strand
AGGGACGCGATCTGGTCGCGGGCCAAATCCTGCACCGCCGGATCCGCCACCAACCCCGTAACCAGCGACGTGGCCGTGGCACCCGACGCCGCACCCAACCCCGGAGCCCTCAAGAACGCGCCCACCGCGGTGGAAACGGTCACTCCGACAGCGCCCTGCACCGCAGTGTCTGCCCGGAACCCGGATAGCACCTCACTGAGGACTGCCGAAATATCCTGGCCGGCCACGACCGCGGTCGCGAGCTCCCCGGCCGCACCACTGAACGCGGCCTCCACACCGGGCTGCGCCAACAGGGTCGATACCGCGATCTGAACCACCCCGGCCAGACCTGAGGTCACCGCGGGATCGGCGAGCAACCCCACCACCGCATCCGCGACCCCGGCACCGATCACCGGCGCCGCCGCCGAATCCCCCAACAGCCCGGCCACCAAACCAGCGATCTGACCCCGGGCCAAATCCTGCACCGCCGGATCAGCCACCAGACCAGTGAGCAACGACGACACCGCACCCATCAGTGCCTGCGGCACAGAAGGATTGGCGAACAACGCCCCCACCGTCGAGGAGACGGTCACCCCAACCGCAGCCTGCACCTCCGTGTTGGACTGCAACCCGGCCAGCACCTGCGCGAGAACCGTCTGCAGGTCCTGGCCGGCCACGACGGCGGTCGCGAGTTGCCCGGCCGCACCACTGAACGCAGCCTCCACACCGGGCTGCGCCAACAACGTCGACACCGCGATCTGAACCACCGACGCCAACCCCGAGGTCACCGCGGGATCGGCGAGCAACCCCACCACCGCATCCGCGACCCCGGCACCGATCACCGGCGCCGCCGCCGAATCCCCCAACAACCCCGCCACCAGGGACGCGATCTGACCCCGGGCCAAATCCTGCACCGCCGGATCAGAAGCTAGGCCCGTGAGCAACGACGACACCGCACCCATCAGTGCCTGCGGCACAGCAGGATTGGCGAACAACGCCCCCACCGTCGAGGAGACGGTCACCCCAACCGCGTCCTGCACCTCCGTGTTGGACTGCAGCCCGGCCAGCACCTGCCCCAGCACCGCGGAGGTGTCCTGCCCGGCCACCACACCCGAGGCCAACTGCCCGGCCGCGCCACTGAACGCAGCCTCCACACCGGGCTGCGCCAACAGCGTCGATACCGCGGTCTGAACCACCGACGCCAGACCTGAGGTCACCGCCGGATCAGCCAACAATCCGACCACCGCATCGGCGATACCGGCACCGATCACCGGCGCCGCCGCCGAATCCCCCAACAGCCCGGCCACCAAACCAGCGATCTGACCCCGGGCCAGATCCTGTACCGCAGGATCGGAGGCCAGTCCGGTGAGCAACGACGACACCGCACCCATCAGTGCCTGCGGCACAGAAGGATTGGCGAACAACGCCCCCACGGTCGTGGAGACGGTCACCCCAACCGCCGGTGGTACCGCCGCATCTGCCTGCAACCCGGCCAACACCTGCGCCAGAACCGCGGAGATGTCCTGCCCGGCAACCACTCCCGACGCCAACTGCCCGGCCGCACCGCTGATCGCCGCGTTGATTCCGGGTTGGGCCAACAACGTCGCCACCCCGGTCTGAACCACCGACACCAACCCCGAGGTCAACGCCGGATCAGCCAACACACCCATCACCGCATCGGCCAGATCGGCACCGATCACCGGAGCCGCCGCCGAATCTCCGAGAAGCCCCGCCACCAAACCCGCGATCTGCCCGCCTGCCAGATCCCGGACCGCCGGATCGGAGGCCAGCCCCGAAATGACCTGAGCGGCAGTCTCTCCGAACGCCATCAATAGCACGGGGTCCGTCAGCACGATCTCAGAAACTGCGGTAACGACCGTCCCGACGGCCTCGGAAACAGGCGGGGCCGGAGACAGCGGAAGTCCCGCTCCCAGTTTGTCATTGAGAAGAGTTCGCAGCGCATTGGTCGCGGCAATGGCGATCCCGCTGCTGATCGCGGGTTGGCCCAGTACCACGCCAAACGCCGAACCTGCCAAGCTGGCGAGGTTTCCACCGGCTGACCCCAGCAGGCTGACAACGGCAGTGTCGACCACACTGGCCACACCTGAGGCGACGGCGGGGTCGTCGGTGAGCAAGCTGGCCACAGCCTGACCCGCCAGGCTTCCGGCGAAGTTCGCTACCTCAGGCGAGGATGTCAGCACGGTCAGGGCTGCGGTCGTCGCAGTGCCGAATGCTTGTCGCACATCGGGATTGGACAGGAACGTCCCGAGTGCATCCTGCAACGGAAGACCGACCTGATCTTCGATTAACTGCGAGAAGGTGTAGCTGCCGTTGAACAGGTTCCAGAACAGAGTGAGGTCATCCCAGCCGCTCGGCAGTCCCGGCAGGCTGCTGATCACTGAGTTGAAGGCTGCATCCACCAAACCATTCCAGGATGTGCCGAAGAGGCTCTGGAAGAAGGCGACGACGGCCTCGCCCGCGGCGGCCCCGACGGCCGGGTCCACCCGCTGGCCGACCAGGCCGGAAATGAACTCAAGTACCGCCGTGTCCGTCCCCAGCCTGACGACCTCGGGGGCGATCGTGCCGTTGTAGACGAAGTCCCGGAGCGCATCGAGAAGGATGGGTGCGATCGCGTCGTTCACCGCGGCGGGCAGCCCGAAGTTCGAGACGAGGCCCGAGGCCAGCGGCGAGAGGATCGGCCGCCAGACGTTGTTCCACATCCACGTGTCGACAAAGGAAACTGCAACATTGAAGCCAGAGACGACGTAGTTGATCGTGCCGACGATGTAGTCGAGCGAAAAATTGAAGGCATCGCCGATCGCAAAGGCCGCCTGCAAGGCGAGCGTGGCCAGGTCCTCCCCGATTGAGGCCGCCGCCCGCGGGACTCCGACCACGACGCTGCGGCCGAGTAATGCGTCCGCGCCCAGGCTGTCGGCACTCTCCGACGAGCGGACCACGCGTCCGTCGGCCCCTGCGCTGCCGCCGTCCCCCATCAACAGCCCGGCACGTCCACCGTCGCCGCCCTTGCCCCCGGCGTCGACACCGTCCCCGCCCCGGCCGCCGCGCCCGCCGTCACCCAACAGGCCGGCGTTACCGCCGCGCCCCCCGGCGCCGCCGGACCCGCTCAGGGTTCCGCCGTCGCCGCCGCGGCCTCCCACACCGCCATTACCTTTCAGCGACAGCTTCCCGGCGTCACCGCCCGATCCGCCGGCCCCGCCGTCGCCGGATGCGCCCGCGCGTGCTCCGCTTCCGCCGGCGCCACCATCACCCAGGAACAGTCCGCCGCGGCCGCCCGCACCCCCGGCGCCGTCGTTGATGCCGATTACCCCGTCACCGCCGATGCCGCCATTGCCGAACCAGCCGGCAGCTCCGCCGTTGCCACCGTTGAAGCCGTTGCCGCCGTCGCCGATCAGCCCGCCCTTGCCGCCAGCGCAGGCTCCGACGGTGCACGCGCCTTCATACGCGGTGTAGCTGTAGCCGTCGCCGAACAGGATGCCCGCATTGGGGTTGTCGGCGGTGCCGTCACCGATGAGATACCGAACGAGGGTTTTGACGGGCCGCTGCGATGCCGAACCGCCGAACGTGGCCAGGGCCGGCTCGGCCGGCTCGCCGGTGGTGTCCGATGCCGCGGAGGCGGCGACACCCGTGCCGCCAGAGGATTCGCGGCGGCTCACCGCGAGGGCCGCCCATGCCAGCGGAGCCGCGATCGGGGCATCGGGCCTGCCGCCGCCGTCCAACCGATCCAGCTCGGAATCGCTTGTCTGCGAGAGCTTATCGTTCGTCGTGGCCGCCGTCATCACCGGCGCTTCACTCTGCGTCGGCGGGGCGGTCTCGATCTGCGGGACAGCGATGGCCTCCGTCGGCGGGGCCGGAACCACGGAGTCGTCACCCGGCGTCGCGGGCGGTGGGATCGACGCCGAGGGTGGCCCATCCTCGGCAGCCGGGACCGAACCGGCCGCCGCCCGGGGCGAGGGCCCGGTCTCGGCAGCGGAAGGGGTTTCGGGGTTATCCGGCAGCGACCGCCGGACACCGCCTCGGCGCCTTTGCGCCTTGCTGTCGCCGTCAGTGGAGTCGGGCACGTCAGGCTTTGTCGACGCGTGACCGGAACGGCCGCCGGCCGGGGAATCGTCGGGCGCAGACGATGACGGCGACGACGAGTTGGTCGGGGTGCGTCGTGTGGCACCCGTGCGCGTGGACGTCGGAGGATTCCCCGGCTCCGTCGAGGCCTGCCCGTCCGCAGACCCCGTCGACGACGAATCGGCCGCAGTGCCGTTGCCGGTGTCGGCGGCCGCTACCGCGGGCAGCCCCAGGATCGCCCCGCCCACACCCAGCGCCACCGCCAAGGTGCCGATTCGGCCCACGTAGTAGGTGGGACGCTTCACCGGTGCCAACGACCAGCTGCCGGCACCGTCCTCGACCAGCCGTACCGATCCGGCACCAGGCCGATGCCGGCCGCCGGCCTGCCTGCGGTGCCGCCCGGCGCCCGAGGACTGCGGGCCATAGAACTCATACGGGCTCAACGACGACCCCTAACGGAACACTCTGGGGCGAGCCCGCGACAGGGCGGCTAGAAGTCTGGCGAGCGACTCCCGCACCGCTTCCATCGTTCCCGACCACGACGTAGCAGATCCAAACTAATTGAGATTTGTATCACAACGGGTACCCCGATCTCGAAAGATCATCGCTGGGCAGTCTCGGCGATCTCGAAATATGTCGGCAGCGCTGCCCTTCCCCCCAGTCTCAGCCACCGGACAGGGCGGCGCTCGCGCAGCGCGAGGGTGTCCCGGACTGCGTCGTTATGGAATCGCCGGGCCAGCAGCACGCGCGACTCGGCTTCGGCGAGTTCGGCCATCAGCGCCGGTGGGACCCTGTCGGGATCCACCACGGTCAGCGCGGTCGACAGCTCGTTCTCAGCGGCCTCCCGTGCGGATCGGGGCGCCCGTTCGGCGGCCACCGACAGGGTGACCACACGGGCACCTTCAGCTGTGCCGTCATAGGCGTCCACCGCGATCGCCCGCGCCACCACCGCGCGCCGGGCCAGGGCGGCGTCGAGTGCCTGCCAGGACAGGTCGCATCGGACGTGCAGTCGGTCGAGCCGGTTGGCGGTCTGATAGGCCCACAGGGCGATGCTGAGCAGAACGAACACCAGCAGCGCGGCGAGCGTCCAGTACAGAACCGGGTCCATCAGTCCGCGCGCCCGGTCGCTGCCGCTGCGTCCGCACGCGCGGCAGAGCTTCGGTAGTTCCCTGCCACCCCGACCTTGACGCCGGGCACGGCGACCGTTTCGTAGACCCGCATGATGTCGTCGGCCACCACCGACCAGTCGTACTGGCGCACCGCGACGGTGGCCGCTCTGACATAGCGCTCACGCATCTTGTCGTCGCCGAGCACGGCGATCAGCGCGTCGGCCAGCGCTGCGGAATCCTCGACCGGCACCAGCCGGCCGGCTTCGCCGTCGTCCAGCACCCGCCGGAAGGCATCGAGGTTGCTCGCCACCACCGCCGTAGCGGCCGCCATCGCCTCGACCAGCACGATGCCGAAGCTCTCCCCCCCGGTATTGGGCGCGCAGTAGACGTCGGCGCTGCGCAGGGCGGAGGCCTTCTCTGCGTCGTCGACCTCCCCGAGGAAGCGCAGATGGCCCGCGAGGTCGCCGGCCTCCTCCCGCAGGTCGTCCTCGTCGCCGCGGCCCACCACCAGGATCTCGACGTCGGGAAAGCGTTGCGCCAGTGCGGGTAACGCGCCGAGGAGCACCGCCATCCCCTTGCGGGGCTCGTCGAAGCGGCCGAGGAACAGCACGGTCTTGCCGGGGCGGGGGTAGCCGGACAGCGGCGGAGCCGAGGCGAACGCGTCGACGTCGACCCCGTTGGGAATCTGCACCGCGTCGGAACCCAGGGCCTCGATCTGCCAGCGCCGGGCCAGGTCGGACACCGCGATGCGGCCGACGATCTTCTCGTTCCAGGGCCGCAGGATTCCCTGAAAGAAGCTCAGCGCGAACGACTTCGTCGTCGAGGTGTGAAAAGTCGCGACGATCGGTCCGTCAGCGACCATCAACGCCAGCACCGACAGACTGGGTGCGTTGGGCTCGTGGAGGTGCAGCACGTCGAAATCGCCTGCCGCGATCCACTTCTTGACCATCCGATGGGTGGCGGGGCCGAACCGCAACCGTGCCACCGAGCCGTTGTACGGGATGGGCACCGCCTTGCCGCCGGAGACCACGTAATCCGGCAGCTTGACGTGCGGTGAGGCCGGCGCGAGCACGCTCACGACGTGCCCGTGCTCGCGCATCACCTCGGCAAGTTGGAGCACATGGGCCTGGACTCCGCCGTGGACGTCGAAGGAGTAAGGGCACACCATGCCGATGCGCATCAGCGGGGGTCTTCCGGTGGGGCTTTCAAGAGGTGTGCGCGTCGCTCCTCGGAAAGGTCGGCGAGCCACAGCGGCTGCAGCATGTGCCAGTCCTGGGGATGGGCGGCGATGTTGACCGCGAACCGGTCGGCCAGAGCCTGGGTGATGGCACTGACATCGCCGGAACTGGTGTCCAGCGCGTCATCGATCTGGACCACGCAGTCCTTACCGTCGTAGTAGACGTGCGCCGGATGCAGCGGCGCCCCGGTCTCGATCGCAAGCTTCGCCGGACCGGCCGGCAACCGGGTCGGCTCACCGAAGAACTGCACCGGCACACCGGAGCGGGACAGGTCACGGTCGGCCATCAGGCAGACGAAAACGTTGGCGCGCAACCGTTCTGCGAGCACCTCCATCGGAGGCCGGTCGCCTCCCGTCGTCGGCAACACCTCGAATCCGAGGCTCTCGCGGAATTCGATGAAGCGGTCGTAGAGCGACTCCGGCTTGAGACGTTCGGCCACCGTGGCGAACCTGCCGTAGTTCTGGGCCAGCCACACCCCGGCCATGTCCCAGTTGCCGCTGTGCGGCAACGCCATCACCGCACCGCGGCCGGCCCGGTGGGCCTGCGCGAAGTGCTCGGCTCCGATGAATACCTTGTCGAGTCGGTCGGCAACGGCGGCAAGGTCCATCGACGGCAGCCGGAAAGCTTCCCGCCAGTACCGGGCATACGACTCCAGCGCGGCTCTCATAAGGGAGTCCGGCACCTCGGCGGGCGTCGTTCCGATCACCCGGGCCAGGTTCTTACGCAACTGCTCCGGGCCGCCGTCTCGGGCTGCGTACCTGGCCCCGGCGTCGAAGACGTTGCGCGCCAGCGAATCCGGCATGGCCCGTACGAGCCGCCAGCCGGCGGCATAGCCCCAATCGGAGAGGTTATCGCCGGACGGTATCCATTTACGGCCGGCGTCGCGCAACGCCCCGGGGCCGAAACTCACTGCTCGCCTTCGTCGGCGTTGGGCTGCGGCAGCGCTATCAGGTCAGTCGCCCCGGGTGAGCTGCGCACCGCGTGCAGTCGCTGGCCGACGGTCACCAGGCTGGCGACCGCCAGCACCCACAGGGCCACGTGCAGCGCCATCGGAACCGGGAAGAACGGCAGGTCCGAGATGCCGGCTCCGCCCAGCGCGATGATCAACCGCTCGGGCCGCTCGATCAGCCCGCCACCGCCGTTGAGTCCGTTGGCCTCGGCGCGGGCCTTGATGTAGGAGATCACCTGAGAGGTGACGAGGCAGATCATGATGGCGACCGCCAGTGACGAACTGTGCAGACCGAAGACCGCCCACCACAGCAGCCCGCAGAACACCGCCCCGTCGCTGATCCGATCGCAGGTGGCGTCGAGCACGGCGCCGAACCTGGTGCCGCCGCCGCGTTCCCGGGCCATCGCCCCGTCGAGCATGTCGGCGAGGACGAAGAACCAGATCACCAGCCAGCCGATGAACAGCTTCCCGGCCGGGAACAGGGTGAGCGCCGCCAACACCGAACCCGCGGTTCCGATGATCGTGACGGTGTCGGGCGTCAGTCCGGCCCGCAGTGCCGCCTTGGCGATCGGCACGCTGAGTTTCGTGTACGCCGCCCTGGTCATCAGATAGAAGTCGCTCATGACCCCACAGCCCACTCCCTGGCCAGCAGTTCACGGGTATCGCGCAACAGTTGCGGGACCACCTTGGTCTGACCGACGACGGTGATGAAGTTGGCGTCGCCCGACCAGCGGGGCACCACGTGCATGTGCAGGTGCTCGGCCAGCGACCCGCCTGCCGATTTGCCGAGGTTGAGTCCGACGTTGAATCCGTCCGGCCGCGAAACGGATTTGATCACCCGGATCGCCTTCTGGGTGAAGGACATCAACTCGGCCGTCTCGGCGGCGGTGAGGTCCTCAAGTTCCGATACCCGGCGGTAGGGCACCACCATCAGGTGACCCGGGTTGTACGGGTAGAGGTTGAGCACGGCATAGACGAGTTCGCCGCGGGCGATCACGAGACCGTCTTCGTCGGACATCGTCGGAATGTCGGTGAACGGCTCCGAGGAGCCTGCCGACCCGCCGAATTTGGGCGACTCGACGATGTAATTCATCCGGTGCGGGGTCCACAAACGCTGCAGCCGGTCGGGATCCCCTGCACCGCGATCGGTGATCGACTCCGGCCCGGAATGCTCAGTCACCGCTGACCTTCACGGATTCGGCTGTGGGAGCGGTGTTCTGGCGACTGTCGATCCATCCGCGGATCGTCGCGATCGCCTGCTCCCGCGGCACGCCGTTGACCTGGCTGCGGTCGCCGAACCGGAAGGACACCGCACCCGCCTCCACGTCACGGTCGCCCGCGAGCAACATGAACGGCACCTTCTGGTTGGTGTGGTTGACGATTTTCTTGGCCATCCGGTCGTCGCTGGAGTCGATCTCGACGCGCACCCCCGCGGCACGCAGTTCCGCCGCGACCTCGCTCAGATAGCCGACGTGCTCCTCGGCGACCGGGATTCCGACCACCTGCAGCGGAGCCAGCCAGGCCGGGAAGGCACCGGCATAGTGCTCGGTCAAGATGCCGAAGAACCGCTCGATGGAGCCGAACAGGGCCCGATGGATGAGCACCGGCCGCTGACGGGTGCCGTCGGCCGCGGTGTACTCCAACCCGAATCGCTCGGGCATGTTGAAATCCAATTGGATGGTCGACATCTGCCAGCTTCGGCCCAGCGCGTCGCGCACCTGCACCGAGATCTTCGGCCCATAGAACGCCGCGCCGCCCGGGTCGGGCACCAGGTGCAGGCCGCTGGACTCGGCGACCTCGCGCAACGTTTCGGTGGCCTCCTCCCACATCGCGTCGGAGCCGACGTACTTGTCCGGGTCCTTGGTGGACAGCTCCAGGTAGAAGTCGTCGAGACCGTAGTCACCGAGCAGATCGAGCACGAAGCGCAGCAGCGAAGCCAGTTCGTCGCGCATCTGCTCGCGGGTGCAGTAGATGTGCGAATCGTCCTGGGTCATCCCGCGAACCCGGGTGAGCCCGTGGATCACGCCGGACTTCTCGTAGCGGTAGACCGTCCCGAACTCGAAGAGCCGCAACGGCAGTTCCCGGTAGGACCGACCGCGGGACCGGAAGATCAGGTGGTGCATCGGGCAGTTCATCGGCTTGAGGTAGTAGTCCTGGCCGGGCTTACGCAGGGTGCCGTCCTCGGCGTACTCGGCGTCGATGTGCATGGGCGGGAACATGCCGTCGGCGTACCACTCCAGGTGCCCGGAGGTGATGTAGAGCTGCTCCTTGGTGATGTGCGGGGTGTTGACGAACTCGTAGCCGGCCTCGATGTGCTTGCGCCGCGAGTACTCCTCGAGTTCGCGGCGCACGATGCCCCCTTTGGGGTGGAAAACCGGCAGGCCCGAACCCAATTCGTCGGGGAAGCTGAACAGGTCGAGTTCCACGCCCAGCTTGCGGTGGTCGCGGCGTTGCGCCTCCTCCAGCAGTTCGAGGTGGCGGTCGAGAGCCTCCTGGGACTCCCACGCGGTGCCGTAGATGCGTTGCAGGCTGGCGTTGGCCTGGTTGCCGCGCCAATACGCCGCGGAGCTGCGGGTCAGCTTGAAGGCGGGGATGTATCTGGTGGTCGGGATGTGCGGGCCGCGGCACAAGTCACCCCAAACTCGTTCGCGGGTGCGGGGATTGAGGTTGTCATAGGCGGTCAGCTCGTCTCCCCCGACCTCCATGATGTCGGCGTCACCGGACTTGTCGTCGACCAGTTCCAGCTTGTAGGGCTCGCCGGCGAGTTCGCGGCGCGCTTCGTCCTGGGACTCATACACCCGGCGGGAGAACAGTTGGCCGTCTTTGACGATGGCCTTCATGCGCTTCTCGAGCGCTTCCAGATCTTCGGGTGTGAAGGCGGCCGGCACGTCGAAGTCGTAGTAGAAGCCGTCGGTGATGGGCGGGCCGATGCCCAGCTTCGCCTGCGGGAAGAGTTCCTGGACGGCCTGGGCCAGCACATGGGCGGCCGAGTGGCGGATGACGCTGCGGCCCTCGTCGGTGTCGGCGGCCACCGGGGCGACCTCGGCGTCGGCGTCCGGGACCCAACTCAGATCGTGAAGTCTCCCGTCGGCGTCGCGGACCACCACGATCGCACCGGGCTCGCCGCGACCCGGCAAACCGGCGTCGCGCACGACCGCGCCCGCCGTGGTTCCGGCCGGGACCCGCAGCAGGTCGGCCGGGGCGGGGTGTGCGGGGGCGCTCATCGACATCTCTTTCGTGGCAGCGGCGATCGGCGCCGGTCGGCGACGGTCGGACTAATGCTATCGAGGCGCCTGAGCAGGCTCCTAACGACCGCCGAGGCCGACGGGACTGCGCAACAGGGGATGTTCCAGGCCGACCAGCTCGGCCAGCCAGTCGATCGCGCCCAGAAACCACAGGGTGGCTACGACAACAGCGGCGGTCAGCACCGCACTGAGGCCCTGGAACCAGACCGGTTGGCGGCGAAGCCAGGTCATCGCGGTGTCATAGCGGGTCCGGGTGTAGGTCAGGGTGCGCCGGGCCCAGTAGAACTCCGTGGCCAGGATCGCAAGACCCAGGAAGACGATCGCCCAACCCGGGCCGGGATACGGGATAGCCGCGACTCCGACGAGCAGCACGGTCAGTCCCACCGTGGCCACCAGAACCCGGTAGGCGAAGTCGAGCGCCGCCCGATCCCGCAGCCGCTCCCGGCGCTCCGACCAGCGGCGCAGAACCCGGGACCGATCCGGCACGGGCGCGTCCTTATTCATCGCCGTCGAGGGTACGTGCGGTCTCGACTCGCTGCCGAGGGTGCCGACCCTCTGAGCCCTACCGAACCGTCGACATGCCGCCGTCGAGTCCGAGCACCTGGCCGGTGATCCAGCTGCTGTCCGCCGACAGCAGGAACCGGGCCAGCGCGGCGGCGTCGGTGGCGGTTCCCACCCGCTTGAGCGGATAGCGCGCTGCCATGGCCTCGCGCTTCTCCGGAGTGGCCAGCATCCGGTCCACCAACGGGGTGTCGATCAGTGCGGGGGCGATGGCGTTAACGCGCACCTTCGGTGCCCATTCGGCGGCCAGTGAGCGCACCAACCCCTCTACCGCACCTTTGGCGGCGGCCACCGACGAGTGCATCGGCATTCCCTGGCCCACGGCGACGGTGCTGAACAGCACCACGCTGGCGGGGTTGCCGTCAACGCCCTTCAGTTTGGGCTGGCAGGCCTTCAGAAAACGAACGGCGCCAAGCAGATTGACTTCCCAATCGCGACGGAAGTCGTCTTCGGACAGCGCCCGGAAGCTCTTGAGGTTCACCGTGCCAGGGCAGTACGCCGCGCCGGCGATGGAGTCGGGCGGATCGGGCAGGGGGTCGGAGCCGGTGATGTCGCAAGCCAGGTGCCGGACGGGGCCTTCCGCGCGCAGGTCGTCGGCCGACCGTGACCAGACGTCGATCCGGGCGGCCGTCGGTGCCAACATCCGCACCAGTTCCAACCCGATACCGCGGCTGCCGCCGGCCACGAGATATGTGCTCATTGACCTGATCATAGGGTCGCCAATAGCGCGGGAGCGCCACCGGTTCAGGGGGTTGGCACTTATCATCCATTTCGGCCTGCAAGGAGCATCGGTGGCTGAGCTGAGCAGAGGACCGGGGTGAAGTCACGCGTACTGAGGCGACGCACCGCGATGTGGCTCGCCGTCGTATCGCTGTGGTCATTGCTCGTCGTCCTCTGCCGACCACACCCGGAGCCGCCGACTCTGCCGAATACCATCACGGGCCCGTACGCGGCACTACTCGCCGCCTCGGCCGATCTGGGACCCGCCGGCGGGAAGCGGGCGCAGGTGACCGCCGCACTGCGCAACCCGTCGAACCCCGCCAGGTTGGCGCAGTGGGCACGCAGCCACGGGCTGTCGGTTCGGTGGCGAGGCGGGCAGAACTGGGCTGTCCTGGAGGGAGCCCCGCCGGCGCTGGCTCACGCATTGGATGTCGCGGTCCACGACTACCGCGGTAGACGCGGCCAAGTGTTCTACGCCTCACCGCAGCAGCCGCAGATCCCGGACGAGGTTCGCGGCGAGGTCGCCGAGTTGGGCCGCATCCTTGGCTTCACACCGTTTCACGATGCGCACCGCTGGATGGTGCCGTTGGAGGTTCCCGGCCACGGCTTGGGCCCCGAGGAACTGCGGCGTGCCTATAACGTCACCCCGTTGACAGAGCAGGGCTTCACGGGCAAGGGCGTCACCGTGGTGGTCTTCGCCTTCGACGGCGTCGACCAATCCGACCTCGATCTGTTCTCCGACACGTTCGCGCTGCCCCGATTCACCCCGGAAACCATCGGCGACATGGCGTCTCAGCGCAGCGGCGAGGCGACGATGGACCTCGAAGCGATACACGCGATGGCCCCCGACGCGAAGACGGTTCTGGTCAATGCCCGAGTCACCGTCGAGGGCGACGCTTCCTACGAGAAGATCGCGACGATGTTCGACGAGGCGAGCCGCCGCTACCCCGGTGCGGTGTGGAGTCTGTCGATCGGCTGGGGCTGCGACAAGCTCGTCACCGCGGCCGACCTGGCCCCGATCCGCGCCGCACTGGTGGCAGCGCACAAGACCGGCACCACCGCCTTCGATGCCAGCGGCGACCTCGCAGGTCTGGAGTGCAAGGGCGGCGACAACTGGTCGACACCGCCCGGGGTGGACGAAATCGGCCTCGACGCAGTGGCTTCCATTCCGGAGATGACCGACGTCGGCGGGACGACCCTGTCCACTGACCACACGGGCAACTGGCTGGCCGAGCAGTCCTGGTTCGACGTGCCCCTGTCGCAAGGGACCGGCGGCGGGGTCTCGAACCTGTTCGCCCGGCCCGAGTGGCAAGACCATATCGACGAGCCGACGGGCCGTGACCGCCGACTGACCCCGGATATCGCCGCGGTCAGCGATCCCGACACCGGCGTCAACATCGCTTTCCGCCAGAGATTCGCCGCCGGCGGCGGCACGTCCCTGGCCGCCCCGATCTGGGCCGGCATCACCGCGGTGATGACCCAGTACCTCATCGAGCAGGGCCTCCGCCCACTCGGCGATCTCAATCCCCTGCTCTACGAAGTGGCCCAGGGCGCGCGACTGCCCGGATTCCGCGAAGTCCCCCGCGGGGCCAACGCGGTCGACCGCGCGCATCCCGGCTATGACCTCGTCACCGGACTCGGTTCGCCCAACGTGGCCAACCTTGCCGAGAACCTTGCCGCCGTTCAACGGTCGATGAGCCGGTGAGCGACGCGAAGCGCGGCCTCGATCCGGCGACGATGACGTGCCACCACTGTCACGGTGTGGTTCCGGCGGCTCCATTCTGCGGTCAGTGCGGCGCCCATCTGACGCCGCGACCCGGCGACGGTCCGGCCTGGCTACGCCCCGACGGGTTGTTTGCCGCGCCGCACGAATCGGTCCTGCGTCCCTCGCTGGCAAGCTCCCTGCTGCCACAGCTGTCTGAATTAACCCGTCGGCCGTTCAACGCGGGCTTGTTGCTGATGATCGTCGCGATGGCCGTGCTGGTGGAACTGCGCCTACCGGGCGGCCTGATCACGGTGGCATCCCTGGGTCTCCCGCTGCTGCTGGTGATCTACTGGCGTCGTTCGCGGGTCTTCGACGACACTCCGGCCTGGGCGATCTGGGTCGCCGTTCTCCTGGCGGTAGCGCTCGGAATCTCGTGGGTGCTTCTCACCGGCGATCTGAGGATCCGGGGCGCGGCCTCACCATTCGACTCCGCCTCCGCCGGTCGGCGGGCGCTGCGGCAAGGGTTGGGAGCCTCCGACGGCGCCGCTGCCGTCATGCTCATCCCGCTGGTAGTCGTGCGACTGTTCTGGCGTCGGGAACCCCGGGAAGTGTTGGACGGCTTCGTCGTCGGCGTCTTGAGCTCCCTTGTGTTCACCGCCTCGGTCACCCTCACCCGGCTGGCACCACAGTTCGTCACCGAACCGGTCGCCAGGAATCAGCCGGTCGATTGGCTGTTCTTCGAGGCCGCGGTGCGCGGCGTGACGATTCCCCTGACAGCAGCGTGTTTCGGCGGCCTCATCGGTGCCGGCCTGTGGTTCAGCCGGCCACGGATTGCCCGCCGCTTCGGCCGCACCGCGGTGATCGCCACTCTCCTGGCGTTGAGTCTGGGGATTTTCTGCGTGTACGCGGCGTTGGGACGGGCCGACGTCGAGGGGACCTCACGATTGGCCGTGTTGTCCTGGCACGTCGCGATGGCGGTTGCGGCGATCCTCGCTCTGCGAATCGGGTTGCAGATAGCCATCCTTCACGAGGCGACATCGCCGCCCGCCGGAACGCCTCTACTGTGTCTGCACTGCCGTCAGGTCGTACCGGAGATGGCCTTCTGCCCCTCCTGCGGGGCCGCCACCCGCGCCTCCCCGTCCCGGTCGCGGTCGGAGCGACGTCGGGTCACTCCGCAGGATCTCAGCATTCACGACGCCGCCCCAGATCCCTCTGCGACGACCTGGCCGGGTTACGCCGTACCGGCCCGGACCTATACAGCCGAACGCGTGACACGCCAATCCCCGCTCCCGGTACTGGGGACCTGGTTGACCGGAATGCTTTTGCTCTCAGCGCTTTTCATCGGACTGCCGGCACTGACTGTCAAACCCCTGCCGCGCTACAACTGCCCACCGGACTGCGGAACACCGCCGTCGGGCGAGCCGGTATCCGCCAACCCGCGCTACACCGTGCCGGGTGGCCAGTTCTCGGTCGCCTACCCGGCGCCGGGCGGCGCCTATGTCGTGAAGACCGACGACACCGGCGTCACCGCCAAGTGGACCGCAGGCGACGGTGGCGAAATGCGACTGACTGGCGAACCGGCCAACGGCAGATCAGCGCGAGATGTTGCGAAGGCCTTTCTGGCGTCGAAATTCCCCACTGCGAACAAGGCGTACGAGATTCCCAACGCCTTGGTGGGTTTCGAACCTGGCTACGGAGAAGTCGCCGATGTCTTCCCGCTCGATCTCAACACCAGTTCGGTGCGTATGCGGGCAGTGGTCATCGTCGCGGTCAAAGACGACGTGGCATTGATCGCCTCTGCCTTCGGCCCGTTCCACCAGTTCGGACCGGACTTCGGGCCGGGCCGGCCGTCGCCGGCCAATCTGCAGATCGCCGAGGATTTCGGCAAGTACGTCAACAGTTTTCAGTGGGCCAACAACTCAGCACGCTGAGCTTCGACGATTGACGTAACGGGCCATGCCTCGGCGATCTTCTCCGACGACGACCGCCCTGAGGCGGAAGAGCCTGCTCTAGCCTCCGGTAACGACGTTGCCCGGCAGAGCGGTCGGTGCCGGCGGTGCCTTGATCGTCGGGGAGAAGGAACCGACCGACTTCTTCTCGGTCGGCGATGGTGACGCCGGGGCGCTGCTCTCCGAAGGAGCCTTCGTCTCGGCCGGCTTGTCCTTAGTGGTTGTGCTGCACGCCGTCAAGGAGCTCATGCCGGCGATCGCGGCGGCTCCTGCGACGAGTGCGACCCGCCGCGACAGTTGGGAAGACCACATAATTTTGAACCCCGTACTTTCCCGCCCCCGTTAGGCGCTCCCCCCGATTATCGCAGACTCCCGGTTGAAGCGTCGAGCCTGCGCGGGGTCCAAGAAGAGTTCAGTCGGTTACTTCGTCCTCTTGTCCTCAGCGCTCACTTGGGGGGTCGCCTCGTGAGGTTGAACGAGCCAAGCCCGCCCGAAACGCTTTTGAAGCGGATAGCGATCGACGCGGTAGACAACGGTCCGGGCACGTTAGACGGCGAGGAGGGCCGGCGCGTTGAGGGTCGGGTGTGCTGCACGAACAGGTGACATCTGAGATGGCTTGCCCGGGAGGGCGGGCTGGAAGGATGTTGTTGTGCCAAGGCCCTACCCCAGAGAGTTTCGTGACGATGTTGTGCGGGTCGCCCGCAACCGCGAGGACGGTGT
>CAISDL010000009.1 GCA_903884065.1 uncultured Actinomycetes bacterium | reverse complement strand
CCGCCGCGATATCCTTCACCTGCGAAGTGCCTTCCCGCTGGACGATCGAATCCTAGACAAATCCGATTATCCATTGCAGGACAGGCACTTTCGCGTATCAACACCCAGCTACACCGACACTCCACGAAAAATCTGGGCTAGCCTCCGGCGTCAGCGCCGGGCGCGGTACCTGCCGAAGTCGTTGCACCGGCCTCGCTACGGGCCAGCGCCACCGTCGCGACCACCATGACGGCGATGGCCAGGATCAGGAACACCCAGCCGTCCCGGCCGGGGCGCAGTGTCTCGCCCAGCACCAGGACTCCCAGCGCCGATCCCACCACCGGTTCGGCGACCGTCATAGTCGGCAGCGACGCGGTCAGCGATCCGGCCCGGAACGACGACTGCTGCCAAGCGGTGGCCGCGACGGCCACCACCGCCCACAGGTACAGCTCCGGCGATTCCAGCAGCGCCCACAGGCCGTCGCCGAGTCGCTCGACCACGCCTTTGGTCAGAACCGCGAAAAGGCCCCACAGCGCGCCGGAGACCACTCCCAGCAGAACCGCGGCCGCCGGCCGTCCGGCCAGCACCCGCGCACCCACGACGCAGAGGACCAGAGCCGGAGCGAGGACCGCACCCACGCCCGTCCAGACTTCCAGCGCCGCGCGGGAATACCCCGCCGTCGGGTTGCCCACGGTCACAATGACCGCGACGGCTGCAGCCAGCAGAGCGGCCCACGCCCATTGCGCGCGACTGACCGGGCGCCGGGTCGCGCGGGCATTGATCGGCAGGGCGAACAACAGCGAGGTGACCAGCAGCGACTGCACCAGCAACACCGAGCCGAGGCCCAGAGCAGCGGCCTGGAGGCCGAACCCCAGCGCCGACACCAGGCTTCCCAGCCACCACTGCCGGTCCTTGAGCAGCCGGGTGAACAGTCCGAGGTAGCCAACGGGTTCGTCGGTGACGTCGTGGGCGGTCCGCTGATGGATCACATCGCCGACCGCGATGAAGAACGCCGCACCCAGGGCCAGCAGGGCGGCGATGTCGGCCTTGGCCACCACGGCACTCCTCTCGGCTTGCCCGCCAGCCTGCCCGCCCGCCCGGTCGGGCGGCAAGTGAGCACGCCATCCTGGACTCATCCGCATCGGCGAACTGGTTCAATACCGGGGGTGGCCGGCCGCACTGCGGCGGGCCGCAACGCAACGGCGCCGCTTCGCGCGGCAGGGGCGCGGGAACACCGCGCAGAGGGTAGGTGAGGTCCATGACGAGCGACGAAACCCAGACCGAACAGTCCCCCACCGAGCCCGTCGGTGAGACACCCGTCGGCACGGTCGATGAGACACCCGTCGGAACGGTCGATGAGACACCCGTCGGCACGTCCCCCCGGCCCGGTCCCCGGCCGGGGCTCCCGCGGCCGGTACCCCGCCCCCCCACCGCACCGCACGCCCCGACGGTTCCCAGCAGCGACCCGCGCCGGTTCGGCCGGGTCGCCGACGACGGCACGGTCTATCTCCTCACCGCGTCCGGTGAACGGATCGTCGGGTCCTGGCAGGCCGGTGAGCCCGACGCCGCCTTCGCCCACTTCGGCCGGCGATTCGACGACCTGGCCACCGAGGTCACGCTCATGGAGACCCGGCTGGCGTCCGGCACCGGCGATGCCCGCAAGATCAAAGTCGCCGCCGCCACGTTGGCCGAATCGCTCTCCACCGCGAACGTTCTCGGGGATATCGATGCCCTGGCGGCCCGCCTGGCTTCGATCGCCGACCACGCCGATGAAACAGCTGCCGCCGATCGTGCCCGGCGCGAGGAACATCGCGCCGCGCAGACCGCCCGCAAGGAAGCCCTGGCCGCCGAGGCCGAGGACCTCGCCGTCAACGCCACCCAGTGGAAGTCGGCGGGCGATCGGATGCGCGCCATCCTCGAGGAGTGGCGCACCATCGCCGGGTTGGACCGCAAGTCCGACGACGCACTGTGGAAGCGCTATTCCGCCGCCCGCGACGCCTTCAATCGGCGCCGCGGCGCGCATTTCGCCGAACTCGACCGCGAACGCGCCGGTGTCCGGGAGTCCAAGGAGCGACTCTGCGCACGTGCCGAGGAGTTGTCGGGTTCCACCGACTGGTCTGCCACCGCCAACGCGTTCCGGGATCTGCTGGCCGAGTGGAAATCGGCGGGACGGACCGCCAAGGACACCGACGACACGCTGTGGAACCGCTTCAAGGCCGCCCAGGACCGCTTCTTCGCCGCCCGCAATGCCGTCAACGCCGAGCGTGACGCCGAGTTCGTAGCCAACGGCGAGGCCAAGGAGAAGCTTCTGACCGAGGCCGAGAAGATCGACATCTCCAACCTCAAAGCGGCCCAGGCCGCGCTACGCACCATCACCGACAAGTGGGACGCGATCGGCAAGCCGCCCCGGGACAGCTCAGCCGAGTTGGAACGCCGACTGCGCGCGGTCGAGAAGAAGATCCGTGACGCCACCGACGCCAGCCGCATCGACCCTGAGGCCCAAGCGCGGGCGGAGCAGTTCCGTTCGCGCGCCGAGCAATTCGAGCGTCAGGCGGAGAAAGCCGCGGCCGCGGGCCGGGACAAGGAGGCCGCGGAGGCCCGAGCGAGCGCCGCACAGTGGCGCGAGTGGGCAGCCGCGGCGGCGCAGGCCGTCGCGAAACGGCGGTAGCGGCGGCGCAGGCCGTCGCGAAACGGCGGTAGCGGCGGCGCAGGCCGTCGCGAAAAGGAGTTAAAGCTCCTCGGGGTGCCGCTTGGGGTCGGCCGGCCGGTCGAGGCCGTCCAACAGCGAACCGGGCTCCCGTTCGGCGGCGTCCTGGCGCCGATGGGCCTCAGCGGCCAATTGCACCGCGGTGCGCGTCCACACCACCCGGGCCCAGTGGAAGGCCAGCATGATCACGGTGATCCAGCCCAGGATCAGGCCGATGCCCGGGCCCGGGTGGCCTGCCGTGGCGGTCTGACGCGACCAGACCGCCAGCAGGCCGATGGCGCTGCCGACGGCGCTGCCCGCAAGTGCGATCCAGGCCACGGTCCAGCGCCGCGTCAACAGCGCCAGCATCGAGAACCCGACGCCGAAAACCAGTGCCAGCCAGCAGAAGATGCGGTGCGGCAACGCCACACCGACGGCGATCGCCTTGTCGTCACCCATCAGCACGTCGACGCCCCGGGCGTCGCCGGTGTGCGGCAGGATGAACGACACGACCAGTACGAACACCAGGATCGCGACCACGACAGCCCTTGCGCCGGGATCGATTTCACCGGCCACACGGCGCTCGGCGGCCTCCAGATCGGCCCGGTAGGCCTCGAACTCGTCCGGCGATCCACTCATGTCGCACATCCTGTCGTCGGTGGCTGGGAGTCGGCGGCCGGGGCGCCCACCGGGGGCAGGCCGAGTCCGACGGTCCGAGGGCGGCGGCCCGCGGCGTGGGCATCTCCGGCGCGGGTGCGCCGGTAGGACAACAGCGCAGCGTCGGCGATCAGATGATGCGGTGCCGCCCCGGTGATCGTGGTGTGCAGCACATCGCCGGGGCGAACCTCGACGTCCCCGGGAGTGAAGTGCACCAGGCGCCCGTCACGGGCGCGTCCGGTCATCCGGGCGGTGGCAGCGTCCTTGCGCCCCTCACCGGTGGCGACCAGCAACTCGACTGTGCTGCCGATCAAGGCGGTGTTCTCTTCCAGAGAGATGCTCTCCTGCAGGTCGATCAGCCTCTCATAGCGCTCCTGCACAACCTCTTTGGACAGCTGGCCGTCGAGTTCGGCGGCCGGCGTGCCTGGCCGGCGGGAGTACTGGAAGGTGAAGGCCGCCGAGAAACGGGCCTGGCGGACCACGTCGAGAGTGGCGGCGAAGTCCTCCTCCGTCTCGCCCGGGAACCCGACGATGATGTCGGTGGTGATGGCCGCGTGCGGCATCGACGCGCGCACGCGGTCCAGGATGCCGAGATACTTCTCGGCGCGGTAGGAGCGGCGCATCGCCCGCAGCACCCGGTCGGATCCGGACTGCAGGGGCATATGCAGCGCCGGGCAGACGTTGGGCGTCTGCGCCATGGCCTCGATGACGTCGTCGGTGAACTCCGCGGGATGCGGCGAGGTGAACCGGACTCGCTCCAGGCCCTCGATGTCGCCGCAGGCCCGCAAGAGCGAGGCGAAGGCGCCCCGGTCCCGGGGGATGCCGGGATCGGCGAAGGACACCCCGTAGGCGTTGACGTTCTGGCCGAGCAGCGTGACCTCGAGGACGCCCTGATCCACCAGCGAGCGGACCTCGGCCAGGATGTCGCCGGGCGGGCGGTCCAGTTCCTTGCCACGCAGTGACGGAACGATGCAGAAGGTGCAGGTGTTGTTGCAGCCGACCGAGATGGAAACCCATGCTGCGTAGGCAGATTCGCGAGCGGCGGGAAGCGTCGACGGGAATTCCCGCAGCGCCTCGGTGATTTCGACCTGTGCCACCCGGTTGTGCCGGGCACGCTCGAGCAGCGCCGGAAGCGAACCGATGTTGTGGGTGCCGAAGACCACGTCGACCCATGGCGCGCGGGCCAGGACACTGTCGCGGTCCTTCTGCGCCAGGCAGCCGCCGACGGCGATCTGCATGTCGGGGTCGGCCTGTTTGCGGGGGGCGAGGTGACTGATATTGCCGTAGAGCTTGTTGTCGGCGTTCTCCCGCACCGCGCAGGTGTTGAACACCACCACGTCGGCGTCGGCACCCTCGGGAGCACGCCGGTAGCCGGCGGCTTCGAGCAGACCCGCCAGCCGTTCGGAGTCGTGGACGTTCATCTGGCAGCCATAGGTGCGGACCTGGTAGGTCCGGGCGGCCGGCGTGGGGTTGTCGTCTCCCGCGTCCCGGTCCTGGCTGAGCACCGATGTCACGACCTCATGGTACGGATGCGGGCAGGTCGGCCTGGGCGGCGGATCTGTTTCGACACCCGGCGGGGTCAGCAGAACCTGGGTAGGGTCGCCACATGACTGAGGGCGGGGCGGTCCCGATGATCTCGATCAAGGGTGTCAACAAGCACTTCGGTGCGCTGCACGTGCTCAAGGACATCAACCTTGACGTCGACCGCGGCCAGGTCGTGGTGGTGCTGGGCCCGTCGGGCTCCGGCAAGTCGACACTGTGCCGCACCATCAACCGGCTGGAGACCGTCGACTCGGGGACGATCGCGATCGACGGCGAGGTGCTGCCCTCGGAGGGCCGCAAACTGGCGCAGCTGCGCGCGGACGTGGGCATGGTGTTCCAGTCGTTC
The DNA here is from genome assembly GCA_903884065.1 of uncultured Actinomycetes bacterium. Classification (GTDB taxonomy): domain Bacteria; phylum Actinomycetota; class Actinomycetes; order Mycobacteriales; family Mycobacteriaceae; genus Mycobacterium. The sequence goes on along the minus strand of CAISDL010000009.1, from coordinate 3,054 downwards.
AATCTCTTCGCTCACAAGACCATCCTCGAGAACGTGATGCTGGCGCCGATGAAGGTCCGCAAGGTCGCCGCCGGACCGGCGCGGGAGCGGGCGATGTCGCTGCTGGAGCGTGTCGGCGTGGCCAGTCAGGCCGAGAAATACCCGGCGCAACTGTCCGGCGGTCAGCAACAGCGGGTGGCCATCGCCCGCTCACTGGCCATGGCGCCGAAGGTGATGCTGTTCGACGAGCCCACCAGCGCACTCGACCCGGAGATGGTCAACGAGGTACTGGCCGTGATGACGTCGCTGGCCGGTGAGGGGATGACGATGGTGGTGGTGACCCACGAGATGGGCTTCGCCCGCCGCGCTGCGAACCGGGTGGTGTTCATGGCCGACGGCACCGTTGTGGAGGATGCCGCACCGGACGACTTCTTCTCCCGTCCGAGTTCGGCGCGCGCCCGGGACTTCCTCGGCAAGATCCTGAGCCATTAGAACAATGCGGTCACTGTCCCGGCGCCTGCTCACGATCGCCCTCCTGGGCATCGCCCTGATCGCCGCCCTGGCCGGCTGTGGCGGTTCGGAGCACAAGGTCACGATCGGCAGCAAGTTCGACCAGCCCGGCCTGGCGGTGAAGAAGCCGGACGGTTCGATGGCCGGCTTCGACGTCGACGTCGCGACCTATGTCGCCGGCAAGCTCGGGTACCGCCCCGAGGAGATCGAGTGGAAGGAATCACCGTCGGGGCAACGCGAGACGCTGATCCAGAACGGCCAGGTCGACTACATCGTCGCGACGTATTCGATCACCGACGCGCGCAAGAAGAAGGTGGCGTTCGCCGGTCCGTATCTGGACACCGGCCAGAGCCTGATGGTGCGCGCCGACAACACCGACATCGTCGGGCAGGATTCACTGGCCAACGGCAAGCGGCTCTGCTCGGTGTCGGGATCGACTCCGGCGCAACGTATCAAGGACAAGTACCCGGGCGTTCAACTGCAGCAGTACGACACCTACTCGGCATGCGTCGAGGCGCTGCGCAACGGCGCGATCGATGCCGTCAGCACCGATGAGGTGATCCTGGCAGGCTTCGCCGCACAGTCCCCCGGCACCTTCACGATCATCGGCAAGCCGTTCTCGGTCGAGCACTACGGCATCGGCCTGCGCCTCGAGAACATCGACATGCGCGCCAAGATCAACGATGCCATCGTCGAGATGCAGCGCGACGGCAGCTGGGAGGCCGCCTTCGATCGCAACCTCGGCCCGGCCGGAATCACGGCTCCCCCGCCCCCGCCACTGGACACCGACACCGCCGGCGCCGCGTCGGAGAAAGTCGACATCCTCGGCAAGTACGGCGGCCTGATCGTCAAGGCGTTCTGGACCACTGTCAAGCTCACCCTGCTGTCCGCGATCGGGGCGGTGATCATCGGCACGGCGCTGGCGGCGATGCGGCTCTCGCCGATACCGATGCTCAACTGGCTGGGCACCGCCTACGTCAACGTGGTTCGCAACACTCCGCTGACGCTCATCATCCTGTTCTGTTCATTCGGGCTGGCGCAGACGCTGGGCATCACGCTGGCCGACTCGACATCACCGACGTCGATCACCGACAGTAACTTCCGGCTGGCAGTGCTCGGATTGTCCGTCTACACCGCGGCGTTCGTGTGCGAGACGGTGCGAGCCGGGGTGAACACCGTTCCGATGGGGCAGGCGGAGGCAGCCCGCTCCCTGGGGCTGACATTCGGACAGAACCTGCGAATCGTGTTGCTGCCACAGGCATTTCGGTCCGTCATGATCCCATTGGGTTCGGTGTTCATCGCGCTGACGAAGAACACCACGATCGCGTCGGCGATCGGTGTGGCCGAGGCGGCGCTGCTGATGAAGGAAATGATCGAGAACACCGCGGCGCTGCTCATCGTCGGCGGCATCTTCGCCCTGGGCTTCATGCTGCTGACACTTCCACTGGGGCTGCTGTTCGGCTGGCTGGGCAAGCGATGGGCGGTGGTGAGGTAGATGTCGTCATCAGTGTTGTTCGACGCTCCCGGCCCCCGGGCCAGGGTGCGCAACCGGGTCATCTCGGGCGTGACGCTGACCGTCCTGGCACTGCTGGCGTGGGCGGTGATCGGCAGGCTCGCCGACAAGGGACAGTTGACCGCGGCGAAGTGGCGGCCGTTCACCACCGGCGACCTCTGGAAAACCTACGTGCTGCCGGGCATTGTCGGCACCCTGACCGCAGCCGCGATGTCCATCGTCCTGGCGCTGATTCTGGGTCTGTTGCTCGGAGTGGGCAGGCTGTCGCCGGTGCGTGCGATTCGCTGGCCGTGCGCGGTGATCGTGGAGGTCTTCCGGGCGGTGCCCGTGCTGATCATGATGATCTTCGCGTATTTCCTCTTCGCTCTTTACGGCGTCTTCCCGTCGCAGCAGTTGGCGCTGGCCGGCGTCGTCACCGGCCTGACGCTGTACAACGGCGCGGTGATCGCCGAGATCGTGCGATCCGGCGTCGGGTCGCTGCCGCGAGGACAGAGTGAGGCGGCCTCCGCGCTGGGGCTCAGCTGGGGACAGACCATGCGCTCGATCCTGTTGCCCCAGGCCATCGCATCGATGCTGCCGGTCCTGATCTCCCAGTTGGTGGTGGTCCTCAAGGACACCGCGATCGGCTACCAGATCACCTTCCTGGAGATGGTTCGGCAGGGCACCGTCATCGGGTCGACGTACGGGAACTATGTGCCCGCATTGATCGTGATCGCCGTGCTGATGATCGGCCTGAACTTCACACTCTCGGCGGCGGCCACCCGGGTCGAGCGCCGGCTGCGGCGGTCGAAGCGGGCACCGGAACCGCTGGAGGCAACGGTCATGGAGCAAAGCGGAGCGCCGAGCGCGCTATTCGAGCCCGGAGACTAGTCGGACCCAGCGGTTCGCAGAGCCGCGCAGCGCTCCAGCAGTTCCAGACCCGGCGGCTGATAGAACGACAGCACGGCGTGCTGACAACCCAGGTCGCGGTACTGCGGCAACAGACCCAGCTGCTCGTCGACCTGCCCGGGCTTGCGGGGATGCAGGAACAGTTGCACCGACCTGCGAACCTG
>CAISDL010000008.1 GCA_903884065.1 uncultured Actinomycetes bacterium | reverse complement strand
CGGCTCTGGATGCGATACGCACCGGTTCATGATCGTTGTTGACCTGTTGGATCAGCGGGAAGAGGCGCTGCCGAGCCTCACTTGCACTGATGGCCATGCCCACCTCCAGGTGATGTACGGAGTTATTGTACTGCTCTTGTACGGTAAAACCGTACCACCATCGAAAAGGGGTGGAACGTTATTTCGACGACGGAAGTACCTCACCCCAGTCGAGGACCATCGCGACGGGAATCCCGAGTTCCTGCCACAGCTCCACGATCTCGGGGTCGTCGTCGATCGCCCAGCGGATTTCGTAGATCAACGCCAGGCTGCTGTGGATCTCCCGCTTGATGGCGGCGTTGGATCGGAAGTCCCCGTCGGCGCGCATGTGCAGACCGGCGGTCGGGACCGGGAGGTGTTCGGCAAGCCACTGTTGGGTCAGCTCGCGCGTCGAGGCGTCGCGTCCGGTGACGATCAGGATGTCGTGTCCCCGGCCGTGGTGGTCGATGCACCAGTCGATCACCGCCCGGTGCGGTGGACACTGGGCGCACCCTTCGTGGAAGGCGGTGAAGCCGTCGGGCTCGGCTTGGAGGTGGATCACGGTGCTGACGTCACACAGCGTGCCGTCCATGTCGACGATGACCGCGGGTCGTCGATCATTTCGCCACTAGGGCCGGGGGTGAATGACTTCGCCCCGTTTGATCGTCGCGACCACCTTGATGTCCTTGATCTTCTCGGGAGCGACGGTGAGCGGATTGCCATCCAGGATCACCAGATCCGCGATCTTCCCGACGGCGATCGTGCCCTTGGTGGCCTCTTCCCGGTAGTAATGGGCGGCGTTGCGGGTAAAGCCCAGCAGCGCGGCGTACGGACTCACCCGTTCCTGAGGTCCGAGGATCGCACCGGACACGGTGGCGCGGGTGACGGCAGTCCCGATGGCCTCCATGACGTTCGGGGAGGCAGACGGGCAGTCACAGTGCAGTGTGGCGTTGAGGCCCGCCGTGAGCGCTGATGCCAGCGGGGACTCCATGGTGGCGCGCTGCGGTCCGAGCAGTGTCATCTGCACATCCCCGTAGAGCATCATGTGCGGCGGCATCATCGAGGATCCGATGTCGAATCGCTTGTATGCGGTCAGCTGGTCGGGCCGCACGAAGTAGGAATGCGAGATGATCGTGCGGCGGTCACCGGTCTTGCCCGTCGCGGCGATCGCCTTCTCGATGGCAGCCAGGCTCAGGTCGATCCCGGCGTCCCCATTGCTGTAGGAGAAGAGCTGGATGTCGTTGGCGTAGGCATATCCGACCCACTGCTCAACCATCTCTTGCGGGACCAGCACCCCCTTCCAGCCGTCGGGAAATCCGGTGGTGTCGGCATAGGGCTCGGTGAATGCCGCCAGCCGCAGTTGCGGGGCGGCATCGGTGGCGACCTGGAATCCGGGGATCTTCAGGCCGCGATCACCGTGACTGTAGGAATCCCACGTCCAGTCGGCGTCCTGGACGATCTTCGCCGAGGCCGCGTCGGACACCGACGGCATCCCCATCACGTCCACCGAGAGCACCCCGTCGTCGAAGGCGGCCCGCAGGTTCGCGATCTCCTCCGGCACCAACTGGTAGCTCTGGACCGTCGTGTAGCCCTGCTTGGCCAGCAGCGCTTCAGCCGCCCGGAAGGTGGTGAGCACCTGTGCCTGGGAGTAGCTGCCCACCGCCGCCGTTCGCGCCGACAGGAAGGGCGTGAACAGCAGATCTCCGGTCAGCCGGCCGGTGTGGGGATCCTTGACGATCTCTCCGGGCTGCACGGCCGGCGTCTCGGGGGTGAGGCCGAGCGTGGCGATGCCGGCGCTGTTCAGCTGCCCGGTGAGGGTCGACAGGGTGCTGATCAGCACCGGGGTGTCCGGCAAGGCCGCGTCGAGGTCCTCGAGTGTCAGCGGGCCGTCGGCCAGCAGGGCGGCGTAGTAGCCGTAGCCGATGATCCAGCCGTTGAACGGCGCGGCGGCCTTGAGGGCGTTGATGACGTCTGCCTTGTCACGCGGGGGCTTCTCGCTGAAGTAGGCGAGGTTCACGCCCAGCGTCTGCTGGGCGAACAGCGTGAAATGCCCCCAGGTGTCGATGAAGCCCGGCAGCATCGTGCGGCCCTGCAGGTCGACCTGCGTGGCGTTCCCCGCCGCCGCCACGGCGCCCGCCATGGTCCCGGCATAGAGGATCCGGCCGTCCCTGACCGCCACGGCCTCGACGTAGTCGGGCGTATCGCCGTCCATCGTGAGGATGGTGCCGTTGCGGTACACGACCGGCGAAGGCTCCGGCATGGAATCCGCACGTTCAATCACGTTGTCCATCTTCCTCTTTCCGAACTGCCCGGGTTCGCGAAACGGTGGGCACTTACGTCATGCTCGGCCGCACGGAATCCGCACGTGCTCGGTCACTGCGCTTCTACGTCGACCTCGTAGACCGACACGGGCCCGATGATGACGCCGTTGTCCTCAACGTAGCGGTCCCACAACTCGAGCAAGTCAGCCAGTTTCTCGGGCCGTACGGCTCGGTCTCGCGCGAAGGTATCGCCCAGTTGGAGCTGGCGCTGAACAAGCATGGCCCCGATGCGCCTGTGATCGCGATCGAGGCGACGGGCAGTCTGCACCGACCGTGGGTCACCGAACTGGAACGCCATCATCCTGGATCGGTGCGACTGTTCGCACCCTCGGAGACGAAATCGGCTCGTACACAACTGGTTTCAGGCAGGTTCAAGACCGATGATCGCGGTGGCGGTCGACGATACGGTCAGCAGTCCTCGGTAGACCAGCTCAACGCATTGCGCCCCGGATTGTCGGCGCCTTCGGGCCATGGCCGGTCCCTGGCGCTGGATACGCCGACCGGTCTCGCGGTGCTGGCATGTGCAGCGGCGTTTTCAGGACGGCCACCGCAACTGCGATCACTGATGTGTCGGGCGCCTGGACGGTTGAGGACGGAGACCGCCCAGTACTGGCTGCAGCGCTGGCGCGGGTGCCTGCCTCCGCCGGCTGATGCCGAACAACGAGCTCACAGACTGGGCCGTGACCTCGACCGATACCACAACCTGCTCCTGCAGCAGACCCGATCACTGAGCGTTCTCGTATCACGTCGTCTTGTCGGCCGTGTGGTTTAGCCTCCTGCCTCGAGTTGAAGCGTCGGGACTTGTAGGGGTTCCGGCCGTAATTGAGGGGGTTACAAGTGAGCGTTGATCTGTCAGCTGAGGTTCTGCTGGAGCACTACTTGCAGGGCTTCTTGTGGGCCGACGAGGATTGGCTTGAGGTCGACGGGGCGAGCGCCACCTACTGGCAGGCTCGGCTGCCCCAGACCACGACCGTGGCCGTCCTTCCCGACGGCCGCACGAAGTGGCGGATCAGAACCCGGATCGTCGAGGAGATCCCCGACGGCACCGGCGCCCACCAACTCTGCGCGGCGCTCAACAGCCATGCCGCCGGTTGGAGCTTCGCCTATGACGAGGGTGAGGGCACCGTCGACGCAATTGCCGCGATTTGCGCACTGCCGCAATGGGACACCTTCTTCCTGCGACTGTCCGAGAAGGCCAAACTGAGCGCCTGGATGTCCGATGTGATCGCGGAGCGCCTCGCAGAGACGCTGGGCGGAGTCCCGGCCTTCAGCCATCCGGAGTCGCAGTCAGGGCTCAGGGAACGCTACGACGGGACCTACCACTACCTGGAGAACATGCGGGGACGCCCGGAATGGGTTCTCGACCCGACCCGCTACCAGTTCCCGCCGATCGAGGACATCGCACCCACCATCGCCGGGATGGTCGGCACAGACCCCGACGCCGTTTGGTCGGACACGCATTCCCTGCGCATCATGATCGGGCCCCGCATGGGCCTGACCGCCGGCTTCGACACACACCCGATCTTCGGAGACGGCTGGCGGAGCGCCCTGAAGATGCCTGGCCGGCCGATCACCGAAACCATGGCGGAGCACCTTTCGACGATCACGTGGATGCTCTTCGAAAACCCGGACACCAACCTTCTGGGCGGATGGACCAACGAGGCGGACGGGTTGACGTTCCAGCAGTGGAACACGATGTCGGAGGTCCGCAATCAGGAACAGCTCGGTTCTTACACCGATCACTCCGCAACGGATCTGTGGGGGTTCACCTCCACCCTCAGCGATGCCGTGGGGGCCTACGCCGAGACCGAGCTGCCGGAAGACGGCGAGGCCGGCGCAAGCAGCGACACCGCTGACCGCGCCGAATACGTCATAGCGGCGATCGCCGAGCAAGCCCGCCCCGCGGTCACCGAACGCCCCGCCGAGGGCGAGGGCACCGCCGATCGTCGGCTGTTGTGGCTTGAGCACCGCGAGACCCTGACGGTGGCAGCCTGGTTCAACCCGGCGGGGCCCACGGTCGGCAGCATTGAGGTCTGCGCGCTGCCCGACGGCACGGAGTATCTCGTGTACTTCCGCCGCCATCCCTTCGCTCCCTACTATCGGGTCCTCGGCCCGATCACAGATGGCAGCGATGCATCGCAGATGCACAGCGATGCAGCGGATTTGCTCATTGGAGAGTCGCTCCCGAACGTCCTTGCGCTGTGGGACAACCCTGGGTCTGCCGCCGCTGATGTCCCCGATGTGATCCGTGCACGAATCCTCATAGCTGCCGATGACAGTGGTGAGGAGTTGCCGGCCGCTGCTGCCTGGATCCAGCAGACGATGGGCAACCCGTGGGAGTTCGCCGCTGTCGACCAGAGCGAAGCCGATCGGGTTCAGGCCGCCGCCGCCGAGGCTGCAGCGGCCCGTCCCGCATCCGATGGCGGATTCGCCGAGTGGTGGGACCAGGTGTCCAGCTTCGAGAACATCGTCGCCAACTTCCGGTGCCTGCCCGATGCCTGGGACGGTGCTCTGAATACACAGGGCGCCTTCGGGAACCTCGGACTGTTCGACGTCGGCCCGCTCCCGCTGACCTACTCCAAGATCGGCATGCCAGGGACCTGAACCTGATCTACCGAGCATTCACATCACCCACACAACGAACCGAAAGGCTGCGCGATGGCTGTTCGCATCATCGAAATCCATTACCTGGAAACGCCACGGATTGTCGATACCGTTTCTGCCACAACATGTTTCGATCCACGGGTAGGCCGACATGAAAACCTCTGAGGCGAAAGCCGCGGTAGCCGCCAAGCTTGGCCAGACGCCGCAGAAGTACCGGGCCTCTCGGGCGCCGGCGGGTTCGGTGCACGACGGGCTGTGGTACGTCTCGGAACGCAATTTCGACGAAATGCCGATCGACGACTGCGTCTGGATCGTGTTCCCCGACGGGTTCGTCGCCCGCGGCATCCCGGTGAGCAACCCCATCCACCCGCCCACACCGGCGGATGAGCTTCGCGGTCGCCGGGAAGCCTTGGACATCGTCTACACACCGAACTCCCACTTCGGGGTTCTCTTCGCCGAGCGGCATACTGCCGAGTACTACGGCAAGATCGCACGCGCCGTCAGCGACTCCACGACCTGGGGCGAGTTCCGGAATGCTTTGCCGCCCGATGTCTGGGACGACGTGCTCAGCAACCGCGGAGATGACGAACCCGACGACGACGAACCTTTCCCGCAAGAAGAGTTCCGATACGGCTACCACGATGGTTGGTTCATAGGCGGGTGGCCCACCGAGGACGAGTTGAGATGGTTCCCCGAAGACCTCATCGAGAAGTACAGCGGCACGGTGGATCTCACCGGCCCGGACTACGACCAGCTGTACTTCCCGCCCGGTGTCGCTGACGACATCGCCGAGGAGCTACGGTCCCGCGGCCACAAGGTGGAGAAGACCGAGACCGGCGATCTACCGGACTGGATCGACGTTGTCGGGGCCTACTGACCGACTCGGATCAGCCATGACATCAGGTACGTCGTCGGCTCCGCAGTCGGTGTGTTCTTTCCCGCTCTGACACCCAGAGGGCTGCAAAACTATCCGACGCTCACCCCGCCGTCTTGAACACCTGCCTCGCATGCCAATCCACGTGCCGCGCGCTCGGTGTGGGATGTCTCGGTGCCGGGTCGAACAGTGGCCGGCCTTCCAGGTGGTAGACCAGTCGCTCCCCCAGCTCGCTTCGCGCGACGTAGTGCGGTGAGACCCGCACGGAGAGATCGGCATTGAGGCCGAGCGCGCCCAGGTCGAAGAGCACGTGATGCAGCGAGCACAGCGCCAACCCGTTGTCGGCGTCGTCGGGACCGCCTTGGGAATGCCAGAACACATGCGCGGCATCCAGGCCGGCGGGGTCGCGGCCCAGCGCGCCGTCGTAGCCGCACATCGCACACCGGTTGCGCCAGCCGTGCAGCACCTCGCTGCGGAATCCGGGGCGCCGGCGCGGCCGCGTCGCCCGAGGCTGCCACGCCGCCTCTTCGGCGGCCTCGAGGTCCAAACCCACTTCGGCGCAAATAGGTTCAAGGTAGGTCGGGGTGAAGTTGAGGTCGATCAACAGCCGCGCCGATTCGCCGATCAGGGAAGGATCGTCGCGAAGGAGTTGCTCGACCTCCGGGCGCAGACGGCCCGTCGCGTGGGCTCGGCACAGCGCGGCTCGGGTGTCTTTGAGCGGCTGGCCCTCGTCTCCACTGAGCGCCCAAAGGTCGGACTCCAGATGAACGAACGGCATGGCGGCCCGATACCGGTTGGCTGCGGGCGGCCCGAAATCGTCCAGCAGCCGGCTGACGGGTTTCTCGGCCTCCTCGTAGGTGCACGCCGTCGTGCCATGCTGTTGCATCCGGCCGAGCAGCCACAGCAGCAGCAGCGGCTTGTGGGGATACCGTTCGCCGCCGCCGCGCGGCGCCATCCGCAATGACGCCAGCTTCTCCAGGAACTCCTCCCGCTGCATACGCCCCAGTCTGGCCACACCGGCGCCTTGCCGCCGCCGGATCTAACCTTTGCTCCGCCGCTCGTTACCGACCAGCCGCTTGAATGTCCCGCAACGGACCGTCACGGCAACAATGTTCCGCCCCGAAGTCGCTGCTCCGCCCACTGCCAGTCGATTCGCTCCTGCTCGAGCCGCACCCGCTCGCCCAGCCCGCCCTCCACCAACTCCGCATACAGGTCCTGCTCATCAGCAGTCAGCCGGGTCAGGACCGACTTCGCCGGCCGGTCCTCGGGCACCCAGCGGTCGCGGTGGCCCAGAAGCGTCTCGCGGTCCATCAGCACTGATCGTGCGTGCGGGAGCCAGGCGCGCAGCCGGTCGAGGATCGCGAAGCCGTGGGTGTCGATGTCACCCCAGTAGAGGACGTCGGCTGCGGCGAGCCACGGCAGCCGGCCCACGCTGTCGACGTCGAATCCCCTCCCCCAGAACACGATCCCGTCATCGGGGACGTCGACGCTGAGGTAGCTGATCTCGTTCTCCACGATGATCGCAACCCGTGGACCCAGCTGCAGTTGCGCCAACTCCTCGGAGCGCACGGCCACCTCGGTCACGGCAGCGGGCAGGCCCAGCGTCGGCGCGGGGCGAAACCGCACCAGTCCGGGCTTCGACCGCAAGCCCAGGTCGGCGAGAAACCCCGAGGCCGTCGCCGACACCCCGAGCATCGAGGCCAGCACCGCCCGGTACCTCTCAGCGAACTTCGTATCCACACCAGGCGCACTGATCTCCCGCAGATACATCTGCGAGCCCCGATGCTCGTCGAGCCAGACGTAGGCGGCGATCAACTGAGGCATCTCGACGAAGAACTCGAGTGCCCGATGGGGATTGGCGACGACCCATCCGCGCACCGGCGGGTGCCCATGCACCATGGCCAGCAGTTCATCGAACCGACGGACCGTCGACGCCACTCCCAACAGGGCCCAGGCCTGCGCGAAGCCAGACACCACCGCGCGCACAGGAATCTGATTACGCCCGATCTGCCTGCCCCCGATCGACTGCCACACCAGGGTGTAGCGGCTGTCATCCCGCCGGCCGGCGTCCAGGTCCGTGATCCACTCGCGAACCCCCGCGATGTCATCCCCGACCTGCGAGGGCTTGGGCCCGCGCAACGGCACCTCGATGGGAACGAACGGCAAACCCTCGGCGTACGCCCGCAGCAGCGAACCGTCATCCCACCGCCGCCTGACCTTGGCGACGATGTCCGACGCCGTCGTCCAGCTCACGACCGCCGGCCGTCCCGTTGGCTGCGGTACTCCTCGATGGTCATCGTCTGCAGGCGGGAGAACTGGCCGGTCGGGTTGTCCACGTAACCAATGGCTTTCACGTAGGGCTCGATGACGTGAACCTTCTGCAGCGGTGTGACGATGAGCAATTGCAGGCCGAGGGTGGCGAAGAGCTGCAACGCGTAGCGGGTGGAGACGTCCGAGCCGCGTCCGAACGCCTCGTCAATGACGGCGAACCTGAAGTCCTTTGACTTCTCGACGCCCCATTCCAGCCCGAACTGGTAGGCGAGCGAGGCCGCGAGGATGGTGTAGGCGAGCTTCTCCTTCTGGCCGCCGGACTTGCCGTCGGAGTCGCTGTAGTGCTCCCACTCGACGTCGGTGTCGGCGTCGCGTTCGGAGGCGGAGAAGACGAACCAGTTGCGGACGTCGGTGACCCGTCGGGTCCAATTCTTGTCGGCGTCGGCGTAGCCTTCGCGGCCGCGGAACCGCTCGATGATCCGCTTGACGTCGAGGAAGCGCTGTTCGGAGTACTGGTCGCCGTCGACGGCGAGGCTGTCGTTGGTGAGGTTGCGCAGATCGGAACGGAACTGCGCCACATCTTGATTGGTGGTCGGCTCCTTCTCCAGCCGGATGTAGCGGCCGGGGTTGTAGGGCACCGCCCCGAGCGCCTCATTGATCCGGGCGACGCGCTCGTCGATGGCCGAGCCCTGCCGGTTGAGCCAGTTGTTGAAGCCGGCGAGTTCCTGGATGGCGTTCTTGTTGAGCTGTTCTTTGAACTCCGCCTCGAAGCGGGGCAGGTCATCATTGGCGACGCGGTCTCGGAACGCCAGGAAGTCGGCGCGGGCCTCGACGTTGGCGTCCATGTCGGCGCGCAGTTCGGGCCAGCGGCGCAGGAAGTCCGCCATTCGCTGGCTGAGGTTAAGGGCGTATCCGTTGAGTTGCTCGCCCAGACGCCCGGTCCGGTGGTGAATGTCGTCCGACAGCGCTCTCTCGGTGTCGCCGCATGCCGCTGCGGTCGTCGGACGCCTCTTTCCGAGCCGCGTCTCCAGGGCCTCGTACACCGATCGGGCCGCCGCCACCTGGTCCGCAGGCTGGGCGGCGACGAACTCGTCGTCGCGGGTCTTGGACTTCTGCGCGTCCCGGGCTGCCTTGGCGGTGGTCGCCAGACGGCCGGTGAGGTCGGCGATCAACTCCCCCACGGCGGTGGCCTGGGCGTCGTTGTCGGCGATCGCCCGGGCGATCTCGTCCAGCCGCGACGAGCCGGCGAGTAGGCGTTGCCGCTCGGAGTCGTGCGCGTTCGCGCGCGCCTGCGCCTCGTCGACGTCGAGGTCGGTCCAGGAGCGGTACTCCTCGATGCGGGCGAGGGCTTGCAGCCGGTTCTGCAGGACGTCGCGCTGGGCGTAAAGGCCGGACAGCTCGGCGGTGGCCGCCGCGAGCGCCACCTGCAGTTCGGCGAGTTCGTCGCGCAGCGCGGCGATCTTGCGTTCGTTGGCCCAGCCGAGCACCCAGCGGCGGGGGTCGTCGACGCGGTGGCGGTCGTCCTTCTCGTGGCGCTCCCCGGAACGCACCTGGCCTTCGCGGGTGACGGCCCGCTTGTGGCTGCGGAACTCCTCAATGCTGGAGGCGCAGCGGTAGTCGGCGCGCTTGGTGAGTTCGTGGGTCAGGTAGGCGTGGAAGGGCCCGTCCTTGATGTCGAGGCAGTCGGCGAGCACCAGGCCGTCGTGCGGAATCGG
>CAISDL010000007.1 GCA_903884065.1 uncultured Actinomycetes bacterium | reverse complement strand
CGCACCCGGTTGCGGATGCGGGTACCCGGTGAGGCGGTCGGTGCCGAGGCGGCCGGACCGGTGATGTCGCTGATGACCCGCGGCATGCTGCTGGGCATCAAACGCCGTGTGGAGCAGAGCTTCTAGCTACAGGATGGCGACCGCGATGATGAGGGCCACCGAAACATAGGCGGCGACGACGACCAGGACTTCGGGGACGAAGCGTTCCGCCGCCAGTACCCGGCCGATGTCGATCCCCGTGACCAGTCCGATCAGCCGCACGCACAGCGCCTGGCTGATGAGCCCGAGGACGCCGAAGATCAGCGTTCCCACGAGGCCCTGGATGAGGTCTCCGCTCGAGGAGTAGATGGTCAGGACCACGATCAGGGCGATGGACACCACTCCGGCGGCGGCGATCGCCGCAGCGTTCGGTCGGCCGGCCATCACCAGCGTCCGCAGCGGCCCCGGTGTGGTCCAGTCGATGATGAAGAAGCCCAGCACCACCAGTGCCATCCCGATGATCGTGTACAGCGCGATCGCCGAAACGCCGTGACCGACGGTCGACCAGTATCCGGGTTCCAGACCAGCAGCCACCATCGAAACTCCTTCGCGGGTCATAACCGAATCCGGTGTGGGACAAAAGCTGAGACGTTGTCGGTGATCAGGCCGGGACTCTCGCGGATGCCCAGCCCGGCCGACTCGTCGCCGACGATCCACGCCCCCAGGCACGGATGCATGTCGTCGAATTGCGGCAGCGGGTCGAACAACTGGTACACGTAGCCTTCGGCCCCGTAGACGCCACCGGTCTCCATCTGGTGGCCGGGGGCCGCGACGGTGATGTTCCCGCCCTCGCGGCCGAGTTTGGGTTTGCGCAGATAATCGGTGAGCTCATGCGGGTCGTCGAGATAGGTCGGGAGCAGGTTCGGGTGCCCGGGATACATCTCCCACAGCACCGCCAGGATCGCCTTATTGCTCAGCAGCGTCTTCCACAGCGGCTCCACCCACATCGTTTCGGGCAGCAGGTCCACTGCGCGGCGGCCGAATTCGTCGTCGAGCACCCACTCCCAGGGGTAGAGCTTGAACACCGACGAGATCGGCGCCTCCTCGAGATCAACGAAGCGATCGAGGTCGCTGTCGTAGCCGAGTTGCTCGATCGCCAGGGCGACCGTGTGCAGGCCCGCTTCGGCCGCGCACTCCTGCATATAGGCCAGCGTCACGTTGTCCTCGCCCGTCATATCGGCCGACGACCACGTGAAATGGGTCTCCTCGCCGGCCAGCCGCGGCCGGATCTCCTGCCAGCGCTCGACCAGGCGCTCGTGCAGAGAGTTCCACTGGTCGTCGTCGGGGAAGACGTCGGTTTTCCAGTGCCACTGCAGAATCGAGGCCTCGAGCAACGTAGTGGGAGTGTCGGCGTTGTACTCCAGCAGGACCGGAGGCCGCTTTCCGTCGTAACGCAGATCGAACCTGCCGAACACGTACGGGTCACTGCGCCGCCAGGACTTCGCGATGGGCTCCCAGCTCCACTCCGGCAGCCCGAAGTCGCCGAACCGCTCCGTGAGCACCACGTGCTCGACCGCCTCCAGGCACATCGAGTGCAGGACCTCGACGCTGGCCTCCATGGACAGCACCTCGTCCATGTCGAACACGTAGTGCACGGACTCGTCCCAGTAGGGGCGAATCGAGCCGTCGGCGTAGCGGGCGGGTTCGTCGAAGCACATGCCCTGGGCGGCGACGATCCGCTCCCAATCCGGCCGGGGCGCGCGGTGTTGTCGCTGCATTCAGCCGCCCACACTGCCGGCGCTCGACGACCCGAAGCCGCCGCGCTTGATCGCCGAGCCGGACTTCGTCTTGGCGGTGGTGCCGCTGGGCTGGGTCAGGGTCCCGCCGGTGGCGCGGGTGCCCACACCGCCGGTCGAACCGCCGTAGTAATAGCGGTACGGCGCGCCCGCGAAAATGAAGATGCCGCCCATCCCCGGAGTCCCTGACCCGCAATACTCGTCCGGCACCACCACGTTGTTGTCGTCCACACAGCTGGCGGTGACATCCCGGTCGCTCTTGCTCATCTGATAGCCGAGCGCAACCACCCCGACCACGCCGACCACGGCCACCGCCCCCATGAGCGTCTTCTTGTTCTGGCTGCGTCTCCGCTCTGCGTTGGCGGCCTGCTCGGCGGCGAACCGATCGGCTTCTTCGCGCGCCTTACGCGCCTTGTCCCGTGCCCGCGCCTCGGCCAAGGTGGGAGGGCGCGGCTGGGTGATTCCCGGCTCCTGGGCGCGGATGTTCCCGCGTCTGGGCGGCGCGTCCGCGCCATCGGTGTTATCCGGATGCGGTGGACGCACCGCTTCGTTGTCTGGCTCGTTCATCACGTTTTGTACCCCGGGCCTCAATTGGTCCCTAGGACGATACCCGTTACCGGACCGCCAGTACGTCGCTCAGCGGCCGCCGCGGCGTGGGCGGCGGGGGGTCCTCCAGTGCGGGCACCTGGCCGATGCGGATCAGGATCTGCGGGTCACCGTCGCCGGCGGTCAGCGCGCGCAGGATCTCGCGGCTGGCCTCCAGTTCGGCGACGTGGCTGACCGGGCAGGTGGCCAGCCCGGCCAGGGTGGCTTCCAGCAGGACCGCCGAGAGGGCCTCGCCGCATCCCAGCGCGCTGCGGTGATCGTCGCCGTCGGTGGACAGCACCGCGATCACGGCGTGGTCCCGGTCGACCTCCGGGCGCCGTCCACCGTGCCCGCTCAGCGGGAAACCGCGTGCCACGTCCACCCGGTCGCGTTCGGAGGCGGCGGCCAGCGCGCTGGACGGCACGCCGTCGGAAACCTCGAACAGCGCAGTCCACCAATGTAATTCGGCGTGGTAAGCGGTGTCGTAACGCCGCAATGCCTCGGTCAGGCGGGACGCTTCGGCGACCTGCGGGCGCGCCGCGTCGGGCAGGATGTGCAGGGTCGCCGCCTCGGGGTCGACGGCATTGCGCAACAGCGGCTCGGTGTACATCCAGCCGGCGGGTGCGGCGAAGGGTAACCGGTCGGTGTGGCGGCACAGGATCGCGTCGGCGCGGGCCCGGGCGGCGTCGGTGACCAACTCGGTCCGGTGGAAGTCGACGGTGGCCAGGTGGTCGAGGTCGTTGGGATTGGGAAAGCGCTCGGCTTCGGCGTTCCATCCGGCCGCCGCCGCTGCCACCCGCAGGTGATCGAGCAGCGCGCCACAGCTGATGATCACCTCGCGGCCGCCCTGGTCGGTGGCCCGCGGCGCCCGGTGCGGTTCGAGGAAGAGCCGCAACCGACCGCCCTCGGCGATCAGCCGCCACGGCTGGCTGTTGTGCAGCGAGGGTGCGCGGCAGGCCAGCGTGACCACGTTCACCAGCGTCTGCGGATCGATCGTCGCCATAACCACCCCATCCGGGTCTGCTCCCACCCTAGTGCGGCGTGTCCGAAATAGTTTTACGGTGAGGTTTTGGGATAATCATGCATGCGAATTGCACCGCTGGCATTGCGTGATGGTGACCGGGAGACGCTGGTGTCGTTGACGCGGTCCTCGACGGTGGCTGCGGGTGCGG
>CAISDL010000006.1 GCA_903884065.1 uncultured Actinomycetes bacterium | reverse complement strand
TTCTGGTCGACCTGCTCGCCGGTGAACCGAGCCGCGATCAGCTCATCTCCCGCTACGAGCGGTACATCGCCTGCGCCCGCCATCCGGAACTGCGGGACGTCGAACGCCGGCTGCTGCAACATCGCATCGACGCCGTGGGTGAGGCCATGGCGCGGTCGGGCCGGCGGACCCGCGCCGACATGATGACGGCGCTGCTCTATTCGGTGGATGGGGCGGTGGTCTCGGCCCTGGTCGACAACGCGGACGGAACCCGCGAGAGCGTCCGTGCCACTCTTGTTGATGTGATCGACGTATTGGCGCCCATCGACGACCGGATCTGACATGGGACTCTTTGATGTCACCCGCCCGGTGACGGGGATTCTCGACGGCGCGATGGATCGCGCCCTGGTGCTCGGCTACACCCGGATCGGTTCGGGGTTGCGGCGCCATTGGTGGCCCGCCGACCCCGCCCCCGACGCCCTGGTCGGCAAGCGGGTGCTGGTCACCGGCGCCACCGCGGGTATCGGCCTCGAGATGGCCCGGGCGTTCGCCGGACTGGGGGCGATCGTCCACGTTCTCGGCCGCAACGCCGACAAGGTGCGCCGATGCGTCGCCGAGATCAGCGCGCAGGTGCCCGGCGCTGAGGTGATCGGCGAGGTGTGCGACGTGTCCGACCTCGATGCCGTGACGGCCTGGACCACCGAATTCGCCAGCCGGGTGCCGGCCCTGGACGGCCTGGTGCACAACGCCGGCCTGATGCCCAAAGAGCGGTTCGTGACGCCGCAGGGCCACGAACTCCAGTTCGCCACCCACATCCTCGGCCCGCACCTGATGACCGAGCGACTGTTGCCGTTACTGCGGGCCGCCCGCGGAGCGTCGGTGGTTTTCGTCTCCTCCGGTGGCATGTACAGCGCCCCACTGGTCGTCGACGACCTCGAGTCCGACCACGACTACAACGGCGTGCGCACCTACGCCCGCACCAAACGCATGCAGGTGGTGCTCGCCGACGCGTGGGCGCACCGCATGGCCGGCACCGGCGTCAAAGTCGAGAGCATGCACCCCGGCTGGGTGGACACCCCTGGTGTGGCCGAATACCTGCCCCGCTTCCGGGTCATCACCAGACCGCTGCTGCGCGAAGTCGCCGACGGAGCCGACACGGCGGTGTGGCTGGTGGCCACCCGCCCGCAGTCCACCCCGGGCCATTTCTGGCACGACCGCGCGCAACGGCCGACGACCTTCGGCTGGCAGCGACCGGAGAACCCCGCCCGGGTCCGGCGGTTCCTGCAACAGGTCAGCGATCTGACTGGAACGTCAAAAGCCTGGGCGTGACGATGCACCCGGATTCGACATCGCCGTAGACGGTGACCTCGGCGGGCCGGACGGTGGCGAAGCGGGCGATGTAGGCGCACAGCACTGCGTCGACGGGGTCCTCGGCGCGGCGGAGTTGGGACTTGCGGGTGGCGGCGCGGACGGCGGTCCGCAGCGCCAGCCAGTCCGCGGAAGCGGTGACCGCCAGATCGTCCAGGCCTTCGATGAAGTCCATGAGCCGCAACAACTCTGAGCGCATCTGGACGATTTCCCGCCCCTGCTTCTGCTTGTACTTCAGGGTCTTGGCAAGGCCGAACAGTGCGACGCTCGCGGCGTGCGGGTACACCTCGAAGGCCTTGCGCGCCGATCCCGATCGGGGGTCGAGATCGAGTCGCAGTGCGGCGGCCAACCGGGCAGCGCGGCCGCCGTCGGCGAACCAGGCCAACCCGGTGTTCGCCGGATGTGTGCCGGCGTCGAAGCGGCGGAAGTCGCGGTTGAGGGCCGCCTCGCACGGCCGGTTGCCGCTCGGGTTCACGACCACCAGGGGCGCGTCGAACGCGACCACGCACGGGCCGTCGACGAAGGGTTCCAGCTGGGCGAGGACGTCGTCGTCGGACCGGGCCGCCCCGACGTGGCGCAGCACCCCGTCGGCGTCGACGGCGGCCACCCCGGTCGGGTTGCGTTCACCCCAGGCGAGGTCGACTCCGACGTAGTACATGGACGACAACCGTAAGCTTTCGGTCCGTGATCATTCCCGACGTCCTGGCCAACCGGTACGCCAGCGCCGACATGGTGTCGATCTGGTCGCCCGAGGCGAAGATCGTCGCCGAGCGCCGACTGTGGCTCGCGGTGCTGCGGGCCCAACGCGAACTGGGTGTGGACGTCCCCGAAGCCGCCATCGCCGACTACGAACGGGTGCTCGACCAGGTGGACCTCGCCTCCATCGCCGCCCGCGAACGGGTCACGCGCCACGACGTCAAAGCCCGTATCGAGGAGTTCAACGCCCTGGCCGGCCACGAGCACGTGCACAAGGGCATGACCAGCCGCGACCTCACCGAGAACGTCGAGCAGTTGCAGATCCGTCGCTCGCTGGAACTCGTCCACGCGCGCGGGGTGGCGGTCGCCGCGCGTCTGGCCGAACGGGCGGTCACCTACCGGGACGTGGTGATGGCCGGGCGCAGCCACAACGTCGCGGCCCAGGCCACCACGCTGGGCAAGCGGTTCGCCTC
This sequence comes from uncultured Actinomycetes bacterium, assembly GCA_903884065.1. Taxonomy (GTDB): domain Bacteria; phylum Actinomycetota; class Actinomycetes; order Mycobacteriales; family Mycobacteriaceae; genus Mycobacterium. The sequence goes on along the minus strand of CAISDL010000006.1, from coordinate 68,114 downwards.
CGCGGCCCAGGAGACCCTGATCGCCCTGACCCGCATCACCGAACTCCTCGACCGCTATCCGCTGCGCGGGATCAAAGGCCCGATGGGAACCGCGCAGGACATGCTCGACCTGTTCGACGGCGACGCCGGCCGACTGGCGGAGTTGGAGCGCCGGGTCGCCGAACACCTCGGCTTCGCAGCGGTACTCGACAGCGTCGGCCAGGTGTACCCCCGCTCGCTGGACCACGACGTGGTCTCCGCCCTGGTGCAACTGGGTGCCGGGCCGTCGTCGCTGGCGCACACCATCCGGCTGATGGCCGGCCACGAACTGGTGACCGAGGGCTTCGCCGCCGGGCAGGTCGGCTCCTCGGCGATGCCGCACAAGATGAACACCCGCAGTTGCGAACGGGTCAACGGGCTGCAGGTCGTTCTGCGCGGCTACTCCTCGATGACCGCGGAACTGGCTGGGGCGCAATGGAATGAGGGCGACGTCTTCTGCTCGGTGGTGCGCCGGGTGGCGCTGCCGGATGCGTTCTTCGCCATCGACGGCATGATCGAGACGTTCCTGACGGTGCTGGCGGAGTTCGGCGCCTACCCGGCGGTCATCCAACGCGAACTCGACCGCTATCTTCCGTTCCTGGCGACGACGAAGGTGCTCATCGCGGCGGTGCGGGCCGGCATGGGCCGCGAAGCCGCCCACGAGGTGATCAAGGAACACGCCGTCGCCGTCGCGTTGGCGATGCGGGAACGCGGGGCCGAACCGGATCTGCTGGACCGCCTGGCCGCCGACCCGCGCCTGCCGCTGGACCGGGCCGCACTCGAAGCCGCACTGGCGGACAAGGCGTCCTTCACCGGCGCGGCCGGCCCCCAGATCGACGCCGTGGTCGCGGCGGTCGATGCATTGGTGCGCGCATACCCGTCGGCGGCCGCCTACACCCCCGGCGCGATCCTCTAGCCCCCGCCCTTGCGATTTCGGTGCATTTCCTTGCGCTGAGCGCTCGCTAGCGCACCGAAATCGCCGTGCGGATCTGGGCGAGGACCCGTTCAGGGTGCCCCGTTATGTCCAGCCAGGTGAACCGAAGCACCTGCCAGCCCTGAAGTATCAGGTAGTTCTGCCGCGCCCGGTCCTTCTGAAACGCCTCCTGATCGCTGTGGAACGCCCAGCCGTCGATCTCGATCGCCACCCGCGGTGCGAGGAAAGCGACGTCGACGGAGTAGGGGCCGACTTTGTAGTTGGCACGCCACCCAACAATCCCGGCGGTTTGCAGCAGTCGAACCAGAAGCCGCTCCGCCTCCGAGCGAGCTCCGCCGGCGGCCGCATCGAGCATGCGTCTCGCTGCCGCAGCGCCGTGCCGGCCGGTATTGCGAAGATGAACTCGTTGTAGATCGTCCAATCGAACGCGGCGCTGCAGCGCGGAGTCCATGATCTTGGGTCCGCCGCCCCTGCGAGCCGATGCTTCCAACACCGTCAGCGAGACGCTGGTCACCCGCAGGCCTCGAGCCTCGAAGATGTCGTCGTCGCGGAGGTCGCGACGACGGACTCGGATGCCTGGGCCGCAGCGCCCGCTCGCAGTACGGGGCACAGTGACCTCGACCACCTGCGGCTCCAGCACTGTCAGGCCCAGCCACCACGCGGCAGCCAGCCCGCTCGCGGCGGCCCGGGGACCGCGAGCCCAGACCGCTGCCCGGATCCGTGCCGACGGAGTGAACGGCCGGTCGTCGGCGAAATACACGCCGGTGCCGCAGCGTCGCCACTGGCCCGAGCGCACTTTCCGACGTACCGCATGTTCACTCAGGCCAGCCCGGGTGGCCTGGGCCAGGGTGATGACGCCGTCATGGCGGCGCAGATACTCCTCGATCACACAGACTTTGGACGGTTATCAGGCCCGCCGGGTTCCATTTCGGTGCAGTTGTGTGCGCTGAGCGCTCGTCAGCGCACCGAAGTCACCCGGGCCACGCCCGCCGACCGCAACTCCAACGCCGCCAGACCCCGCACCGCCGTCGGATCCTGCCGCCGCCAGGCCCCGACCGGGTCCGGGCTCACCTCGGTCAGCCTGCGCAGCGGCCGGTTGGCCAGTGCCCGCAACGCGAGTAACTGCTCACCGGCCGGGGTCTGCGCCAACGCGATCACCGTCCACTTGCGCCGGAAGAACCGGATGCGCAGGAACAGCCACGGCATTCCGACCGCCAGGATCGGCGGGGCCGCCACGGCGATGGCCAGCAGCACCGCCAGCCAGGTCGCGGTGGTGTCGAGGTTCTGGCCCGCCCCCGCGAGATCAAGGGCGGCCTCGCTGGCGGCGCGCAGCGGTTTGGCCACCGTGTCACCGACCAACGGGATGCGGTCGGCGCTGTCCCCGGCGGAGTTGAGGTTGTCGGAGAGGCCGTTGGCGCTGTCGTTGACCTGCCGGCCCACACCGGCGATCGCGGCGACGGCGTGATGCACGGCAAGGCCCACCATCACCCAGACGGTGATCCAGGCGGCGATCAGCAGGTCACTGATCAATTGCCCGGTCATTCGGACGGGCGTAGTGGCGTAGGGCAGGAAACGCGACTTCATGGCACGATCCCAGCACAGTTGCATGCCCGGAGGGGGCAACCTGCCGCCAGTGCCACCCACCGCATCGCTAGGCTGGCGCGGTGCGTCCCGCCCTGTCCGATTACCGTCACCTGGCCAGCGGCAAGGTCCGCGAGTTGTACCGCATCGATGACGACCACCTGCTCTTCGTCGCCACCGACCGGATCTCCGCGTACGACTACATCCTGGACACGCCGATCCCGGACAAGGGACGCATCCTGACCGCGATGAGCGTGTTCTTCTTCGGCCTGGTCGACGCCCCCAATCACCTGGCGGGCCCGGCGGACGATCCCCGCATCCCCGCCGAGGTTCTCGGCCGCGCACTGGTGGTTCGCCGCCTGGACATGGTGCCGGTCGAGTGCGTCGCGCGCGGCTACCTCACCGGTTCCGGACTGCTCGACTACCAGCGCACCGGCGCGGTGTGCGGCATCGAGTTGCCGGCCGGACTGGTCGAGGCCAGCAGGTTCGACGAGCCGATCTTCACCCCGGCCAGCAAGGCCGAACTCGGAGCGCACGACGAGAACATCTCCTTCGACAGGGTCGTCGCACTGGTGGGACAAGACCGGGCCGAACAGTTGCGCAACCTGACACTGCAGACCTACCGCGAGGCCGCCGAGCACGCATTGACCAAGGGAATCATCATCGCCGACACCAAGTTCGAATTCGGCGTCGACACCGACGGCCACCTCGTCCTCGCCGACGAGGTGTTCACCCCGGACTCGTCGCGCTACTGGCCGGCCGACACCTATACCGAAGGTGTGGTGCAGCCCAGCTTCGACAAGCAATTCGTCCGCAACTGGCTCACCGGTCCGGAATCCGGGTGGGACCGCCACGGTTCGCAACCGCCACCGCCTCTTCCCCCGGAAATCGCCACGGCGACCGGAGCCCGTTATATCGAAGCCTACGAACGGATTTCAGGCCTGCGTTTTAGCGACTGGATCGGAGCCGACGCCGCATGACCGCACCGGCCCCCAAGCGGGTGGAGACCACCCGGATCCATCACGACGACGAGTTCGTCGACCCCTACGAATGGATGCGCGACAAATCCGACCCTGAGGTGATCGCACACCTGGAGGCGGAGAACGAACACGTCGAAGAGGCCACCGCCTACCAAGAGCCGTTGCGGCAGAAGATCTTCGACGAGATCAAGGCTCGCACCAAGGAAACCGACCTGTCGGTGCCGTCGCGCCGCGGTGACTGGTGGTACTACGGACGTAGTTTCGCAGGCAAGCAGTACTCGGTGCACTGCCGTTGCCCGATCACCGGACCCGACGACTGGGACCCCCCGGTGCTTGACGAGCACACCGACATCCCCGGTGAGCAGGTCCTGCTCGACGAGAACATCGAAGCCGACGGCCACGATTACTTCGCCCTCGGTGCCGGCAACGTCAGCCCTGATGCCAACGTGCTGGCCTACTCGGTCGATGTCAAGGGCGACGAGCGATACACCCTGCAGTTCAAGGACTTACGCACCGGTGAGCATTACCCGGACCGGATCAGCGGTATCGCGGCGGGGGTCACCTGGACGGCCGACAGCTCATGCGTCTACTACACCACCGTCGACGAGGCATGGCGTCCCGATACGGTCTGGCGGCACCGGCTGGGCTCGGAGGGGCCCGCCGAGCAGGTGTTCACCGAGCCCGACGAACGATTCTGGGTAGGGGTCGGCCGCACCCGAAGCAACGCCTACATCGTCATCGCGGCCGGCTCGTCGATCACCTCCGAAGTCCGGCTGGCCGATGCCTCCGACCCGGAGGCCGACTTCACGATCGTGCTGCCCCGGCGCGACGGCGTCGAGTATTCCGTCGAGCACGCGGTCGTCGGCGGAACCGACCGGCTGCTGATCCTGCACAACGAGGGAGCGCCGAACTTCACCCTCGTCGAGGCCCCGGCCGACGACCCAGGCGCCCAACGGACCCTGATCGCCCCGCGCGACGACGTGCGCTTGGAGGGCGTCGACGCGTTCTCCGATCACCTGGTGGTGCACTACCGCAGGGACGCGCTGCCGAAGCTGCAGCTGTGGCCCATCGACGGCGACGGCTACGGCACGCCCGAGGAGATCACCTTCGACTCGGAACTGATGGCCTGCGGACTCGGCGGCAATCCGAACTGGGATGCACCGCGAATGCGGGTCGGCGCCACCTCGTTCCTCACCCCGACGCGGATCTACGACATCGACCTCACGACCGGGGAGCGGGTGTTGCTGCGCGAGCAGCCGGTGCTGGGCGGCTACCGCCGCGAGGACTATGTGGAGCGCCGGGACTGGGCGATCGCGCAGGACGGCGCCCGCATCCCGATCTCGCTGATCTACCGGGACGGGATCGAATTCCCCGCGCCGGCAGTGCTGTACGGCTACGGCGCCTACGAGTCGAGCGAGGATCCGCGGTTCTCCATCGCCCGGCTGTCGCTGCTGGACCGGGGGATGGTGTTCGTCATTGCGCACATCCGCGGGGGCGGCGAGATGGGCAGGATGTGGTACGAGCGCGGCAAGCTGCTGGATAAGAAGAACACCTTCACCGACTTCGTCGACGCCGCAACCTATCTCGTCGACGCCGGCGTCACCCGGCCGCAGAACCTGGTGGCGCTGGGCGGCAGCGCCGGTGGCTTGCTGATGGGCGCGGTCGCCAACATGGCACCGCATCTGTTCGCCGGCGTGCTGGCCGCGGTTCCGTTCGTCGATCCGCTGACGACGATCCTCGACCCCTCGCTGCCCCTGACGGTGACCGAGTGGGACGAATGGGGAAACCCTCTCGAGGATCGCGACGTCTACTTCTACATGAAGTCCTACTCGCCCTACGAGAACATCGAGGCCAAGGAGTACCCGGCCATCCTGGCGATGACGTCGCTCAACGACACCCGGGTGTTCTACGTCGAGCCCGCCAAATGGGTTGCCGCCCTGCGCCATACCAAGACCGACCCGAACCCGGTTCTGCTGCGCACCCAGATGGCCGCCGGCCACGGCGGCACCAGTGGACGCTATGAGCGGTGGAAGGAAGCGGCGTTCCAGTACGCCTGGTTGCTGGCCACCGCGGATCCGCGCCGATTCGGACCCGACGCGACAGACTGGGCCTGACTGTCTCGCTCCTCCTCCGCCTGCGGCGTCATCGTCGCTCGACTGGGCCTGACTGTCTCGCTCCTCCTCCGCCTGCGGCGTCATCGTCGCTCGACTGGGCCTGACTGTCTCACTCCTCCTCCGCCTGCGGCGTCATCGTCGCTCGACTAGCGTCCCGAGCCACCCGCCGTCGTGGCGATCCCGCCGTCGACGGGAATGATCGCCCCGTTGACGTAAGACCCGGCCCGGCCGGCGAGGAACACCGCGACGCCGGCCATGTCGTCGTCGCGCCCGATCCGCCGCATCGGTGCCCCCGCCGCGATGGCGTCGCCGAACGCGTCCAGGGTGGCGGCCATCATCTTCGACGGGAACGGGCCGGGCGCGATCGCGTTCACCGTGATGTGCTGCGGGCCAAGTTCTTTGGCGAGCACTCGGGTCAGCTGGTGGATCGCCGCCTTGCTGGCGGAGTAGGAGTAGGTGGGCATCGGGCTGACCTGGATGCCGTCGATGCTGCCGATGTTGATGATTCGTGCGGGGTCATCCTGCGTGCCGGCCCTGCGCAGTGCCGGCAGCAGCGCCTGGACCATCCAGAACGGCGACTTGACGTTGAGGTCCAGCACCCGGTCCCAGGCCGCAGTAGGGAAGGTCTCCAGCGGTTCGCCCCATGTCGCTCCCGCGTTGTTCACCAGAATGTCGAGGGCTCCGGTCTGCCCGAGGACCTCGTCGGCAAGCCGGGCGCACTCGTCCTGGCGGGACAGGTCGGCGGGAATGGCGCGGACGGGACCGAATTCCGAGAGCGCCGCCACGGCCTGGTCGCAGGCGTCGGCCTTGCGGGAACTGATCACCACGGTGGCCCCGGCCTGCAACAGACCGCGGGCGATCATCATCCCGATGCCACGGGTGCCGCCGGTGACCAGAGCCGTCTTGCCCGTCAGCCCGAAGAGCCTCGCCAGATCAGCTGTACTCATGAAATCCTCTCGGGTTGATCAGAAGCGGAATGAACTCTCCTCGGGGAGCACCCTGAAGTCAGTGTCGGTCATCTCGGTGAGCCGACCGTAGAAGATGCCGCGGCCCTCCGGTGTGATGAAGCCCTGGTGGATGGGAACCGCGTGCCGGGGTGCCACCGCCCGCAGATAGTCGACCGCCTCGGAGATCTTCATCCACGGGGCTGCCGCGGGAGTGGCGAGCACCTCGACCGGCTCACCCGGAACGAACAACGCGTCGCCGGGATGCATCAGCCTCGCCGGGTGCTCGGCGTCGCCGACCAGATACGAGATGTTGTCGATCACCGGGATTTCGGGGTGGATCACCGCGTGACGGCCGCCGACGCCGCGGATGGTCACGCCCTCGACGGCGAATTCGTCACCGACGTGGACGGCCTGCCAGTCCCCGCCGAGCATCGCCGCGGTCTGCGGGTCGGCGTACAACGCCGCCTGCGGGTTGGCTTCCACCAGTGCGGGCAGCCGCTGCGGATCGGCATGGTCGGGATGCTGATGGGTGATCAGGATCGCCGAGAGGCCGGTGATGCCCTCGAACCCGTGCGAGAAGTTGCCGGGATCGAACAGCACTCGCGTGACACCGAATTCCGCGAGCAGGCATGAATGGCCGAAATGCGTCAACTCCATGCTTACGATTGTGCGCGCATAGGAGGCGGCGAATGCGGGTGATCCTCACATCGGTGATGGTGGCTTCCGGCATTGCCCTGGCCCCGCCCGTCTCGGCCGAGCCCGCCGGCACCTGCCCGCCCGCGTGCAACCGCATACCGGAGACCGCGTGGCTCACCCCGACGGCGATCCCGCTCAACTCCGTCTACTCGTGGCCCAAGCTCGCGGGCCTTGCGGTCACGGCCCGATCGGCGCGGTTCCGGTTCGAGGAACTCTGCGCCACCGCCCCGACGGCCGCCGACCCGCGCACCTACGCGGTCGCCGAGCGGGCGACGGTCTCCAACCCGAACGGGCAGTGGCAGTTGCACGCGCAGGTGCTGCACTGGCCCGGGGAGACCTGGCTGGGCGGTGAACTGGCGCAGGGAGCCTTCGCCGCCGCGGTCTCCGCGCTACGGGCCTGCCAGGCCACCAACCCGGCCGCATCGCCGTCGCTGATCGTCGACCAGCCCGACCGGTTCGCTGCCGCGATCAGCGGGCCGGTGATTCTGCACGAGTATCTGGTCGCAGACCCGGTGAACAGCACCGTCACCGAATTGGCGCTGTGGTCGGACTCCCCGGCGCAGACCCCGTGGCCGATGGTCAGCGACACCGGCGTGCTCGACGCACTGGCCGCACCGCTGTGCACCGCCTACATCGACTCCTGCGCCTGATCCGCCGGTAGGATCAGCGGCGCACCTCACCGCCGACCCAAGGAGTACCGTCGGCGCCCGATATTAAGGAGCCCCGTGCCCCGGGTAGTTGTCACCGTGATGCCGAAATCCGAGATTCTCGACCCCCAGGGCCAGGCCATCGTCGGCGCTCTGGGCCGACTCGGTCACGCCGGCATCTCCGATGTCCGGCAGGGCAAGCGATTCGAACTCGAGGTCGACGAGACCGTCACCGACGACGAACTCGCCGAGATCGCCGAATCGTTGTTGGCCAACACCGTGATCGAGGACTGGTCGGTCACCCGGGAGCAGTTGTGAGTGGCCAGCGAGAAGCCGGAGGCGGATCGCGCATCAGCGCACGCGTCGGGGTGATCACTTTCCCCGGAACCCTCGACGACGTCGACGCCGCCCGCGCCGTCCGCCTGGCCGGGGCGGAGGCGGTGAGCCTCTGGCACGGTGACGCCGACCTCAAGGGCGTGGACGCCGTGGTGGTGCCCGGCGGCTTCTCCTACGGCGATTACCTGAGGTGCGGCGCCATCGCGAAGTTCGCCCCCGTCATGGGCGAGGTGATCGCCGCAGCCGGCCGCGGCATGCCGGTACTGGGCATCTGCAACGGTTTTCAGATCCTCTGCGAGGCGGGCCTCCTCCCCGGCGCGCTCGCCCGCAACGCCGGTCTGCACTTCGTCTGCCGCGACGTCTGGCTGAAGGTGGACTCCATCACGACGGCCTGGACGTCGCGCTACGAATGGGGCGCCGAACTGCTCGTCCCGCTGAAGTCCGGCGAAGGTCGTTATGTGGCAAGCGAATCCGTGCTCGACGAGCTCGAGGGCGAAGGCCGGGTGGTCTTCCGCTACGCCGACAACATCAACGGCTCCATGCGCGACATCGCCGGAATCAGTTCCGCCAACGGCCGCGTCGTCGGCCTGATGCCGCACCCCGAACACGCCACTGAACCGCTGACCGGGCCGTCGGACGACGGACTGGGAATGTTCTACTCCGCCCTCGACGCGATCCTGGCCGTCTGAGCCGATGACCGATGCGACCGCGCAGGGGTTGTGCGCATTCATCGACGCATCCCCCTCGCCGTTTCACGTGTGCGCCACCGTTGCCACCCGTCTTCGCGACGCCGGCTACACCGAACTCGCCGAAACCGACCGCTGGCCGACGGGGCAGGAGGCGACGGGCCGTTTCTTCGCCGTCCGCTCCGGATCGCTGATCGCCTGGGACAACAGCACCGGCCCACGGGGGCCGTTCCGGATCGTCGGCGGCCACACCGACAGCCCCAACCTGCGGGTCAAACAGCATCCGGACCGGGTGGTGGCGGGCTGGCAGGTGGTGGCACTGCAGCCCTACGGCGGGGCGTGGCTGAACTCCTGGCTCGATCGGGACCTGGGTCTGAGCGGGCGGCTGTCGGTGCGCGATCCCGACACCCAGGGCGGGGTCGCGCATTGGCTGGTGCGCCTGGACGAGCCGCTGCTGCGGGTGCCACAACTGGCCATCCATCTCGCCGAGGACCGCGGATCGCTCAGCCTGGATCCGCAGCGACACGTCAACGCCGTCTGGGGCGCGGGTGAACGGCCGCGGTCGGTGCTGGCGTACGTCGCCGAACAGTTCGACGTGGCACCCGCTGACGTGCTGTCCGCGGATCTGATGACCCATGACCTGACCCCGTCGGGTCTGATCGGTGCCGACGAGAACCTGGTGAGCGCGCCCCGCCTGGACAACCAGGGCACCTGCTACGCCGGATTGGAAGCCCTGCTGGCCGCAGAGCCCGGCGACTACCTGCCCGTGCTGGCCCTGTTCGATCACGAGGAGGTGGGTTCGGTCTCCGACCACGGCGCCCAGTCCGACTTCCTGCCGACCACGCTGGAGCGGATCGTGGGGGGCTGGGGTGGCGACCGCGAGGATTTCCTGCGACTGCTGCCGGCCTCGATGGTGGCCTCCGGCGACATGGCCCACGCCACCCACCCCAACTATCCCGAGCGTCACGAGCCCGGCCACCTGATCGCGGTCAACGGCGGCCCGGTGCTCAAGGTGCAGCCCAACCTGCGCTACGCCACCGACGGCCGCACCGCCGCCGCGTTCGAACTCGCCTGCCGCCAGGCGGGCGTGCCGTTGCAGCGCTACGAGCACCGCGCCGATCTTCCCTGCGGGTCGACCATCGGCCCGATGACCGCCGCCCGCACCGGCATCCCCACCGTCGACGTCGGCGCACCGCAACTGGCCATGCACTCCGCCCGCGAGCTCATGGGGGCAGCCGACGTCGCCTCGTATTCGGCTGCGCTGCAGGCGTTCCTGGAGCCGCGATGAGCCCCGGAATGAGCCCCGGAATGAGCCTGAGCCTGGAGATGATCACCGTCGACTGCACCGACCCCCGGCGGCTGGCGCAGTGGTGGGCCGAGGCCGTCGGCGGCTCCGTGGTGAACCTGCCCGGCGGGGATTTCGTCATGGTGGCCCGGGAGAACTGGCCGGCTCTGGGATTCCAGCGGGTCGACGCCCCGACGCCGGGAAAGAACCGGGTCCATCTTGATCTGATGGCATCCGATCTCGACGCCGAGGTGGATCGTCTCGTCGGCCTGGGCGCCACCGAGACGGGCCGGCATTCCGTCGACGGCGGCTTCCGCTGGGTGGTGCTGGCCGACCCGGACGGCAACGCGTTCTGCGTGGCAGCGCCCAGGCCCTGACCCCTCACTAGACTCAGCCGTGTGACGCACACCGTCGACACCGTCGAGCACGCCGAGGCAACTCCGGATCACCCGCAGCCCTATCGGGAACTCGGACTCAAGGACGACGAGTACCAGCGCATCCGCGACATTCTGGGCCGCCGGCCCACCGACGCCGAACTGGCCATGTACTCGGTCATGTGGAGTGAGCACTGCTCCTACAAGTCCTCCAAGGTGCACCTGCGCTACTTCGGGGAGACCACCACCGACGAGATGCGGGCCGGGATGCTGGCCGGCATCGGCGAGAACGCCGGTGTCGTCGACATCGGTGACGGCTGGGCGGTCACGTTCAAGGTCGAGTCGCACAACCACCCGTCCTACGTGGAGCCCTACCAGGGGGCGGCCACCGGAGTGGGTGGCATCGTCCGCGACATCATGGCCATGGGGGCGCGTCCGGTGGCGGTGATGGACCAGTTGCGGTTCGGCGCGGCCGACGCCCCCGACACCCGCCGGGTGCTCGACGGGGTGGTACGCGGGGTCGGTGGGTACGGCAACTCGCTGGGCCTGCCGAACATCGGCGGGGAGACGGTGTTCGACGCCTCCTACGCCGGAAACCCGTTGGTCAATGCGATGTGTGTGGGCGTGCTGCGCAAGGAAGACCTGCACCTGGCGTTCGCCTCCGGCACCGGCAACAAGATCATCCTGTTCGGCGCGCGCACCGGCCTGGACGGCATCGGGGGGGTGTCGGTGCTGGCGTCGGACACCTTCTCCGGAGACGAATCTGATGCGGGCCGTAAGAAACTGCCCAGCGTGCAGGTCGGCGATCCGTTCACCGAGAAGGTGCTCATCGAGTGCTGCCTTGAGCTGTATTCGGCAGGTCTGGTGATCGGCATCCAGGACCTCGGCGGAGCCGGATTGTCCTGTGCAACATCGGAACTGGCTTCTGCCGGTGATGGCGGCATGACCATCGAACTCGAGAAGGTGCCGCAGCGCGCGGCGAACATGACACCCGCCGAGGTGCTCTCCAGCGAGTCGCAGGAGCGCATGTGCGCCGTGGTGGCGCCGAAGAACGTCGAGAAGTTCATGGCCGTCTGCCGCAAATGGGACGTCCTGGCCACGGTGATCGGCGAGGTCGCCGACGGCGACCGGCTGCGGATCACCTGGCACGGCGAGACCGTCGTCGACGTCCCACCGAGGACCGTCGCCCACGAAGGCCCGGTCTACCAGCGGCCGCTGGCCCGACCGGACACCCAGGACGCGCTCAACGCCGATACGACGGCCGGCCTGCCGCGGCCGTCCACCGGGGAGGAATTGCGCGCGACTCTGCTTGCGTTGCTGGGCAGTCCGCATCTGTGCAGTCGCAGGTTCATCACCGAGCAGTACGACCGCTACGTCCGGGGCAACACGGTGCTGGCCGAACATGCCGACGGCGGTGTGCTGCGCATCGACGAACAGACGCAACGCGGCATCGCGGTGTCCACCGACGCCTCCGGGCGCTACACCCAACTGGATCCCTACCGCGGCGCCCAACTGGCACTCGCGGAGGCCTACCGCAACGTCGCCGTCACCGGCGCGACTCCGATCGCCGTCACCAACTGCCTCAACTTCGGGTCTCCGGAGGACCCCGGCGTGATGTGGCAGTTCGCCCAGGCCGTCCGCGGGCTGGCCGACGGCTGTGCGGCACTGGGCATTCCGGTGACCGGAGGCAACGTCAGCTTCTACAACCAGACCGGGGCGACGCCCATCCTGCCCACCCCGGTGGTGGGAGTGCTGGGAGTCCTGGACGACGTTCGCCGGCGACTGCCCACCGGCCTGGGCAACGAACCGGGGGAGGCCCTTTACCTGCTCGGCGACACCCGCGACGAGTTCGACGGTTCGATCTGGGCGCAGGTCACCGCCGACCACCTCGGTGGCCTGCCGCCGGCGGTCGACCTGGCGCGCGAGAAACTGCTGTCGGAGGTGTTGACCGCCGCCTCCCGGGACGGCCTGGCGTCGGCCGCCCATGACCTCAGCGAGGGCGGTCTGATCCAGGCGGTCGTGGAAGCGGCGCTGGCTGGTGAAACCGGTTGCCGTCTCGTGCTTCCCGAGAATGTGGACCCTTTCGTCTTCCTCTTCTCCGAGTCCGCGGGCCGGGTACTGGTCGCGGTGCCACGTACCGAGGAGAGCCGTTTCGCGGCGATGTGCGAGGCCCGCGGGTTGCCCGCGGCACGCATCGGGGTCTCCGATGCAGAGTCGGATTCCGTTGAGATACAAGATCTTTTCACCGTGACGCTGGAGGAGCTGCGCAGCACGTCCGAAGGGGTGCTGCCCGGTCTGTTCGGATGAGCCGGGAGTCGGCGGGCGCCTGGGCGCTGAGCTTGCTGCGCCTGGACCTCACCGGTGTGGCGTTCGCCGCGCTGTTCTTCTGCCTGTCGCTCACGCCCTCCCTGCTGCCGCGGGACTGGCTCAGCGGCGGAATCATCGGCGGCATCAACGCCGCCATCGGGTATGGCATCGGGGTCGTGATCGGCGCTGCGGTGGCCCGACTCGTCCTGCGCGCCCGCGGGTGGTGGCCGCTGAAACCGCGGATGCGATTCGGACTGCAGGCCGCCGTCGTCGCGGTGTCGATCGGAGCCAGCCTGCTGATGGTCATTCCGGCCGCGGACTGGCAGCGACAGGTCGCCGGCCTGATGGGCATCGAGGGCCCGGCGACGGCGATCTACCTGCGCACCGTGATGGTGGCGCTGCTCACCGGGGGGCTGCTGATCGCGGCCGCCCGGTTGGTCCGGGACGCCGTCTCCGCACTGGCCCGGCTGATGATTCGCCGTTGGCACATCAACGACGAAGTCGCCACGTTCATCGGCACCGCGATCGTCGTCATCCTGATCATCACACTGGTCAACGGTGTGCTGCTCCAGGGGCTCCTGGCCGGTGCCAGTGCGGTGTTCCAGCCGCAGAACGCCAACACACGCACGGGCGTCGAGCAGCCGCGACACGCCGAAAGGTCAGGTAGTTCAGCCTCATTCGCCGCCTGGGACAGCCTCGGGTTCCAGGGCCGTAACTTCGTCGCCACCGGGCCGGAGGCAGCCGAACTCAGCGAACTCAATGGGCGCCCCGCCAAGGAGCCCATCCGCATCTACGCGGGCCTGCAGTCGGGCGCCACCACCGAGGAGCGGGTGGCGCTGCTGCTGTCGGAGTTGCAACGCACCAAAGCCTTCGAGCGCAGGCTGCTGGTCATCGTCCCCACCACCGGTACCGGGTGGGTGGACCCCATCGCCGCCCGCGCGATCGAGTCGATGTACAACGGCGATACCGCGCTGGTCGGCATGCAGTACTCCTACCTGCCGAGTTGGATCTCGTTCCTGGCCGATCGGCAGAAGTCGGTCGAGGCCGGCCGGGCGATGGTGCATGCGATCCACGAGCGATGGCTGCGGTGGCCGAAGGGCCGACGGCCGAAGCTGGCCCTCTTCGGTGAGAGCCTCGGTTCGATGGCGGGACAGGCGGCGTTCGGATATCTGCCGGATGTCTCCGAAATGGGCTTCTCCTCGGTGCTGTGGGTGGGTCCGCCCAACGCCAGCGACCTGTGGAGGGCGCTGACGCAACGCCGGGATCCGGGCACACCCGAAGTGCAGCCGCGCTACGACAACGGGCGAACGGTTCGCTTCGCCCAGGCGTCCAGTCCCGCCGAGATCGCCCGGGTCGCCGCCGCGCCCCCATGGGCAGGGTCCCGGGTGATGTTCCTGCAACATGCCTCCGACCCGGTGGTGTGGAGTTCGCCGGATCTGATGTTCCGCAAGCCCGACTGGCTCAAGGAGCCACCGGGCAACGACCGAAGCCCTGCTATGCGGTGGTATCCCATCGTCACGTTTTTCCAGCTGGCCGCCGACGTGGCCGGCAACGTCACCAACTCTGCCGGCGCGCCGGTCGGGCATGGCCACAACTACGGTGACAGCCAACTCGACGGCTGGGTTGCTGTCGCCGCTCCCGATGGTTGGACGCAGTTCGACACCGACCGCATCCGATGGTCGCTGGAGAAGGCGATGGCCGCGGGCGGGCCGGAATTCGCATGAACGGCAAGCGGATTCGGGCGGTCGGCTTGGCGGGCGCACTCGTCGGGTGGAGCTTCACCGCCGGCATCGACCAGCCGTGGCGGCGCCACCCCGCGGTGCAGGCGGCCTACGGAACCGCACTGGCCGTGGCCGCCCGGGGACCGTTGGGATTGCGGCCACCGGCGATGCGGTCCGGATTCCGGCTGGGAATCGCGGTGGCGAGCGCGGTCGCCGGCGCGGTGGCATTGACGACGGCGGTCCCACGGGTGCGGACTGCGATGGGTGACCGCGAACTGCCGGAGCACCCCGTCCGCTGGCTCGGGGTGGAGATTCCGCTCGGGACGGTCTGGTCGGAGGAGACGGCTTTTCGCGGGGCGCTGTCGACCGTGGCCGCCCAGGCATTCGGTCCGGCCGGGGGACGGCTTCTGCAGTCGGCGACCTTCGGACTGACCCATGTGCCGGATGCGCTGGAGACCGGCGAACCCGTCATCGGAACGGTGCTGGCGACCGGTCTGGCCGGATGGATCTTTGCTCTGCTCGCGGAGCGTTCCGGCAGCCTGCTGGCCCCGATGCTGGCGCACCTGGCGATCAATGAGGCCGGCGCGCTCGCCGCATTGGCGGTGCAACGGTGGCGCGGCGGCACCGATGGTTAGCCGCCCACCCGATCCGATCGCCGTCCGCCGAGCCGTGGAAGCGGTCGCTGAATGGTTGCGCGACGAGGCGGCCCCGACGCCGGACCGGTCAGTCCTCGGCGAGGCGGTGCGTGTGACCGCCCGCGCGCTTGCGGCGGCGGCGCCGGGGTCCAGTGTCGAGGTGAGAGTCCCACCATTCGTTGCCGTGCAATGCATTTCAGGTCCGCGGCATACCCGGGGGACCCCGCCGAACGTCGTGGAGACGGATGCGAGGACCTGGCTGCTGCTCGCGACGGGGTTAGCGGCTTTCGACGGAGCGGCCGACAGCGGCCGGCTGACGGTCTCCGGGGCGCGGGCGAGCGATATCTCGGCCTGGTTTCCCCTGGTCAAACCGCATTTCGACTGACGCGGGCGGGAAGCCGCCGCACTCATCACCGTTTCGATTCCCCGTCTGGCCCCCGCTCCCCGTAGACTCAGACAACGCCACCGACCCGCCAGGGAGGACCGTGACCGGCCAGCTGGAGAACGAACCTCGGGAAGAGTGCGGCGTATTCGGTGTCTGGGCTCCCGGCGAGGAAGTCGCCAAACTCACCTACTACGGCCTGTACGCGTTGCAGCACCGCGGTCAGGAGGCGGCCGGTATCGCGGTCGGAGACGGCTCGCAGGTTCTGGTCTTCAAGGATCTCGGCCTGGTCAGCCAGGTGTTCGATGAGCAGACCCTGGCCGCTATGCCCGGCCACGTCGCCGTCGGCCACTGCCGTTACTCCACTACCGGTTCCACCACCTGGGAGAACGCCCAGCCGGTGTTCCGCAATACCGCGGCCGGCACCGGAGTTGCGTTGGGGCACAACGGGAATCTGGTCAACACCGCAGAACTGGCGAACCGCGCCCGCAAGGCCGGACTGATCAACCACAATGCCCCCGGCGCGGCCACCACCGACTCCGACATCCTCGGCGCGCTGCTGGCCGGTGGCGCGGCGGACTCCAGCATCGAGCAGTCCGCTCTGGAACTGCTGCCCACCGTGCGCGGTGCGTTCTGTCTGGTCTTCATGGACGAGAACACGCTCTACGCCGCCCGCGACCCCTACGGAGTGCGCCCGCTATGTCTGGGCCGGTTGGACCGCGGCTGGGTGGTGGCGTCGGAGACCGCGGCCCTGGACATCGTCGGCGCCTCCTTCGTGCGCGATATCGAGCCGGGTGAACTGCTGGCCATCGACGCCGACGGCGTGCGGTCGACCCGGTTCGCCCCGCCCACCCCCAAGGGCTGCGTGTTCGAGTACGTCTACCTCGCCCGGCCGGACAGCGTCATCGGCGGCCGATCGGTGCACGCCAGCCGGGTCGACATCGGGCGCCGACTGGCTCGCGAGAAGCCGGTGGAGGCCGACCTGGTGATCGGGGTTCCCGAGTCGGGCACTCCCGCCGCCGTGGGTTACGCCCAGGAATCCGGTATCCCGTTCGGGCAGGGCCTGATGAAGAACGCCTACGTCGGCCGCACCTTCATCCAGCCGTCGCAGACCATCCGCCAACTCGGCATTCGACTCAAGCTCAACCCGCTCAAGGACGTCATCCGCGGTAAGCGCCTCATCGTCGTCGACGACTCGATCGTCCGGGGTAACACCCAGCGGGCCCTGATCCGGATGCTGCGGGAGGCCGGGGCACTGGAGGTGCACGTCCGCATCGCCTCGCCGCCGGTGAAGTGGCCGTGCTTCTACGGCATCGACTTCGCGACCCCCGCCGAACTCATCGCCAACGCCCCGGGAACGCAGACCGACGACGGAGAGATGCTGGAATCGGTGCGCCAGGCGATCGGCGCCGACACGCTCTGCTACATCTCCCAGCAGGGCATGATCGCCGCCACCGAGCAACCCTCCAGTCGGCTGTGCTGCGCCTGCTTCGACGGCAAGTACCCGATCGAACTGCCGACGGCCACCGCCCTGGGCAAGAACGTCGTGGAGAACATGCTGGCCGCGGTTCAGGCCGACAACGACAACGCCTCGGCGCTGAGCCGGCCCTAGCCGAATACACCTGGCCGCACACGTCCGGCGTCAGCTGACCGCCGAGGTCACCTTTCGCACCCGACGATCCAGCGCCACCGCCTGCAACGGCCGCCCCGCGTACCAGTACGCCCGGCCGAGCAGCCCACGGGGGTAGAAGATCGCCCGCTGTTCGTAGCGACTTCCGTTGCCCTCCGGGGTGATTCGCACTTCCAGCCACCTATCGCCGGGGGCGCTGCGGGCGGATCGCAGCTTGAGCAGGCCGGGCTCACGCTCCTCGACCTTCCAGTGGTCGGGCAGGCTGCTGTCGACGGCTTTCCACAGTTGTTCCGGGCTGGCCGTGGTGTGCCGGGCCCGGGTGTCGGTGTAGACCACCTCGCCGGCCCACGCCGGGTCGCTGGGCAGGTGCGCGGCGGTGCCGGTATTCCAGGTGGTCTCCACTTCGCCGCGGGCGACCCGCGCCAACGCCAGTGACACCGAACGTCGATACGGGGTCAGCCCACCCTCCGGTGCCGGGATGATCGTGTCGATGTCGTGGTTGTTCATCACCGCGTCGCAGTGCAACGACTCCACCAACGGCCGGGCCAGCCCGGACGGGATCGGTGTCACCAGACCCACCCACAACGCGGCGATCCGCGGGGTCAGCACCGGCAGCACCAGGATCCGCCGCGGATGCAACCCGGCCACCTCGGCGTAGATCTGCATCATGTCGCCGTATTCGAGGACATCCGGACCGCCGATGTCCCACGTCCGCGACTTCGGCACCGGGCAGGTCGCCGCCGCCACCAGATAGTGCAGAACATCGCGGATCGCGATCGGCTGGATCTTGTTGTGCACCCACTTGGGCGTGGTCATCACCGGCAGCCGGTCGGTGAGATGGCGGATCATCTCGAAGGATGCCGACCCCGACCCGACCACGACGCCGGCCTGCAGCACGATCGTCTCGATCCCGGAGGCGATCAGGATCTCGCCGACGGTGGTCCGCGACCCGAGGTGTGTCGACAACTCGGTTCCCTCGGGATGCAGGCCGCTGAGATAGACGATGCGCCGGACGCCGGCCTTACGCGCGGCGGCCACCACGTTCTGGGCGGCGCGACGTTCCTCGGTGGCGAAGTCCTTCTCGAAGCCCATCGAGTGCACGAGGTAGTAGACGACGTCGACGCCCTCGAACGCCGCCTCCAGCGATGCCGGGTCGCTCAGGTCGCCCCGCGCCACCTCGATGCGGTCCCGCCACGGCACCTTGGCCAGCTTGTCGGGATTGCGCGCCAGCGCGCGAACCGTGAACCCGTTCTCCAGCAGTCGAGGAACCAACCGCCCGCCGATATAGCCCGTCGCGCCGGTTACCAGGCATCGAAGCTGCTCAGCGACCACGTACACCTCCCAATGTCGGCTTCCATTGAAGCGCCTGCACCCGGTCTACCGCAGGTGGTGGTGCGCCGACGTCACACCGCCGTCAGGAAACCGGGCACCCGGACGGCCCGGGCACCTCCACCGACCTCGGCGCCCCGACCGGGTTGATGTAGACCACGTCCATGACCAACGGCGTGGAACCCTCGTTGCGTCCGTTATGGACGAACGCCGGGCCGACACCCTCCTTGACCGGCGCTCCGGTGTCGTAGACGGCATCGACGGTGCAACCGCCGTCGTAGTGCGTCATGGTGCCCTCGCTGATGAATCCGAAGACTTCGCCGGGATGATAGTGCCAACCGGTGCCGGCGCCGGGGGCGACGGTGATCCGGGTGACGACGTACTCGGTGCCGTCCACGACGTTCTGCGACAGGGTCGCGACCTCGACCCCGGCGGGCGGGCCTGCCGTCGCGGGCGGTGCGACCGCGACCGCTGCAATGCTCAGTCCGCCGATGAACGTCCGCAGTTTCATGACCCTCAGGGTGTCACAGCCCCGACGCACTGCTCCGGACAACCGGCCCGGGTTACCGTGCAGAACGTGGCTGGCTCCTACCTGTTGACCAACGGCTCGATCTGGACCGGCGACCCCGCACAGCCCTGGGCGCAGGCGGTGGTGGTCCGCGGCCCCGACCTGGTGCACGTCGGGACCCGGGACGCCGCCGGCGACTTCGTCGACGCCGCAACGGAAGTCATCGATCTCAACGGTGGCATGTGTCTGCCCGGCTTCATCGATGCGCACAACCATCTGGCGTCGATGGCGCTGTCCAAGCTGGGTGTCAACCTGTCCGGCGTGATGGGTCGCGACGCGGTGCTGGCCGCCGTCCGCGACTGGGTCGCCGCGCAGTCGCCGGATGCGCCACTGCGCGGCCACGGGTGGATGCCCGACTCCTTCGAGGAGCGTTCCCCGCGCCGGGAGTGGCTCGACGAGATCACCGGGGACCGGCCGATGTACCTGTTCTCGGCCGACGCCCATGACTCGTGGTTCAACACCGCGGCCATGCGCGCAGCCGGGATCGGACCCGACACCCCCGATCCCGACCCGGGCGCCCAGTACTGGGTGCGAGACCCCGACGGCACCCCCACCGGCCACGCCGTCGAGGGCGCCCCCACCATCCCCATCCTGGTCGGCCAGGATGTGTTCTCGGTCGCGAATGTCCGCGCCGCACAGCAACTCACGCTGCAGCCCGCCCCGTCGTGGGGGATGACGGCCTACTTCGAGGCCGGCACCATCGTCGGGGCCACCAGCGAGGATTCGCGTTGGGTGTTCGAGGATCTCATCGCCCAGGACCAGGCCGGCGTACTGCCGGTGCGGGTGGCCGGGTCGTACTGGACCCGCACCCCCGCCGACGACCCGCGAGCCATCGCCGACGGGCTTGCCCGGTGGAACCGTGAACTGCATTCCGAGCACGTGACGATCGGCACCTGCAAGCTGTGGGCCGACGGCACGTTCATGAGCGGGGGCGCGCTGCTGCTGTCGCCGTGCTGCGGGCACGCACCAGATGACCGGGGCGCCATGACTTTTCCGCCGGAGAACATCGAGGCGCAGATCGAGGCGGTCCAGGCCGCCGGTTTCGACATGCACATCCACATCGACGGCGACGGGTCCGCGCGAGTGGTGCTCGATGCCTATGACCGGGTGCTTCGCCGCCACGGTGCCCAGGCTCGGCGGCACGTGTTGGCGCACAACTCGATGGTGGACCCCGCCGACATCGGCCGCTACGCCCGGATGGGGGTGATCGCCAACTGCACGCCGCTGTGGGGCACCGATTACAACGGCCAATACCTCGACATCTATACCAACCTGCTGGGTGCGGACCGGGTCGAGGAACGCCTCTTCCCCTATGGCGACCTGGTGCGCTCGGGTGCCGTCGTCACCTACGGCAGCGACATCCCCGGCGTCGACATCCCCGAGATCCCGCCGCTGATCCAGATCGAGGCGCTGGTGACCAGGAAGCGGCCCGGGCACCCCGACGACGCGCCACTGGTGGCGCGGCAGCGGATCGGCCTGCACGACGCACTGCGCGGCTACACCGCCAACGGCGCCTACCAATTACGGCTCGAGCACCGCACCGGCAGCCTGACGGCCGGGAAAGCCGCGGACCTGACCGTGCTGGCTGCCGATCTGTTCCGGGTCGATCCGGAACAGATCCACGCGGTGCCGGTGGTGCTGACGATGATGGACGGCCGGATCACGCACGACGCCCGCTGAGTACACAATGGCGGGTATGGCGTTCAGGGGATGGCCCGTCGAGGCGGTCGAGTTCTACGAGGGGCTGCAAGCCGACAATTCCAAGCCCTACTGGCAGGACCACAAGAGCGTCTACGAACAGTGCGTGCGGGCGCCGATGGAGCAACTGCTCGCCGAACTCGCCGACGAATTCGGCACCGCGAAGCTGTTCCGGCCCTACCGCGACGTTCGGTTCAGCGCCATCAAAGAGCCGTACAAGACCAGTTGCGCGGCCACCCTCGGTCAGGGCGTCGGGCAGGCGTATGTCTCGTTCTCCGCCGACGGGCTGTCCGTGGGCGGTGGGCTCTATATGCCCGACCCGGCGGCGTTGCAGCGCTACCGCACCGCAGTCGACCGGGAGAATTCCGGGACCCAACTCGCCGAGATCGTCGAAGATCTGCACAAGGCCGGCTATCAGACCATGGCCCACGAGGTGCTCAAGACCGCACCGAAGGGCTTCCCCAAGGACCATCCCCGCATCGAACTGCTGCGGCACAAGGGCATCGCGATGATGAAGGACTGGCCGGTGGGAGCGTGGCTCGGAACCGCCAAGGCCAAGGACAAGGTGGTGAGCACCCTGCGGGCCGGGGTGCCGCTGAACGCCTGGCTCAGCCGCTACGTCGGTTGACACGGATGACCCGGGGAGTGCACGACCTCGTCGTCGTCGGCGCCGGCATCGTCGGCCTGGCGGTGGCCCGGGACTGGAACCGGCGACGTCCCGGTGACACGGTCGTCGTGCTGGAACGCGAGGCGGCCCCGGCCCAACACCAGACCGGACACAACTCGGGCGTGATCCACGGCGGCATCTACTACCAGCCCGGCTCGCTCAAAGCCCGGCTGTGTGTCGAGGGCGCGCGGCTGATGTACGACTACTGCGACGAGAACGCCATCCCCTACGAGCGGTGCGGCAAGCTGATCGTGGCCCTGGACGACGAGGAACTGCCCCGCCTCGATGACCTCGAGGCGCGTGGCATCGCCAACGCGGTACCGGGTCTGCGCCGCATCGGGGCCGAGGAGATATCGGCGATCGAACCGAATGCCGTTGGGCGCCAGGCTCTTCACGCCCCCAACACCGGGATCGTCGACTACGCACGGGTTGCCCGGTCGATCGCCGACGAACTCCAGCGCAACGGGGTGCAGGTGCGCTACGGGATCCCGGTGGCATCGATCGACGGGGCAGATCCCGCAACCGTGCGCACCCCTCAGGGTCCCGTCGTTGCGCGGACGGTGATCGTCTGTGCCGGGCTGTGGGCCGATCGGCTCGCTCGCAAGGCCGGCGCCCCCCGCGACCCGCAGATCGTTCCGTTCCGCGGCGCCTACCTCGGACTCACACCCACCGCCACCCCGCGCGTCCACGGCATGATCTATCCCGTTCCGAACCCCGAGCTTCCGTTCCTCGGGGTGCACATCACCAAGCACATCAACGGACAGGTCACCCTGGGGCCGACGGCGATGATGGTCGCGGCCCGCGACGCCTACTCGTTGCGACGTGTCAGCGGACGCGATACCTGGGAGTCTCTCGCCTGGCCGGGAACCTGGAAGGTAGCCCGGAAATACTGGCGCGTCGGTGTCGGCGAGATGCGGATGGCGGCCAGCAGGCGGGCGTTCGTCGCCGCGGCCGCCCGGTACCTGCCCGGTCTGTCCCTCGACGATCTCGACGGAACCTCCCACGCCGGGGTGCGCGCGCAGGCCGTCGGCCGGGATGGCGCACTGGTCGACGATTTCGTGTTCTCCCACGACAACGCGGTCACCCACGTGCGAAACGCCCCGTCGCCGGCGGCCACATCGGCCTTCGCGTTGGCCCGCGATGTCGTCGACCGGGTGATTGGGTGAGCGCCGGTCGGCGAGCGCACCGCGACCGGTACCCTTAGCCCCGATGTCTGGCGAGTCGTCGAGGAGCGAACGCGGGGAGGGTTCCCGCGTCTCCTACGCATCCGCCGGAGTGGATATCGAGGCCGGTGACCGCGCGGTCGAACTGTTCAAGCCGTTGGCCAGGCGGGCCACCCGGCCGGAGGTTCGCGGCGGACTCGGCGGATTCGCCGGCCTGTTCGCCCTGCGCGGCGGCTACCGCGAACCCGTGCTGGCAGCGTCCACCGACGGCGTGGGCACCAAACTCGCCATCGCGCAGGCCATGGACATCCACCACACCGTCGGTCTCGACCTGGTCGCCATGGTGGTCGACGACCTGGTGGTCTGTGGGGCCGAACCGCTGTTCCTGCAGGACTACATCGCCGTCGGCCGCACCGTCCCCGAGCGGGTCAGCGCCATCGTCTCCGGGATCGCGGACGGCTGCGTCATCGCCGGGTGCGCGCTGCTGGGCGGGGAGACCGCAGAGCACCCCGGGTTGATGGACCCCGACCACTACGACATCTCCGCCACCGGGGTCGGTGTCGTCGAGGCCGACGACATCCTCGGACCCGACCGGGTCCGCCCCGGTGACGTCATCATCGCGATGGGCTCCTCGGGCCTGCATTCCAACGGTTACTCGCTGGCCCGGAAGGTGCTGCTGGAGATCGACCGGATGAACCTGGCCGGCCATGTGGAGGAGTTCGGCCGAACCCTGGGCGAGGAACTTCTCGAGCCCACCCGGATCTACGCCAAGGACTGCCTGGCGCTGGCGGCCGAGACCAGGGTCAGTACCTTCTGTCACGTCACCGGAGGCGGCTTGGCGGGCAACCTGGAGCGCGTCATCCCGCCCGGGCTGGTCGCCGAACTCGATCGCGGAAGCTGGACTCCCGCGCCGGTCTTCGGGCTGATCGCCCAGCGCGGACGCATCGAACGCGCCGAAATGGAGAAGACGTTCAACATGGGCGTCGGCATGGTCGCAATCGTCGCACCCGAGGACACCGACCGCGCCTTGGCGATTCTGACCGCCCGGCACCTCAACTGCTGGGTGCTCGGCTCCGTGGCCAAGGGCGCTACGAGAGGCAAAGAAGGACCGCGCGCCACGCTGGTGGGACAGCACCCGCGGTTCTAGACCGCGACGGCACGGTTTCAGATCAGAGCGGGGCGCTCAGCGCCGCCAGTCGTCATCGTCGTCATTCGGGTCATCGAATCCGTTGACCGACTGCCCCGGCGCGACATCGCCCGGACCGGCCAGCTCCTGGCGGAGCCGATCGAAGTCAGTTTGCGGAGAGCTGTATTTCAGCTCTCGGGCAACCTTGGTCTGCTTTGCCTTAGCCCGGCCGCGGCCCATGGGGGAACCCCCTCGCGCAATAACGGAGCGGCCCGAAATCGGGCGGCTCCGATCTGATGTGGTTTTTGTCCTGAGCCCACTTTACCGTGCCGCGCACGGAAGTGTCGGCAGGGGCGTTCGACTGCGGCGAAGTCAGTCTCCGCGGCGGTTTTTCAGACCCAGCCGTTCAACTGCCAACCGGCCGGCGCCGGCGGCGTCAGCCGGGGGCAGCGAGTCCGGGTCCATGCGTGCCGTGACCGGGTGCTCACCGCCGGTGGTCAGTTCGGTGTCTGCCGAAAGTCCCCGTTTGACGAGCGCGAGAGCGATCAGGCCGAGGTCGACATGGTCGACGACGGTGCCCAATCGGCCCACCTGCCGACTGCCGGCCAGCACCGGATCGCCCGTCGCCGGCCGCTCCGCCGAGCCGTCCAGGTGCAGCAGCACCAGCATGCGCGGTGGTCGGCCCAGGTTGTGTACCCGCGCCACCGTCTCCTGGCCGCGGTAACACCCCTTGTCCAGGTGCACGGCGCCGATTCCCGGCCCGCCGATCCAGCCCACCTCGTGGGGAATCGTCCGGTCGTCGGTGTCCAGCCCCAGTCGGGGCCGCCCCGCAGCCACCCGAAGCGCTTCGAAGGCCCAGATGCCGGCACGGCGAACTCCCGCCCCGGTCAGGCGATCGAGCCACTGCTCCTTGCCCTCCCGGGGAACCAGCAGGTCGAGGTGCACCTGGCCGGGCGCCGCGGGCAGCCGTCGCAGGAAACCCCCGCCGGGCAGCGCCACGGCCGTCGACTCCGCCGGCAGCGCATCCACACCCACTGCCGCCAGCACCGCCGGATCGGTCAGCCCGGGACCGAGCAGCGACAGCACCGCCAGATCCGACGCCCCGGCCTGCACGTCGGACCAGAAGACCATCTTCTGCAGGTAGGCCAGCAGCGGTTCACCGCGCCAGGTTTCGGTGTCCAGGTAGGTGACCCCGCCGAGTTCGGTCTGCAACCAGTGATCCTCGACCCGGCCCTGGCCGTCGAGGCTGAGGTTTTCGGTGCACCCGCCGTCCGGGGCCTCGGCGACGTGCTGCGTACAGATCGCATGCAGCCAGGGCCGGCGGTCGTCCCCCGTCAGCGCGATCACGGCCCGGTGCGAGCGGTCGATCACCACGGCATCGTGCTCGGCGGAGCGCTGCTCGCCGAGCGGGTCACCGTAGTGCCACACCGCCCCGGCGTCGGGGGAGCTATCGGGTACGGGGACGGCTGACACGTCTCAACTCTACGAGCAGGCAAGTAGGCTCTGACTCCATGTCCGGACAGCCCTCCGTGCTCGTCACGCTCGACGGAGTCCTACGAGACCCGGGGCAGCCGCTGCTGTTCGCCGACGACCTCGCGGCCGTCCGGGGTGACGGCGTGTTCGAGACGCTCCTGGTGCGGGACGGCCGGGCCTGTCTGGTCGAACCGCACCTTCGCCGACTGGTCCAGTCCGCGGCCATGCTGGATCTGCCCGAACCGGATCCGGCCGCGTGGCGACGGGCCATCGACATCGCCGTGGCCGAGTGGGCGACGCTGACCACCGACGAGGGAGCCCTGCGGTTGGTCTGCAGTCGCGGCCGGGAAAGCGGATCGCCGCCGACCTCGTACCTGACCATCGCCGCGCTGGCGTCGCGGGTCGACGTCGCCCGCCGCGACGGCGTATCCGCCGCGATGCTCGCCCGGGGTTTGGCGGCCACCGGCGTGGAGACGGTGCCGTGGCTGTTGGCGGGCGCGAAAACGCTGTCCTATGCGGTGAACATGGCCGCCCTGCGGCACGGCGCCAGCCTCGGCGCCGACGACGTCATCTTCATCAGTTCGGACGGCTACATCCTGGAAGGGCCGCGTTCGACGGTCGTCATCGCCGCCGGCGGCGCCGACGGCCGGCCGTGCCTGCTGACCCCGCCGCCCTGGTATCCGATCCTGCGCGGCACCACGCAGCAGGCACTGTTCGAGGTCGCCCGCGACGCCGGGTACGACTGCGACTACCAGGCGTTGCGGCCCGCTGATCTATTTGCCGCACAAGGGGTTTGGCTGGTGTCCAGCATCACCCTGGGGGCGCGGGTGCACACCCTTGACGGCCGGCCACTCACGCCGGCGCCATTGCGGTCGGAGGTGGCCGCGCTCGTGGAGGCCGCCATCGTCAGCGACCGCTGACCGCCACTCATCGCGATGATCGCTGACCGAGAAAACCCTTGGCACAGCCGACCGCAGGCGAGTACGGTCAGCCGTACACAAGGAAGGAGGTGGTCCGAGACTTTGAGTATTTTGTGGACATGTGAGGTGGCTGCCCGCTAGCAGCACCAGGTGTGTGGAAATCTCCCGCGCGTGCGTGCGCTGGCGAATTCCAGGCAGCTACCCGGCCCCCGAGTTCCCGGTTCGTCCAACCGGGGTGATGGCTCGGGGGCCGTTCCATGTCTGCGTCAGGGCGCGGCCGGCCCGGGAGCCAGTGTGGAACAGGCCTTCATCGCCTTGTCCCACGTCGCTTGGTCCACCCCGGCCGGCGGGCCGAGGACCGCGGCGGGACCACCCGCGTCCGGCATGCCGTTGGCTTTGAGGCACTCTGCGAGTGACCCGTGCGCGGCCGGTGTCGGTTCCCCATCGGTCGTGGTGGACTCCGACGGCGACTGCTTGGCGGAGCAGGCGGCGATGAGCAGCACGGCGCCGATCGCCGCGATGGTCCCCAGTGGTCTCGATATCAGCGGCTTCATCCCACATGCCTCGTCAGTCGGGCGGACAGGTGCGGCACGAGACCGCCGTCGGCGTCCACACGCTCCTCGATGTAGGCCAGGTCCCCGCCGTCGACGATTCCGTAGAGGCGTTTGGCCCCGCCGACCAGCATGCCGGACCTGCTGCGCGCGAGCGCGTCGGTGACCAGTTCCCAGGACGACTGCGTGCGGGGGTGGCCGTAGAACAATTCGACGTACCCGGCGGAATGAGCCAGCAGCAACTCGATCGCCTGGGTTTCGTCAGGCTCGGCAGGATCGTCGACGAAGCGCCAGAACCCGGTCTCGCGCAGCCCCGGGCTGTGGTACTCGCCGGCCTCGTCGAGACGCCAGGACCGCGCTTCCCAGTTGAGATAGTCGGCGCCGTCGTGCGAGACGATGATCTGCTGGCCGAACCGGTAGTCGCCGTGCGGCCCCCGGCCCTCGCCCTCGCCGCGCCAGACGCCGACCAGGGGAAGCAACGCCAGGAGTGCGTCGTGCAGGTTGGCACCCTCGCGCAGGTTCGCGGTGTCGGCGACGGGAAGGTCGTCGAAGGACGGAATGTTGCGGACGGCAGTCTGTTTGGCGCGTTCGGCAGCAGCGGCTACCGCGCGATCACCGCTGCCTTTGATGTCGTCGTCGCTCACGAATCGTCGGTGATGAGTCGGTAGACCGCGTACAACGCGAACCACGTGATCACGACAGTCGCCACGACCAGCAGGAATTCGAAGAACAGGACCACGGGGGGAGTCTATCGCCAGACTGGTGCAGCGTCTTCAGGCGACCTTGATGTCGATCTCGTGGATTCCGGCGCCCGCGGGCGCCACGGTGACGTCCCCCTCGCCGGCCCGGGACAGCGCCCGGACGGTCCAGGTGCCGGGTGCGGCGAAGAAGCGGAAGTCGCCACTCGCCGACGCGATCAACTCGGCGGTGAACTCCTGGCTGTCGTCGAGCAGGCGCACGGACGCCCCGCCGACGGTCTGACCGGAGTCGTCGACAACCCGTCCGGAGATCACCGTCTCGGTCTCGAGGTCGATTCCGGCCGGTGCGATTCGTTCTTGCGTGGATGTAGCGGTCATGACAGTCAATCCTTTCGATTCAGGCCGGGGTTTCAGGCGAGGCCGCGGGTGCTGCGCAACCGGGACACCAACGGGTAGATCTGGCAGCCCAGGCAGATTCCGAATGCCGCGTTGAGGAACGCCGCACCCAGGGCGAATGCGGTCGCGACGATTCCTATCAGCGGCGCCCCGGCGATGAAGCCGACCAACCCGACGCCCGCGAAGACCAGACCGACGAACTGGGCGAAACGCAAGGGCTGCACGGGCTCCCGATCGGAGACGGGGCCCAGTCGCGGCGCGACGAATATGGCGAACAGCTTCCCGTAGGGGTGTTGACGCGGCCCTCTCAGTGCCCCGATCGCAAAGACCAAGGCCTGGATGCTCAGGATGGCTGCGGCCAGGGTGGCGCTGACGGCCGAGGCCAGCAGCACGGCGAGCAGCACGCCGGTGGTGATCCAGGCGGCGAAGCGGGGACCGCGCACATCCACCTGCTCGAGGGCGGGGATGGCGGTGGGTGAGGTGGTGACCGTCATGGATGGACTCCTGTTGCTGGGCATGTTGACAAGGACAGGCCGGGGGCAGTGCGGGAGTAAGCGCGAAGAAACGCGTGGAAGGCGGCGGCGGCTTACTCAGCAGCTACAGCAACAACAACAACAACCCGCGGTGCGGCACAGATCGACTGCGCGGCGCTTGGTGAGCATCTGCTCAAGGCGGGTTGACACGCTGCCCATGCTACCCGGAAACAGGGGTGTCAGGTCAACAGGGGTTCGAGGGCCGCCTTCAGGTCGGCCGCCTTCGGCACCCCGGCCGAGCGGTACCGCTGGCGTCGGTCGGCGTCGAAGATGAACGTCGTCGGCAACGACAGCACCGAAAGTTCCCGTGCAGCAGTGGGATTGGCGTCCATGTCGATCTCGACATGAGCGACCTGCGGCATGTCAGCACAGACTTGCTTGATGACCCGCCGGACCGCGGCGCAGGGGCCGCACCACACCGCGGTGACATGCACGATGGTGGGACTGGTGCCGGACAAGCCGAGGTCGGCGGTGTCGGTGGACGGCGCCTCATCGGGGTCGTGGGTGTGACGCAAGACGCCTGCTCGGCGGTTGTGCAGGACTCCCACGCCGGCGGCGACGCCCATCGCGGCGGCGATCGCCGCCCCTGCGGTGATCAGTGCGCTCATTGCCGGAAGCCGTCCAGGCGCACCGTGACGTCCTCGGCGATGCCCTCGATGATCACGTCGGACCCGCGAGCGCCCTCAGTGGTCGGGCGCAGGCCGAACGGCAGTTTCTGGCCGGGAAGGGTCGCTGTGAATGCGCCGAGGACGGCGTCGCGCTTGTCGTCGGGCACCGCCTGGTCGGCGGTATTGGGACCGGTCGCAATTCCGGTGGGGGCCAGGACCAGGGTGGTCTCCTCCGGCCCGGTGATGGAGAGATCGACGGTCACGCTGACCAGTTTCTCAAAACCCGCCTTCGTCGGCGTGCCGGAGAAGACCAATCCCGTGTTGCCGGAGATTCCCGACTCGGTCGTCCCGCCGGTGGGATCGTCGGTGTCCGTCGCCGGTGCCTGCACGGCCAGGTCCTGGATACCGAGGAAAGTGCCCAGGTGGCGGGAATCGATGATGATCCGGCTCTCCAGCATCCCCACCGGCAGGTCGGCGTCCGGTCGCATCAGCCATGAGGCCTGCGTCAGGCCGACGTCATGCATGGTCGACTCGAGTGTGACCTTGCCCACCACGGGATGCTCCACACCGCCGGCCTTGATCTCCAGCTCGTCGTAGTGGTGTCCCATCGCCTGAGGGAGGAACGGGAAGCCCAGGATCGCCACCCAGGGGTCGAACGACAGGTCCGCCGCGCTGCGGACATGGCGAGACAGGTGGTACTCCGCGTAGATGGCCGCGCCGGTGTCGACCCCGACCGCGGTGAGGGCTGCGGCCAGCGCCGAGGCTCCCACGGCGGTCATCACCTTTCGCACCCGCACATTGTGGCCTACCGCGCATCTTGGCCGTCCGGATCGGCGAAACAGCAGGTCGCGGGTTACAGTGGGCGTCAAACCAGGAGGGTTTGTTGGACCTGCTGCTACTGACCGCCGACCCGAACCCGGAGTCGGTCCTGCCATCTTTGGCGCTGCTTGCGCATTCCGTGCGCGCCGCGCCCACTGAGGTGTCTTCGCTGCTGGAGGCCACCTCGGCCGACGTCGCCATCGTTGATGCGCGCACCGATCTGGCCGCCGCACGGGGCCTGTGCCGATTGCTGGGCACCACCGGCGCGCCGGTACCCGTCGTGGCCGTGGTCAACGAGGGCGGTCTGGTCGCGGTGACCGTCGACTGGGGCATCGAGGAGATCCTGCTTCCGGGCACCGGGCCAGCGGAGATCGACGCCAGGCTGCGTCTTCTGGTCGGCCGGCGGGGTGGGCTGGCCAACCAGGAGAGTGTCGGCAAGGTCAATCTCGGCGAACTGGTGATCGACGAGGGCACCTACACCGCGAGACTGCGCGGCCGCCCACTCGACCTCACCTACAAGGAGTTCGAACTGCTGAAGTACCTGGCCCAGCACGCCGGCCGGGTGTTCACCAGAGCCCAACTGCTGCAAGAAGTCTGGGGCTATGACTTCTTCGGCGGGACCCGCACGGTGGATGTGCATGTGCGGCGGCTGCGCGCGAAACTGGGGCCCGAGTACGAGGCGTTGATCGGTACCGTCCGCAACGTCGGCTACAAGGCTGTTCGGCCGGCCCGTGGACGGACCGCCGCCACCGACGGCGAGTCTGACGACGGCAGCGACGGAATGGTTGACGACGCCGAGATGTCGGCGTCGCTGCTGCCCCGTCAATGACGGCCCGGCATTGGCGGACCTCCCTGTCGGCGGACGAGCAGGATGCTGTCCGCACGCTCGTCGCGGCCGCGGAACACGCCGACGGCGTGGCACCCGTCGGCGAAACGGCACTGCGGGAACTCGCGGTTGCCGGCGCCGACCATCTGCTCGTCGCCGATCCCGACGGCACCCTGGTCGGCTACCTGAACCTGGCACCCGCCGGAACCGCCGAGTTGATGGTGCGTCCTGACGCGCGCCGCCGCGGCATCGGCACCGCCCTGGTTCACGCGGCCGTCGGGCGGTGCGGACCGTCGATCCGGTTCTGGGCGCACGGAACACTGCCCGCCGCGCAGGCCATGGCGGCCGCGTGCGGCCTGCGGGTCGTACGCGAGCTCATCCAGATGCGTCGACCGCTCACGGGAATGCCGGATTATGCTGTGCCGCAGGATATCTCAATCCGCACGTACAGCGGATCGGGGGACAACGCGGAGTTGCTCAGAGTCAACAACGCGGCTTTTTCCTGGCACCCGGAACAAGGTGGGTGGGCGGAGTCCGACCTCGCTCAGCGGGTGTCGGAGCCATGGTTCGACCCGGCGGGTCTGTTCCTCGCCTTCGACGACGCGTCGGCGGAGCTGCTCGGCTTCCACTGGACCAAGGTCCACGACAGCGGGGCGGCCGCAGGTTCAGGCGAGGTCTACGTGCTCGGTGTTGATCCCTCGGCGCAGGGTCGCGGGCTCGGCAGGGCCCTCACCCTGCTCGGACTCGCGCACCTGGACCGACGGCTTCGGCATCACGAGCAGGCGACGGTGATGCTGTACGTGGAGTCGGACAATTTGGCCGCGATCAAGACCTATGAGGGACTCGGCTTCGTTCTGAGCAGCGTCGATACCGCCTATGCGCCAGCCTGACGCGACGCCGTTCACCCCGCGTTAACCGTCCATCTCCGCTTCTGCAATCCGGGGCGCTTATGGTCCGGTTAACAGGGTTCGCACAGGTGGAGCGGAGCGGCCCGCAATGGGGAAAGCAGGCAGAAAATGGCGTTGACCAAGCTCGGTCCGGTGCTGGCGGTAGCGACCTCGATGGCGGCGGTTGTGGCGCTGAGTGCCTGCGGCAGCGACAACAACGTGACGGCAGGATCCGGCGGCACTGGTGGCTCTGCTGGCACTGGCGGCTCGTCAATCGACTGTGGTGGCAAGAAGTCGCTGAAGGGCAGTGGCGCGACGGCTCAGGCGAACGCGATGACCCGGTTCGTCACCTCCTACGAGGCGGCCTGCCCCGGATTCACCCTCAATTACACCTCCAGTGGGTCGGGCGCGGGCGTCTCGGAGTTCATCGGCGGGCAGACCGACATCGGTGGCACCGACTCTCCCCTGAACGCGGAGAAGGGTGAAGTCGAGAAGGCGAAGGCCCGCTGCGCGGGCGCCGAGGCCTGGAACCTGCCGATGGTGTTCGGCCCGATCGCCATCACATACAACGCGCCGGGAGTCGACGGACTCGTTCTGGACGGGCCGACGGCGGCGAAGATCTTCAATGGCAGCGTCAGGACCTGGGATGCCCCGGAAATCGCGGCGCTGAACCCCGGCAAGACGCTGCCCGCCCAACCGATCGTGGTGATCTTCCGCAGCGACGAGTCCGGCACCACCGACAACTTCCAGAAGTACCTCGGTGCCGCCTCCGACGGCGTCTGGGGCAAGGGTGCCGGCAAGACCTTCAACGGCGGCGTCGGCGAGGGAGCCAAGGGCAACGAGGGCACCTCGGCAGCGATCAAGACGACCCCCGGGTCGATCACCTACAACGAATGGTCGTTCGCCAAGAGCCAGGGACTGGCCGTCGCCCGGATCATCACCTCCGCCGGCCCGGACGCTGTCGAGTTGTCCGTCGACTCGGCCGCCAAGTCCATCGGCGACGTCAAGGTCAAGGGCCAGGGCAACGACCTGGTGCTGGACACCTCGTCGTTCTACAAGCCAACGGTGGCCGGTGCCTACCCGATCATGCTGGCCACCTATTCGCTCGTGTGCTCGAAGTACCCGGACGCCGAGGTCGGGCCTGCGGTCAAGTCATTCCTGACGGTTGCCCTGGGCAAGGGTCAGGAGGGTCTGACCGACAACGGCTACATTCCGGTGCCGGAGTCCTTCAAAGGCAAGCTCGTCGCCGCGATCGACGCGATTTCCTGACCCTGAAGCCCGCTCATGACGATCAAGCCTGAACCCGCAATCGTGCGACCCGCGCCGCGGCCCGGTCCGCGGGGCCATACTCCTTCGATGGCACCCGATCCGCCAGGGAACGCGGGATTGCAGACCGGCGGCCGATGGGGTGACCGGGTGTTCGGCTCGGCTGCGATGGCCGCGGGGGCGACCATCGTCGCGGCGATCGCGTTGATGGCGTTCTTCCTGATCATCCGCGCCGTTCCCTCGTTGCAGGCCAACAAGGCGAACTTCCTCACCAGTGCTGAGTTCAGCACCACCGACGAGGACAATCTGCGGTTCGGGATCGCCGAATTGCTTCAGGTCACCGTCCTGAGTTCGATCTTCGCCTTGCTGATCGCGGTTCCCATCGCCGTCGGCATCGCCGCTTTCCTGACCAATTACGCGCCGCGCCGGCTTGCCAAACCGTTCGCCATCCTCGTCGACCTGCTCGCGGCCGTGCCGTCAATCGTGTTCGGCCTCTGGGGAATTCTCGTGCTGGCCCCCTGGTTGCTGCCCGTCGCGCGGTTCCTCAACACCCATCTGGGCGGGATCTTCCTCTTCGCCGACGGCAATGTGTCGCTGGCCGGCGGCGGCACCATTTTCACCGCCGGGGTGGTGCTTGCCGTGATGATCCTGCCCATCATCACCTCGGTGACCCGGGAGGTGTTCAGCCTCACGCCCCGGGGGCATGTCGAGGCTGCCCAGGCCCTCGGCGCGACCAAGTGGGAAGTCATCCGGTTGACGGTGTTTCCCTACGGCCGCAGCGGGATGATCGCCGGATCGATGCTGGGGCTGGGCCGGGCCCTCGGCGAGACCGTCGCCGTTCTCATCATCCTGAGATCGGCAGCCCAGGCGGGACACTGGTCGCTGTTCGACGGCGGTTACACCTTTGCGTCCAAGATCGCCTCCGCCGCCGCCGAATTCAGTTCGAAGCTGCCCACCGGCGCCTACATCGCCGCCGGTTTCGTCCTGTTCGTCTTGACGTTCATCGTCAACGCGCTGGCTCGTGCCGCAGCCGGAGGGAGGGTCAGCGGAGGATGACCACAGAAGTCCTCGACGCCCCGGTGAAGGGACCGACCTTCCACCCGATCAGCGTCAGCCGGAAGGTCAAGAACAAGATCGCCACGATCCTGTTCACGGCATCGTTCATCGTCGCGATGGTGCCCCTGGTGTGGGTTCTGTTCACGGTCCTGCAGCGCGGGGTCAGTGCGGTCGTCAAGCCCGGTTGGTGGAACAGGTCACTGGCCGGAGTGCTGCCGGATCAGTTCGCCGGCGGCGTCTATCACGCGATCTACGGCACGATCGTCCAGGCCGGCATCGCTGCGCTGATGTCGGTGCCGCTGGGTGTGATGGCCGCGATCTATCTGGTCGAGTACGGCACCGGGCGGTTCGCGAAAGTCACCACCTTCATGGTCGACATCCTGGCCGGCGTCCCGTCGATCGTCGCGGCGCTGTTCGTCTTCGCCTTCTGGGTCGCGACGCTGGGATTCCCGCAGAGCGCGTTCGCCGTGTCGCTGGCACTGGTCCTGTTGATGCTGCCGGTCGTGGTGCGCAATACCGAGGAGATGCTGAAACTCGTTCCCGACGAACTGCGGGAAGCGTCCTATGCGCTCGGTGTGCCGAAGTGGAAGACGATCGTGCGCATTGTCGTTCCGACGGCCCTGCCAGGCATGATCAGCGGGATCCTGCTGGCCCTGGCCCGGGTCATGGGCGAGACGGCCCCGGTGCTGGTGTTGGTCGGATACGCACGCTCGATCAACTTCGACGCATTCAGCGGCAATATGGCGTCGCTGCCGCTGCTGATCTACACCGAACTCACCAATCCGGAAGCGGCCGGGCGGATGCGGGTCTGGGGTGCAGCGCTGACCCTGATCCTGCTCATCGCCGCCCTGTACGTGGCGGCGGCATTCATCAACCGTTACCTCACCCGGAACCGGACCTAGCTACTCAAGGAGCGAACCGTGGCCAAACGGTTGGACCTCAAGGACGTCGACATCTTCTACGGCTCATTCCAGGCTGTGGCGGAGGTCTCGCTGGCGGTGCCGCCGCGCAGCGTGACGGCGTTCATCGGCCCGTCCGGATGCGGCAAGTCGACGGTGCTGCGCGCCCTGAACCGGATGCACGAAGTCATTCCGGGGGGCCGCGTGGAGGGCTCGGTGCTGCTTGACGGTGAGGACATCTACGGCGCCGGGGTCGACCCCGTGAGCGTGCGTAAGACCATCGGCATGGTCTTCCAGCGGCCCAACCCGTTTCCCACCATGTCGATCCGGGACAACGTCGTGGCGGGGCTCAAGCTGCAGGGGGTGCGCAATCGCGGAGCGCTCGAGGAGACCGCCGAGCGTTCACTGCGCGCTGCCAACCTGTGGAACGAGGTGAAGGACCGCCTCGACAAACCGGGAGGTGGCCTGTCGGGTGGCCAGCAGCAGCGACTATGCATCGCGCGCGCCGTCGCCGTGCAGCCGGACGTGCTGCTCATGGACGAGCCTTGTTCGGCGCTGGACCCGATCTCGACGC
Source organism: uncultured Actinomycetes bacterium (assembly GCA_903884065.1). Lineage (GTDB taxonomy): Bacteria > Actinomycetota > Actinomycetes > Mycobacteriales > Mycobacteriaceae > Mycobacterium. The sequence continues at coordinate 32,784 of CAISDL010000006.1, read as the reverse complement.
TGGCCATCGAGGACCTCATCGCTGAACTCAAGCGGGACTACACGATCGTCATCGTCACGCACAACATGCAGCAGGCCGCCCGCGTCAGTGATCAGACCGCGTTCTTCAACCTGGAGGCGGCCGGAAAACCGGGCCGACTGGTCGAGGTCGACGACACCGGCAAGATCTTCTCCAACCCCACCCAGAAAGCCACCGAGGACTATATCTCCGGCCGGTTCGGCTAGGCCGGGCCGGTCAAGTCGGGCCGGTCAAGTCGGGCCGGTCAAGTCGGGCCTCAGTAGGTGGTGATCTCCTCTTCGGCGGGCAACTCCCCGGTCACCTGGAAGATAACCCGCCGCGAAATCTCGACGGCATGGTCGGCGAAGCGCTCGTAGAACCGGCCCAACAAGGTCACGTCCACCGCAGCCGCCACCCCGTGCTTCCACTCGCGGTCCATCATCACGCTGAAGAGGTGGCGGTGCAGATCGTCCATCGCGTCGTCGTCTTCGCGGATGCGGCGCGCCTTCTCCGGGTCGCGGGACAACATGACATCGTGGGCGCTATTGGCCAAATCCACTGCGACGCGGCCCATTTCGGCGAAGTAGCCGTTGACTTCCTCGGGAAGAGTGTGTTGGGGGTGTCGCCGGCGGGCGATCTTTGCGACATGCAGGGCCAGTGCGCCCATCCGCTCGACGTCGGCGACGATCTGGATCGAGCTGACGATGGCGCGCAGATCGCCGGCCACCGGGGCCTGGAGAGCCAGCAGGACGAAGGCCGCCTCCTCCGCGCGGGCGCTGGCCGTCGTGATCTGCTCCTGGTCGCCGATCACCTGCTCGGCCAGCACGAGGTCCGCCTGGAGTAAGGCCTGGGTCGCCCGTTCCATCGCTATCCCGGCCAATCGGCACATCTCGGCCAGCTGACGGATCAGCGCGTCAAGCTGCTCGTGGTACGCGGTGCGCATCGTCCAAGCCTACTGTGGCGCGGCCGATCCGTCGGTGGCGCAAACCTGAACGGACGGTGAACCGGTGCTTATTCGCAACTGACGTCGGCCCCATTGATCACGGTGAGGTCCGAGGGCAGCCTGGTGGGGGTGCTGCCGCCGGTATGGGTGACGTTGACGTTCAGCGCTGTTCCGCTGGCCTGCGGATATTTGACCGCGGTGAAGTCCGGGCCGAGCACGACCTGGACCACTTCGCCGAGGCCGCTGATCCGCTCGATGCTCGCGCCCGGCAATGTCGCCGCGATGGTCGCCGCGGCCTGCTCATTGCCCAGCGAGTAGTAGACGGTGGTGGTGGTGATCGTGCCCCACTCCGAGTAGTAGTCCGGCTCTTGCACGTTGAATCCGTACAGCTCGAATTCTTGGGTCGCGGAGTCCGCGAGGCCCGAACGCTCGGTCGCGTTCGCCACCTGAACGGTGACGTCGCGGGGATCGGCCGCCACCGCCTTCACCTCCTCGGTGGTGGTCGTGGTGCTCTCTTCGGTGGTGGTCGTGGTCGTCGCGGACGTCGTCGTCTCCTCTGACGTCCCGCTGGAGTCGGTGGTCGTCGTCGTCGACGGGTGCGGGGCGAGTGTCTCGTTCTCGTCGTTCTCGCCGGGCAGCGGTTCGTCGTCGATGATGGAGTCGAAGAGCGCCCGGACGTCCTCCGTGCGGGGCACCTCGTTGCCCTCGTAGTCGGCGATCCTGGTGGTGGGCACCGTCACGAAGGTGATCCGACCGGCGTTGATCCCCTGGAGCGATTGGCCGAGCCGGACCAGGTCACGGGTCTGAACGTTGTCGACGTAGCTGTCGTCGATGAAGGTGTTGACGACCTCGTCGAGCCGGTCGATGTCGAACAACGTCTCCGAGGAGATCATCGACCGCAGCAGCGAGGACAGGAACAACTGCTGGCGTTTGATGCGGCCGTAGTCACCGTTTCCCTCGGTTGCGATCGACCGTGCGCGTACGTAATTCAACGCGGCGGGGCCGTCGAGTTTCTGCCGGCCGGCGGTGGTCAGCACCGGTCCGAGTTCGGCGTCGTCCAACGGCGTGGTGCTGCAGACCTCGACGCCGCCCAGGGCGTCGACCATGTTCGCGAACCCGGCGAAATCGACAGCCATGAACCGGTTGATGGCCAGGCCGGAGATCTTCTGAATGACCTTGACCAGGCACTTCGGGCCGCCCAGGGCGTAGGCCGAGTTCAGCTTCGTGCCGGTCTCACGCTCGTTGTCGCTCCACTCGCCGCTGGTCTTGTCGTAGACGGGCCCGTACTTGCCGGTTTCGGGATTCCAGGCCTGACAGTTCATCGGCGCGATCGCGAGGTCGCGGGGGAAGGAGACCGCGACCACCCGCTTGCGATTGGCGGGGATGTTCACCAGCATGATGGTGTCCGAACGAGCCCCCTCGGCAACGGTCGTGTCTCCGGCGCCGATCTCGCCGTTCGCACCGATGCGGCTGTCCACTCCGATGATGAGGAAGTTCTCGTCGCCGATCTGGCTGTTGGGATCGCGAATATCGCTGGAGTTGGGGTCCAGCGCGGCGATCGTGTTCAGCAGCTTGTTCTTGGCCGACTGCCACTGCCAGGCCGCTCCGGTGATCGCCAGTGCGCACACCGCGATCAGAGCGGTCGCGATCCGGCCCAGCAACATGGCGGGACGCCGGCGGCTTCGGGGCGTCGGGTCGGGAGTCGGGGCGGGTGGTTCCGGCGGTCGGGGTCGTCGGGGCGGTGGCGGAATCGGCGGGTTCGTATCGGCGACGAGTGGTCGGCGGGCCCGCGCCAGTGCCGCGAGGTCGGGGATCTCGTCGGCCACGGCGATGGGCACGGTGGCGTCCTCGGCGGGGGGCGTCACGTCGACGCTGCGGCGGGTGACGGGGTTCACGGCGCGGGTACCGGTGACCTTGGCGATCAGATCTGCGACCGCGACGCCTTCGCTGTGATTTCCGGGGGGCGAGCTGGATTCATGTCCCGGGTCGCTGCGCTCCTGGCCGCGGATCGGGACGCGCTCCCATGGCGCCCGCGCCGACGCCGGGTGTGATGAGCGCACCGTCCACTCGTCACCCCGTTGGTCGGGTGCGCCGCTCTGGTCAGGAGTGGCGTTGTCGCCGTCACTCATGGTCCAGACAGCCTCCGGCTCAACTGAGTGTCACGGGCGTGTCGTTCGCCGCGCGACGGCGGTGCTACTTCTGGGCACCTGGATTCGGACCGCAGTCCACGTCAGAAACGCAATGGTACTTATCTAATCTAAGGTCTTCGACCAGATCCGGTATCGGTTCAGCCTCCCGAATTCATCACATCGGCATCGGCGGGCACGGTGCAGTCGTCCGGGTCGTTCAGCCAGCCCTCGGGCAGCGAGACCGCCGACGCCGAGCCCTGCCGTCCCCGGGGGCCGTGTCCGGCAGTGGGGAAGGCGACGTCAGGGTCGAGGTCGTCCAGGAGGCGGTCGAGGTCATCGAGGGTTCGGACCAGGGCCAGCGATCGCCGTAGGTCGGATCCGGCCGGGAAACCGTGCAGGTACCAGGCGATGTGCTTGCGGATGTCGCGCATGGCCTTGCCCTCGCCGAAGTGGGCGGTCAGCAGCGCGCCGTGGCGGCGGATGATGTCGGCGACCTCGCCCAGTGTGGGTGGGGTGGGGATCGGGGCCCCGGAAAACGCCGCCGACAATTCGGCGAACAGCCAGGGCCGTCCGAGGCACCCGCGGCCGATGACCACGCCGTCGCAGCCGGTGGCCGCCATCATCGCCAACGCGTCGCCGGCCTCGAAGATGTCGCCGTTGCCGAGCACCGGAATGGTGCTGACCGCGTGCTTGAGTTCGCCGATCCGGTTCCAGTCGGCTGACCCGGAGTACCGCTGCGCGGCCGTGCGGGCGTGCAGGGCGACCGCGGCGGCGCCCTCCTGCTCGGCGATCCGACCGGCGTCGAGGAAGGTGTGGTGTGCGTCGTCGATGCCGATGCGGAATTTGACCGTCACCGGGATCGGCGTGCCCTCGGCGGCGCGTACGGCGGCAGCAACGATCTGGCCGAAGAGCCGCCGCTTGTAGGGCAGCGCCGCTCCGCCGCCGCGGCGGGTGACCTTGGGGACCGGGCAGCCGAAGTTCAGATCGATATGGTCGGCCAGATCGTCGTCGACGATCATCCTGGCCGCCCGGTAGGTCGTCTCCGGGTCGACGGTGTAGAGCTGCAGGGAGCGGGGTGACTCGTCGGGCCCGAAGGCGGTCATGTGCATGGTGACCGGGTGACGTTCGACCAAGGCCCGAGCGGTGACCATCTCGCATACGTAGAGGCCGCTGACGGTGCCCGCCCTCGCGATCTCCAGCTCGCGGCACAGGGTGCGGAAGGCGACGTTGGTCACGCCGGCCATGGGCGCCAAGACAACCGGGCTGCGTAGGGTCAGCGACCCTATCCGCAGCCCGGTCGGCGGTGTCTCGGCTGCGGAGACTATGCGGAGGCTCCGGCCAGCGCCGCCTTGGCGGCGCGCTTCTCGGCGAGTTTGGCGTCGCGGTCGAGCTTGCGGGCCTTGGCCTCCTCGAACTTGACGCAGGTCTCCTCGAGTTCGGCGATGAGCGTGCCCAGTTCGTCGCGCAGACGGGCGCCCTCGCCGGTGAAATCTTCGCGTTCGAAGATCCGCCACTTCTTGAGCACCGGCATCACCACGTCCTCGAGGTGGATGCGCGGGTCGTAGACCCCGCCGGTGGCGATGATGACGGCCTTACGGCGGAACTCCGGGACGGTGTAGCCGGGCATCTTGAAGTTCTTCAGGATCCGGTACAGCGACTGCATCGCCATGTTGGGGGCGATATCGAGGCCGGCTGCGCTGACGTCGCGGTAGAAGATCATGTGCAGGTTCTCGTCATTGGAGATCCGTGCCAGCAGTTGCTCGGCCACCGGTTCGTTGCAGGCCTTGCCGGTGTTGCGGTGCGAGACGCGGGTGGCCAACTCCTGGAAGCTGACGTACATGACCGAGTCGAACAGGTTGTCGGCGAACAGGTCGCCCTGCTGGTTCTGGCCCGGGGAGAACCCGCGGGTCATCTGCTCGATCCGAAGCTCCTCCAGCTCGATGGGATCGCAGTTGCGGGTGACCACCAGGTAGTCGCGCATGGAGATGCCGTGGCGGTTCTCCTCGGCGGTCCACCGGTTGACCCAGTAGCCCCACGGACCGTCCATCGAGAAGTTCATGGCGATCTCGCGGTGGTAAGCGGGCAGGTTGTCCTCGGTGAGCAGGTTCTGCACCATGGCCGTGCGGGCCACCTCGGAGAGCTTGGCCTGGTCGGGATCCCAGTCCTGGCCGCCGAGGGCGTAGTAGTTCTTGCCCTCTTTCCAGGGGATGTAGTCGTGCGGATTCCACTCTTTGAACATCGACATGTGCCGGTTGATCAGCTTCTCCGCGACGGGCTCGAGCTCGAGCAGCAGTTCGAGATTGGTGAACTCTTGGGACATCGGTCCTCCGGTTATCTGTACCTCGTGGTTGCACCAATATATCTGTGTCGGGGAGTGACATTCAAGTTGTTGGGGTGCTGGTGTGTCCATCGTCGGTGCCGGAGGTAACGCGCTGGCGGTATATTTGCGATAACGGGGTGTAGTCGGCGTTTTCAAGCGGAGGTGCAGTGGTGAGGAAGTCCCTGGCGAGTGGGGTTGGTGTCGCGGCTGCGCTGATGGTGGTGTTCGGGTCGGGGTCGGCTGGGGCGGTTAATGAGTACGTCGGCGCGACTTATGAGAAGGCTGCCGGAAATATAAGTAACGCGGGGCGAACCGCCGTCATCGCCACTCGCATCGGTGAATATCTGCCCACCGAGAAATGCATCGTGACCGGATCGAGGTATGGCAGTGGCGGCAAGGTTCTGCTTGATCTGAACTGCAACGACCCGGAGACGGCCGGCCACGCGGGGTACTCCGTGATGACGCCTCAGGGGAAGAGAGCACAGGCGCTGCGTCAACAAGGTGAAGACCTGAGCAACGGTTACGCGAAGGCGATCGCCGCGGGCAAGACGCCATGGTGCATGGATAACGTCGAGAGGTGCCAAAAAGCTTGCGAGCAATCGGGCAACTGTTCCGAGGAACTCCTGCAAGCCCTCGGTATGTAACAGCTACTGGCAGGAACAAAAGTTTCCGCAAGGACTCGCCGAATCTAACTCGGCGGGTATCTGGCTACACGGTCACGGCTGGGCCGGAACAAATTTGAGACAAAATATTCGGAACTGCAAACGCTGCCCAACGCTCCCTTCGCTTTCACAGTTGCGATGATCGACCGCGCGGTGCCGGATCGTCGCCTCGCGGAAGTGGAAAACGCTGGGAGCGTGGGCGTCGATGGAGCTGTGGCAGATGGACATCGTCGGCGGGGTTCCCCTTGGCCGAAGGCAAAGCCGGCAACATGCGAAATCGACAACCCATCACTAATGACCGCCAACACCGTCTGCCAAGGGTCAGCCGAAACAACGTCAAGCATCGGCCGAAGACGAAATGGCAAGCATCAACCGAAGTAATACACCGCCACAGTGCCCCCAGTAGGACTCGAACCTACGACCTGCGGATTAAAAGTCCGTAGCTCTACCAACTGAGCTATAGGGGCGCGGGAACAAGGATAACCGGCCTCCAACCACCCTCCCCATTTGGGGATTGGGCTCGCCATCGCCTAAGCTAGCGACCGCTCAACCTGAACGTGTTGTGTAGTACCCCGGAGTGATTCGGCCAGGCCCCCTTCGTCTAGCGGCCTAGGACGCCGCCCTTTCAAGGCGGTAGCGCGGGTTCGAATCCCGTAGGGGGTACGCGCAACGCGTACAACGCGGAGCGCAAGTAAGGCCCTGTGGCGCAGTTGGTTAGCGCGCCGCCCTGTCACGGCGGAGGTCGCGGGTTCGAGTCCCGTCAGGGTCGCCAATTCGGCGAGGCACGGTGTTGTTGTTCAACCGGGTGCCTTCCGGGCCAGGTAGCTCAGTTGGTACGAGCGTCCGCCTGAAAAGCGGAAGGTCGCCGGTTCGATCCCGGCCCTGGCCACGTCAGAGGTGGTATCTAGCCCATCTCACCAATTCCATCCGACGTTTATTCGTCGCTTATGCCGACCGCTTTGTCGAGAACATCGGCCACCTCGGTATGCACCCTGCCGCGACTCATGTAGACATCCTGGGTCATTGACGGCCGCGCGTGACCAAGCTGGTCGGCACCGATCCGGGCCGATAACCCCGAGTCGTCGATCAGGGTGGCTACGGTCTTGCGGAAACTGTGCGAGGAGACCTCGGGTAGCCCCAGGCCCTCGCGAACCTCCCGCCATTGCTTGCCGAAGTTGTCCGGGTCGCGCAGTGTGCCCGCCGACGACGGGAAGATCACCCCGACGTTGTTCGGCCTCTGAGGGCCCGCCTTGCGTCGGTGCAGCGCATCGACCGCGAACTGAGGTAGCGGTACCGACCGGGACGCTCCGCCCTTCGTCGTGTCCTGGCGGATCAGGCCCTTGCCCTTGATCCTGACCACCGACCCGTTGATCGACAACACCTTCCCGTCGAGGTCGACGTCCTCCCATCTCAGCGCCAGTAGTTCGGAGCGCCGTAGGCCGGTGGCGGCCAGGAGGATCACCGGGTCGGCCAGATCCTTCTCAGCGCACGCCTTCGACGCACCGACCGCCGTCACCAGTGCGCGGACCTGGTCGACGCCCAGGGCCGGCGCACCCTTTGTCCGCTTGTCTGCCTTCCTGCGGCGCCGTGTGCCCAATTCGCGGACCGGGTTGGCGGCGATAGCGCCTGCCAGTACCGCGTCGGTCAGTACCGCGTTCAGGGCCACCTTCGTATGTCGTTCGCGAGTGGCACCGTGGTCCCGCCGGATACCGCGCAGGATCTCGTCCAGCAGACCCGGAGTGGCCTCACTGACCCTCACGTCGGCCATCCTCGACCGGACCGCGTCGAGGGTCGCCTGGTAGGTGTCGACGCTCTTGGGCGCCAGCTCCCCGTCGTCGCGGCATCGGGTGAGGTACCGCGTCAGCAGATCCCCGAGAGTGGTCGTGCCGGTGATGCTGCCTGACCCCGGTGGCCGCCTGGCCGTGATCGCATCCCGCAAGGCCTCCTCGGCCCGCGCGCCGTACTCGTCGACCACACCGGCCGGTGTCATCCGCTCCAGTCGCCGAGTCACCCCGTCGAGGTCGCGGAACCGGCACCGGGCCACCCAGATCCCGCCGCCGAGCGAGATCCGGGTGATCTTGCCGTGCTGACCGATCCGCATGGGAGGTCTACCCGCCATCGCCGAACATCTCCTCGAAGAAATCTCGGTTCGGAGCCCGCTCCTCGTCGATCCGGCGTTTCAGGCCTTCTGCAATTGCGGCAAGTGCCGCGATCTCCTCATCGGGAACTTTGCCGCGCTTGAGTCCGATCTCCCGCAACACGTCCTTGCGGCGAGTATCCAGATCGCGCAGGCGCCGAGCTAGCTTCAGCGGACGTAGGTTCTCCCAGTAGTTCATCGCCTCTTGCATCGGGATCTGGATGATCTTCCCGCTATCGCCGGGAACGTCTGAGACGCTGTCTAACTCTCCTGTAAACCATTCCACCGCAACGATTTCCGGTAACTCTGGGCAATCGGGAGTGATACGCACCGACTTACCTAGGTGCGGACCCGGATAGATCAGGGCGATTGGCGCGGTGTCCAGTGCTGCGGCCAGCAGGATGAGATCTGAGACAGTGATCGACTTTCGCCGCCCGGTCTCAATCTCGGAGATCGTTGAGCGCGATACCCGGTGGCCGAGCTCCTCCGTTCGATCTGAGAGCCACTGACCCGACCGGTCTCCTCGTAGCCGCCTGATCTCCCCGGCAATGCGAGCGGTGACCTCATCAGGCCATGAATCCGACATGCCGACGAGAATACGCCGTTCCTTGCGGGATTCCGTAGGTCATGCCATGCTGAGACGGGAATCAGTCAGAAGCGAGCGCCATTCGCTGGAATCACATAAAGGAGGAGTCGATGGTCCCAACTGAGGACTACTGGATGACGCGCCCGGAGGTCAGCGAGCGCCTTCGGTTGCCCGTGAAAACGCTCGCCCAGTGGGCAAGCCAGAGCAAGGGGCCGAAGTACGCCCGGTTCGGCCGGCATTGCCGTTACCGGCTCTCGGACGTAATCGCCTGGGAAACGGCTCAATTCGACGCGGGCGACGCCGCCTGATGAATACCAACCCGAAAAGCGAAGGCCCCGAGGCGGCAACCCCGAGGCCTTCAGAACCCATCGCCCCTCAGAAGAACGAACAGGAGAACACCATGATCGCACAACGCGACGACAACCCGTATCCCATCGACGAGACCGGCCCGCTCACCGTGGGGAGCATCCCGGACGCGGTCGACCGCTTGGTCGCGGCGACGATCCCGGCCGAGGGCCGAGGGCACTGCGAGATCCCGTGGTGCGAGAGCCTCCACGACTATCGCGCCAGTTCCTTTGAGCACTTCACGCTCCCCGACTACGTGCCGGTCACGGGTGAATCGCTGCGGCTGATCGGATTCGACCTGAATCGACGGCCGGATGAGGAGAGCCTTTTGACGGCCGCCGTGGTGCTGCGGCACAACGAGGACATTGAGCCGGCCCCGAAGGTCGTTATCCATGTGCTTGGCGGCCCGGAGAAGCTCGACGTGGAAGTCAGCTTTCAGCTTGACGAGGCCGTTCTCTTCCATCGGCGGCTGGCCAATGCTCTTGAGACAGTGACGCGCGGTACGAACCTCGACGTCGCGGCGATTGAACGGTTCTACGGCATCGTCAGGAATCAGGACGTCGCCGAAGTTCCTCCCGCCGTCGACACCAGCCGGGTCTGGTGATCGCCGGTGATCGCATCACGGCAAGTCGCTTGGGAGCCGGTTCACCGACTCCTCGCTCCACTGCTGGGCACTCCGGTCCCGGCTCCCGGCACGCCTGCCTGGGTCGACCTCGACGACAACGATCCCGATAAGTGGTCAGCGATCTTCTGGTCGTCGATGTGGTGGGCGCTGGCTGAGGACGGGCGCCAGACGGCGATGGCCGAGGCGTCCCGCGCCATCAGCGCGGCCGCCGACTGGCCGGCCGAAGCGCGTTGGATTCAGCGTCGCCGCTCCTCCGTCTATATCCCCCGCGAGGTGGCCTGATGGACACGGCGTACCTACGTGGATATAGAAGGGCCACAAAGCACTTACTCGCCTCGGGCCTGTTGCCTGCGCCGTGCCCGGAGGGTCTGCGGTTCATGTGGCGTGCCAGCGCCGGCGACCGCCGGATCGTCCGACATATCAGCGAAAGGTGGGTCACCCGTTGACCGAAGAGTTTTGGGAGTCGCGCGACTCCCTTAGGCATGTTCGGGACTTCGCGCGCGGTCGTCGTGTGTGTCCTTGGTCAACTCTGGGAGTAGTCCTTGTGCGCGCGGTCTGCCACCTACCCCCGCACGTCTACCTTCCGCCCATCGTTGGCGGTCGAGTTGCGCCAAACCTGTTCTGCGCACTGGTCGGACCGTCTGGTGTCGGCAAGGGCGGATCGGAGGCAGCTGGCCGCGACGCCATTGAATACGGGCGTTTCAGTGAGGCTGAGCGGCTCAGCCCGGAGGCGGCTGAACAATTACTTGGCCGCGGTCTGGCTGAGCTTCCTCTTGGTTCTGGGGAAGGCATCGCCCGGACATTCTCCGGTGACAGTGATCTACATACCGCGCTGTTCACCGCACCGGAGGTTGATTCACTCTCTGCATTGTTCTCCCGGCAGGGCTCCACGCTTGAAGGCGAAATCCGCAAGCTCTACATGGGCGACACTCTCGGATTCACCAACGCGAACAAGACCACGCGCACCTATGTTGAGCGGCTGAGCTATCGAGCCGGGGTCATCGTAGGAGTCCAGCCCTTGCGGTCTCATACCCTGCTCAACGGCGCTGACGGCGGGACGCCCCAAAGGTTCCTCTGGATGCCCGTCCTAGATAGGGACCGGCCCGTCGAACGTCCGGATACGCCTGACCCGATCACTGTGTTCATCCCCGACTACCTCCCTGGTGAACTCCCCGTGACCGAACTCGCATGGGAGGCCATCGACGCCAACCAGCGCGCGATACACGCCGAGGATCCCGCCGTTGATCCCCTCGGTAACCACGCCCTCTTGACGCGCCTAAAGGTCGCTGTGGCTCTCATGGTCCTTGATGGCTCCCAAAACAAGGGTGCCCGCAAGGAGGTAAGCGACGAGGACTGGAATCTGGCTGGCATCGTCATGAGTGTCTCGAATCTGTCCCGTGAGCGGTGCCGGCGTGCCATCGCCGAGCAGTCCCGCACTGCGAACACGGCTCGCGCGCTGGCCGTCGCCGAACGCGAGGAGATAATCGCCGACCGCAAGGCTCAACGGGCCCAGTTGGCTATCACTCGCAGGCTTGAAAGGCACCCTCAGCAAACAAAGAACCAGCTTCGTATGGGGCTCAAGGCCGACATCCGCGACCACCTCGACAGCGCGCTCTCTGATCTCCTTGACCGCCGGGAAATTTGCCTTTCCGCAGGAAGATTCTCCCGCCCGGAGGGACATATGTCCCAGGGACATGTCCCCGCAAATATCCCCTTGAACAGCGATAACGATAAATGTCCCTCCGGGACATATGTACCGACTCCGCTAGATCTCGCACGCCATCGACAACCCCGGCAACGGCAACGTAGTCGTGGCAAGTTCCGCACCGACCAGCAAACAGAGGATGCGTCGGCATGACTCGCCGCGTCATCTTCGTCGACCCCGAAATTTGGAAGGCCAACAACACAGTGAACACAATCCCGATCCGTCGCCCACTGACCGCGCCGGAGTGCCACCTGTTGCGGATGCTCGCCGTTGCCGTTGTGGCGCATCAGGGCAATTGCCCGCAGGAGATCGCCGCCCAGGTGCTCGACCAGTACGCGGCCGAAGGTGCCGTGAGCATGGACGCCAGTGACACCGACGCCCACCTCCGGATCAACGGGGACGTCATCATCCACGCCACCCGCGACTGGCTGGCCTTCCATGCCGAACACCCGGAGGCCATCGACCCGAACCGACACGGCCATGTCGTACGGCACAACAAAGGGGACGAGGCGTGACGCTCCGACCGTGCATCGTCTGCGGTGAGGTTGCCTCGGGTCCGCGCTGCGACGTCCACACCGCCCGCAAGCCGGCCGCCGCCGCGCGAGGGTACGACGCGGCATGGTCGCGACTCTCCAAGCGCGCCAGACGACTTCAGCCGTTCTGCACTGACTGCGGCGCGGCCGAGGATCTACAGGCAGACCACACTCCCGAGGCCTGGGAGCGCAAGGCGGCCGGTCTGGCGATCAGGCTGGCCGACGTCGACGTGGTCTGCGGACCATGCAACCGGCGCCGTGGTGCTGCTCGCGGCGCTGTGGTGACCAGGGGAGAGGCCCCCAGCGGTCAGGCCAATGACCCCCGTTCCAGTCAAAGTTTGAGTGTGAATTCGTGAAAGGCGGCGCGAAGGGCACGGTAAAGGCCGAACCCCTCGACTTCACCGGCTGGCCGACCGGCCGCGCGGCGCGTCGGGAGCGGTTCATCGCCGACTACCTGATTACGCCCAAGGGTGTCGGCGCGCGGGAACCGTTCGCCCTGCGCCCATTCCAGAAGGAGATCGTCCGGGGATCCTTCGCGCCCGGCATCCGGACCGCGCTGGTGTCGATCCCTCGCGGCAATGGCAAGAGCGCATTGGCCGCCGCGCTGGCCCTGGCAGAGTTGTTCGTCGGCCCGGATTCTGCCGAGGTTCTATGCGTGGCGTCGGATATGCGCCAGGCCCAGATCGTGCTCCGGATGGCCCGGAGGATGGTCGAACTCAACCCGGAGCTTGCCGACCGCGTTCACGTCTACGCCGACAAGCTTTATCTGCCGGAGAACGATTCGGTTCTCCTGCCGTTGCCGGCCGAACCCGGAGCCCTCCACGGGCACGACCCCTCGCTCCTGGTCGTCGACGAGCTCCACGTCGTCACCGATGACGTGTGGGAGGCCGTCACCAGCGTCGGCGGTAAGCGCCCGGAGTCCCTGACGTTGGCGATCTCGACGCCGGCCGCCTCGCCCGATTCGGTGATGTGGCGGCTTGTCGAACACGGTCGCCGAGGCGACGATCCGGCCTTCTACTTCAAGGAGTACGCCGCCCCGGAGGGATGCGCCGTCGACGACCGCAAGGCCTGGCGCGTGGGCAATCCCGCGATGGCGTGCCGGCCGCCGTTCCTCGCCGAGGATGGTCTAGAGGCGGTACGTCGCACGATCTCCGAGGCGCGTTTTCGCCAGTTGCGTCTGGGCCAATGGGTCACCGGCGTGGAGTCGTGGTTGCCCTGGGGAGCCTGGGACGCTTGCGAAGTCGACCGCCCGGTCAGCGCGCGTGAACGGATCGTGATGGCCTTCGACGGGTCGGCGTCGGGGGACTCGACCGCGCTGGTCGGCTGCACCCTCGACGGGCACCTGTTCGTCATCGGCCTCTGGGAGAACCCCGGCGATCCGCGCTGGCGAGTCCCGCGCGAGGACGTCGACCGCGCCGTCGACGTGGCGTTCGCCAAGTGGGATGTCGCCGAACTCGCCTGCGACCCGTGGGGATGGCGGTCGGAGATCGAAGGGTGGGCCAAGCGGCACGGAGAACGCCGCGTCGTGGAGTGGAACACCGGAGCCGCCGCCCGGATGGCCCCGGCCACCGACCGCTTGTATCAGGGCATCACGACAAAAACGGCCAGCCATGACGGCGATGCCCGCCTGGCCGCCCACGTCGCCCACTGCATCGCCAAACGGACCCCTATGGGGGATCTGGTCTCCAAGGACAAGCGGGGGAGCCCTCGCAAGATCGACGCCGCCGTCGCCGCCATCGTGGCTTTCGACCGCGCAGCTTTCCACCATCAACGCAACCGCAAACGAGTGAGGACATTCGCATCATGACACTTCTCCGAGATCTACTTCAGCGCCTCGACCAGCCGGCCGCCCGGTACGCCGAACTGGACCGCTACTACACCGGCACGCAACCGCTGGCCTTCCTGTCCCCGGAGGCGAAAACGGCCCTGGGCAACCGCTTTGGCGTGATGGCATCCAACATCCCGCGCCTGGCCGTCACCGCCCTGGCCGAACGTCTGCGCATCACCGGCTTTTCCGGAGACCCGGATCTCTGGGCCGACTGGGTCCGCAACGACCTCGACCAAACCTCCGGCGTCGCCCACCGTGAGGCCCTACTCCTCGGGGACTCGTTCGCGATCGTCTGGGCCGACCAGTTCGGCCGGCCGAAGGTCACCGTCGAGTCCGCGAAACAGGTGGCTGTGCTGACCGATCCGGGGAGCCGCGAGGTCTACGCCGCAATAAAGCGATGGGAGGACACCAACACCAACACGACCGAGGCGGTGATGTACCTCCGCGACACGATCATCCGGCTCCGGGCCGACCAGCGCGGCGCGGTCGCAACAGGATTCAAGACCGTTGACGAGATCGCCAACCCGCTGGGAGTTGTCCCGGTCGTCAACCTCCGCAACACCGACCGGATCATCGGTGACTTTGGAGCCTCCGAGGTCGAGGACCTGAAGCCTCTGGTCGATGCGTTGAACAAGTCGCTGGCGGACATGATGGTGACGAGCGAATACGTTGGCAGGCCGCGACGGTGGGCCACCGGCATCGAACTCACCGAAGAACCCGTTCTTGACGCCAACGGAGATCCGGTCCTCGACGGCGACGGCCAGCCGGTCCTGACCGAGATCAACCCGATTCCCGAGGGCCACCGGGCGATGATCTCGGAGAACTCCGACGCGAAGTTCGGCCAACTGGCCGCGGCCGACCTCGCCGGATATGAGGCCTCGGTCCGCGTGCTGCTGGGTCAGATCATGGCTGTCTCAACGCTTCCCGCTCACTACGTCGGCCAGCTGACACAGCAGCCGACAAGCGCGGATGCTTTGCGCGCGGCCGAGGCCTCCCTGACCGCCCGCGCCGAGGCAAGGCAATCCACGTTCGGCCGGTCCTGGGAACAGGTCGCCCGCCTCATGCTGGCCATCCGAGACGGCCGCGACCCCGCTCTTGTCGACCCGGTCCGCGTCCACTGGGCCGACGCCGCAACGAGATCCGTCGCCCAGGAGGCCGACGCCGTGGTGAAGCTCTACCAGGCTGGACTGCTCCCGGCCGCCTATGCCCTGGCGAAGCTGGGTTACTCCGAGGACGAGATCGCGATGGTGATGGCCAGCAATGCGGCTTAGCGCACCTGATATCGCCGTCAGGGTCTCCACGATCCCCGAATCGACGCGGCCGATCCGGCTCCGCGCCGCCGGTCTGGTCTTTGCCCTCGCCGAGGCCGAGGCTCTGGACCTGGCGAACAAACTCGCCGACGCCGTCGACGAACTCCACGCACACGAAAGGGAAGAACCGCAACCATGACCGACACCGCAGACACCCCCGAGAACCCGCCGGAACCGACCGACGAGGGTCCGATCCCAGATCCGCCCCCCGAGGCCGACGCCGAGGAGGGTACGCCCGAATCGCGTACCCCCGAAGATCCCGACACCTTCCCCCGCGAAGTCGTCGAGAAGCTGCGCCAGGAGAACGGCCGGTATCGCCAACGCGCACAACAGGCCGACACCCTCGCCCAGCGACTGCACACCGAATTGGTCAGGGCCACGGGCAAATTGGCCGACCCGACCGACCTGCCGTTCGACGAGGCCCACCTCGAGGACCCCGAGGCTATGGCCGCCGCCGTCGACGATCTCCTGGGCCGCAAGCCCCACCTTGCCAGCCGCCGGCCATCCGGCGACATCGGGCAGGGTCAGCGCGGACCGGCCGGCGCCGGAGGCTTCTCGCTGTTGGGACTGCTGAAAGAGCGGGTCTAGCGGTTAAACTGACGGTGTCGCCCCTGGCGGGCGGCACCCTCAGTTTGTCCTGGCGGCAAGGGTCACTCCCCGAATCCCTCTGCCCCGTAAGGACATAACCCCATGGCAATCGAAGTCACCGCCGACAACGGCACCCTTATCCAGTCCCAGGTCGCCGACCTCCTGGTCCAGCCACTTGAGCAGGCCTCGACCTTCCTGGCCGCCGGCCCGACCATCCTCGACTCCTCCTCCCCGGTCCGCGTCCCGCGCATCGCCAACGGCGTCACCGCCGGATTCGTCGCCGAGGGAGCCCAGATCTCCGACGGCGACGTCGCGTTCGATGAGGTCACCCTCCTGCCCTCGACCCTCAAGGGCCTCAAGGTTCTGGTGAAGATGAGTAACGAACTCATCCGGACCTCGGTCGTCGGACTGGAGTCGGTCCTGCGGACCCGACTGGTCACCGACGTGGCCAACGCACTCGACGCCGCCCTCTGGGATGGCGCCGGTACGTCGAACACGGTGAAGGGCATCCTGCGGGCCTCCGGCATCGCCACCGGCACGCTGGATCTCACCGACGCCGACTCCCTCATCGACGGCATCGCCACCGCCCAGGGCAACAAGGTCAACCCGACCCACTGGGTCATGACCGCCGCCAGCTTCGCCACGCTGCGAAAGCTCAAGATCGCCAACGCCGGAGCTACCTCGGATCAGGACTTCCGTCAGTACCTCTTCGATCCCACCGGCATTCAGGGCGGCACCGCGTTCCAGCTGTTCGGCCTGCCGGTCATCATCACCGACAACATTCCCGCCGTGTCGACCAAGAAGCGGGTCGCCCTGGTCGACTTCTCCAAGGTCGTCGTGGCCCGCGACGTCGACGCCGAGGTGAAGATCCTCGACCAGACGTGGGGCGACTACGACAGCGTTGGTATCCGGGTCGTCTCCCGCTGGGATGCTGCGCTGCTTCAGGCGAAGGCCGTCACCCTGCTGACCGAGGCCTAAGCCGTGCCGGTCAGCAGCACCGACGTCGAGGCCCTCCTCGACACGCCCAGCGTGGCCGTCGATGCCGCCATCGCCCAGGTGACCGTACTGGCCCGCGCCTACACGCGCGGACGCGGATTCGACGGCGGAGAACCCAACGAGGAGCTATCGGCCGTCATCACCACCGCGTCGGCGCGCCTGGCCGCCAACGGCCGGCAGATCCTCGGGCGAGAGAAGGTCGACGACGTCGAACGCGAAGTCCGGTCGTCGTTCCTCGGCTGGACCCTGGCGGAACTCGCGGTCCTCAACCGCTACCGGGTGACGGCCATGTGAGCCCGGTGGCCCGGTGATAAGCGGAGTCTTTCGTACGCTCCTCCGCAGTCTGCGCCGACGGCATTGGAGACCAGCGCAGCCACCGGGCCACCGCCCACAATCCGACGCTTATTCGTCGTTATTACCCGCGACACGCCGAGAATCACTGCGAATTTGCGAGAGTCGAGAGCGTACGAAAGACGTTGCCCTAGAGAATCTTTGGCAACCTTCGCGGCGTGTCGAGAAAGCTCAACCCAGATGCGGAAGGTCGCCGGTTCGATCCCGGCCCTGGCCACAACTTTCAGGCGCGCGCCGACTTCACCAGACCACCGCCGATGATCAGCCGCTGAATCTCGCTGGTGCCCTCGTACAGTCGCAGCAGCCGAATATCCCGGTAGATGCGTTCCACCGGGCCCCCACGCATGTAGCCCGTGCCACCGTGGATCTGGACGGCCACATCGGCCACCCGGCCGGCCATCTCGGTACAGAACAGCTTGGCCACCGACGGCGCGATCCGCCGGTCCTCGCCGCTGAGCCACTGTTGTGCGGCATCGCGAACCAGTGCCCGTCCCGCCATCACCCCGGTCTGTTGATCGGCCAGCATGGCTTGAACCAACTGGAATGTTCCGACCGCAGCCCCGCCCTGGGTCGCCGAGGCGGCGAAGCCGACCGATTCGTCGAGGGCTCGCTGCGCGGCGCCCACCGCCAACGCGGCGATATGAATCCGGCCGCGGGCAAGCGACGTCAACGCCGCCCGATAGCCGATGTCCTCGCTGCCGCCGATCAGGGCGTCGGGCCCGACACGGACGTCGGTGAAGTACACATCGGAGGTCCAGGCTCCCTCCTGGCCCATCTTGGCGTCCTTGACGCCCACCTCCACGCCGGGCGCATCGGCGGGAACCAGAAACACCGCGATGCCGGCGCCGTTCTCGTCGACGGGGCGGGTCCTGGCGAAGACGACGAACAAATCCGCCACCGGGGCGTTGGTGATCCAGCGCTTCTGTCCTGAGATCACCCAACCGTCGCCAGAAGCGGTGGCTTTGGTTCGGAGGCCGGAGGGATTGGATCCCGCGCCCGGTTCGGTCAGCGCGAAGGAGGCGACGACGTCGCCGCTCGCCATCGGCTCCAGCCAGCGAGCCTTCTGCTCCTCGGTCCCGAAGCCGACCAGCACCTGCCCGGCGATGCCGTTGTTGGTGCCGAACATGGAACGGACCGCCAGCGAGGTGTAGCCCAACTCAAGTGCCAACTCGACGTCCTGGGTGATGTCCAGACCCAGACCGCCCCATTCCTGCGGGATCGCGTACCCGAACAGCCCCATCTTCTTGGCCTGCTCGCGGATCTCCGCGGGAACGGCGTCGTTGTCGGCGATCTCCGACTCCCGGGGCACCACGACCGACCGCACGAACTGGCGGGTTGCCGCAAGGATCTCCCGGAAGTCGTCGTCGCTCACGGCGGGCTCAGCAGTCATGTCGTCATGCTGTCACGACGTCATGGCGGCGCAACGCCATGCTGTCACGACGTCATGGCGGCGCAACGCCATGCTGTCACGACGTCATGGCGGCGCAACGCCATGAAATACGATCTGGTTCATGGCGTTGCTGGCAGGTCGGACCGCGGTCGTCACCGGCGGAGCCCAGGGTCTGGGCTACGCCATCGCCGAGCAGTTCATCGCCGAGGGCGCCCGCGTGGTGCTCGGCGACCTGGATCTGGAGCGAACCCAGGCGGCCGCCGAGGCACTCGGCGGATCCGACACCGCCCGCGCCGTGCGCTGTGATGTGACCTCAGGAGCCGACGTCGACGCTCTCGTCGCCGCTGCCGTGGAGGCTTTCGGCAGCGTGGACGTGATGGTGAACAACGCCGGCATCACCCGCGACGCCACGCTGCGGAAGATGACCGAGGAACAGTTCGACGAGGTGATCGCCGTGCACCTCAAAGGCACCTGGAACGGCACCAGGTCGGCCGCCGCCGTCATGCGTGAGCAAGGCCGGGGCGCGATCGTCAACATGTCGTCGATCTCGGGCAAGGTCGGCCTGGTGGGCCAGACGAATTACTCGGCCGCCAAGGCCGGCATCGTCGGACTGACCAAGGCCGCCGCCAAGGAACTCGCCCATCTCGGCGTGCGGGTCAACGCCATCCAACCGGGCCTGATCCGGTCGGCAATGACTGAGGCGATGCCGCAACGGATTTGGGACGCCAAGCTCGCCGAAGTGCCGATGGGCCGAGCCGGGGAGCCCAGCGAGGTAGCGACCGTGGCGCTGTTCCTCGCATCCGACCTCTCGTCGTACATGACGGGCACGGTCCTGGAAGTCACCGGCGGGCGGCACATCTAGTGAGCCGCCCGGCGGTAATGCCTAGCGCCGTCATCTGCGAGCCGGTCCGCACCCCGATCGGCCGCTACGGCGGCATGTTCCGGTCGTTGACCGTCGTCGACCTCGCCGTGGCCGCGCTGACCGGCCTGCTGCAGCGCACCGGACTTCCGGCGGACGCGGTCGACGACGTGATCCTCGGGCACTGCTACCCCAACCCGGAGGCCCCGGCGCTGGGCCGGGTGGTCGCACTGGACTCCGGGCTGCCGGTCACCGTCGGCGGCATGCAGGTGGACCGGCGCTGCGGGTCGGGCCTGCAGTCTGTCCTCCAGGCCTGCATGCAGGTGGCCTCCGGGGACAGCGAGGTGGTGATCGCCGGCGGCGCGGAAAGCATGAGCAACGCCGCCTTTTACTCGACCGACATGCGCTGGGGCGCAGGCAGTCGCGGAGTGCGGGTGCACGACGGTCTGACCCGCGGGCGGGTCACCGCCGGCGGCAAGCATTACCCGGTGCCCGGCGGCATGCTCGAGACGGCGGAGAATCTGCGCCGCGAGTACGGCATCTCCCGCGCCGAACAGGACGACCTGGCGGTGCAGTCACACCAGCGGGCTGTTGCCGCCCAGCGAGACGGAATCCTGGCCGAGGAGATCGTCCCGGTGATGGTCCGCAGCCGCACCGGCGATCAGATCGTCGACACCGACGAGCATCCCCGCGCGGATACCACCGTCGAAGCCCTCGGGAGACTCAAACCCCTTCTCGCCGAACGGGATCCGGACGCGACGGTGACCGCAGGTAACGCCAGCGGGCAGAATGATGCGGCGTCCATGTGCATCGTCACCACCCCGGAGAAGGCCGCCACGCTCGGGTTACGGCCATTCGCCCGACTGGTGTCGTGGGGCCTGGCCGGGGTCGAACCGAAGGTCATGGGGATCGGCCCGGTCCCGGCGACCGCCGTCGCACTGGCCAAGGCCGGGCTCTCACTCGACGCGATGGACATCATCGAACTCAACGAGGCGTTCGCCGCCCAGGCGTTGGCCGTGATGCGCGAATGGCGTTTCACCGACGCCGACCGGGAGCGCACCAACGTCCACGGCTCCGGCATCTCCCTGGGCCATCCCGTCGGAGCCACCGGTGGGCGGATGTTGGCCACCCTCGCCCGCGAACTGCACCGCCGCGATGCGCGCTACGGGTTGGAGACCATGTGCATCGGCGGCGGGCAGGGTCTGGCCGCGGTGTTCGAGAAGGTCGGCCCACAGTGACCCGCCTGGCGCAGACCCTCGGCCTGACCGAGTTCCAAACCGAAATCATCGACACGGTAAGGCGATTCGTCGACAAAGAGATCATCCCGGTCGCCCAGGAACTCGAACACACCGACACCTATCCCCAGGCGATCGTCGATCAGATGCGGGAGATTGGCCTGTTCGGCCTGATGATCCCCGCCGAGTACGGCGGGCTGGGGGAGTCGCTGCTCACCTATGCGCTCTGCGTGGAGGAACTCGCGCGCGGGTGGATGAGCATCTCCGGGGTGATCAACACCCACTTCATCGTCGCCTACATGATCCGTCAGCACGGCACCGACGAGCAGAAGCACCGTTTCCTGCCGAGGATGGCGACCGGCGAGACCCGTGGCGCCTTCTCGATGTCGGAACCGGAAGTGGGGTCCGACGTCGCCGCCATCCGCACCCGTGCGGTGCGCAACGATGACGGCACCTACACGCTGCACGGCCAGAAGATGTGGCTCACCAACGGCGGGAGTTCCACGCTTGTTGCGGCACTGGTGCGCACCGAAGAGGGGGCCGACACCCCGCATCGCAATCTCACCGCGTTCCTCATTGAAAAGCCCAGCGGCTTCGGCGAAGTGGCGCCGGGACTGACCATTCCCGGAAAGCTCGACAAGCTCGGCTATAAGGGAATCGACACCACCGAGTTGATTTTCGACGGCTACGTGGCCGCGGGCGATGACGTGCTGGGCGAGGCCCCCGGTCGGGGCTTCGCGCAGATGATGGACGGTGTCGAAGTCGGCCGCGTCAACGTCGCCGCCCGCGCCTGCGGCGTCGCCGTACGTGCCTTCGAGCTTGCGGTGAGCTACGCCCAGGAGCGATCGACGTTCGGCAAGCCCATCGCCCAGCACCAGGCGATCGCGTTCTCCCTTGCCGAGATGGCCACCAAAGTCGAAGCCGCACATCTGATGATGGTCAACGCCGCCCGACTCAAGGACTCCGGTCAGCGCAATGACCTCGAAGCCGGCATGGCCAAATATCTGGCCAGCGAATTCTGCGCAGAAGTCACCCAGGCCAGCTTCCGGATCCACGGCGGCTACGGCTACTCCAAGGAGTACGAGATCGAACGGCTGATGCGCGACGCCCCCTTCCTCCTCATCGGCGAGGGCACCAGCGAGATCCAGAAGACCATCATCAGCAAGCGACTACTCAACGACTACCGGATCTGACCATGACGACCGAACACAGGACCACCTACTGCCGCATCTGCGAATCCCTCTGCGGCATGGTCGCCGAAGTCCAGGACGACCGACTGGTGGCCCTGCGCGCCGACAAGGATCATCCGCTCTCGGCGGGCTTCGCCTGCCAGAAAGGCATCGCCTTCACCGAGGTGGTCAACGACCCTGACCGCGTCACCACACCGCTGCGCCGACGGGCCGACGGCACCTTCGGCGAGGTGTCTTGGGACGAGGCAGTGGACGATATCGCCAAGCGGCTCAGCGATATTCACCGGCGGCACGGATCCGGGGCCCTCGGCTGGTACTTCGGCAACCCGGGCGCCTTCAGTTACTCGCACCTGATGGCGGTGGTGTGCTTCGTCAACGGCCTTGGCCTGGGCGCCCATCTCTACACCGCGTCCTCCCAGGACACCCACAGCCGACTGATGGCCAGCCAACTGCTCTATGGCATCCCGTCCGCTGTGCCGATTCCCGACCTGAACCGCACCGACCTCCTGGTGGTGATGGGCGCCAACCCGGTGGTGTCGCACGGCAGTGTGCTGACCGCCCCGCGGATCAAGGACCGGATGCGCGACGTGGTCAAGCGTGCTGGCCGGGTCATCGTGATCGACCCACGCAAGACCGAGACCGCCGCGCAGTTCGAATGGCTGGGCATCGTCCCCGACACCGACGCCCTCCTGTTGCTGTCGATGCTGCAGGTGATGTTCGCCGAGGACCTCGTCGACCGGCACCGAGTGGCCAAGCAGGCCGACGGACTGGCATGGCTGGCAACCCAGTGCGCGCCGTTCACCCCGGAGCGCACCGAGGGCGCTACCGGAATCCCGGCCGGCACCGTCCGCGATTTGGCGCGCAATCTGGCCCGCACAGCGCGCGCCGCGATCTACGGGCGGATCGGGACCTGCGCCGGCCGGTCCGGCACCCTGACGTCCTACCTCGTCGACGCGGTCAACCTCGTCGCCGGGAACGTCGACGTCCCGGGCGGATCGGTGTTCGGCTCGTTCGGCGTTCCCGGCGAGCGTTGGGCGTTCACCGCGCTCGGTGCGCTTCTGCGCTACGACTACCGCCGGAACCGCTCCCGGGTAGGAGGATTCGGCAACCTCGTCCACACCGAACCGGCCACCATGCTGGCCAAGGAGATCACCACCCCGGGCGAGGGCCAGATCCGGGCGTTGTTCGTCAGCGCCGGCAACCCGGTGCTGTCGGTACCCAACGGCGCCGCACTGGGCGAAGCCATGCCGCAACTCGAACTCTCGGTCGCCCTCGACTTCTACCTCACCGAGACGACCGCCCGATGTGACTATGTCCTGCCGGTCACCACCATGTACGAGCGCGACGATTTCCCGTTGCTGTTCCAGCCTTTCCAGACCACGCCGTTCCGCCAGATCACCGAAGCCGTGGTGCCGCCCCGCGGTCAGGCGCGCACCGAATGGCAGATCGTCGACGACCTGATGCGCCGGATGGCCACCCGATCACCGGCGTTCGCCGCACTGGCGGTAGCGCGCGCATCGGCGGGGCTGTTCGGCCGCCACCTCAGCCCGAGGCCGCTGGTCGACGTGATGATCCGGATCGGCAGGGGCGGCGACTGGTTCGGCCTTCGCCGCCGTGGCCTGTCCTTCCGCAGCCTCGCGGACGATCACCCGCACGGCGTGGTGCTGGACCAGGAGTTGCGGACCGGGGTGCTCCGCAACGCGGTGGCGTACCCCAGCCGGCGGATTCGGCTGGAGCACAGCGAGATCGCCATGCAGATCCGGGAACTGGCGCGCAGGCAGGACCCGATCGGATACCCGCTGCGGCTGATCGGCATGCGGGAAGCAAGGTCGGAGAACTCCTGGATGCACAACGCGCCGCTGCTGATGCGCGGCGACCGCGCACCCCGCGCCCTGATGCACAGCGACGACGCCAAGCGGCGCGGCATCGTGGACGGTGACGAGATCGCGGTGCGCTCGCCATACGGGAAGATCGAACTGTCCGCCACGCTCACCGACGACATCGTCGCCGGCACCGTGGCCATCCCGCACGGCTGGGGGCACAACGGGACAGGTGGCTGGCGGGTCGCGAACCGGGTGGGAGGGGTCAACGTCAACGACCTCACCTCCAACGATCCCGAAGACGTCGAGGCGCTGTCCGGCATGGCCTGGCTCAGCGGCGTGCCGATCGAAGTGGAGCGCTCGTGACGGGCCGGCGGCGAAAGGCGCGAAGCAAACCACGGTAACTTGCATTGTGGCGCCAATGGCGCCAAAATGGCGCGATGACCAGTGTTCAGATCAAGGATGTCCCGGAGGAGACTCACGCCGTGCTTCGGCAGCGCGCTGCCCGCGCACACCAATCGTTACAGGAATACTTACGCAGCAGGTTGATCGAAGAGGCGTCGATGCCGACCCTGGAGGAGGTTCTCGAACGGTCCGGCAGCCGGTCTGGCGGCTCGATCTCATTCACGGCCGCGGTGAAGACGGTCCGGAGCGACCGTGATCGTCGTTGATGCCAGCGCTCTTGCAGTCGCACTGGGAGACGACGGCCCAGACGGCGCCACCTCACGGTCCGCTTTGGCCGGTGAGACCCTCATCGCCCCGGAACTGGTCGATCTCGAGGTGTTGTCGGTGCTGCGCCGGCAGGTGATGGCCGGCGAAATGCCCGTCGCACGTGCCGAACTTGCGCTGTCGGACCTCGCAGACTTGCCGATGCGCCGCGTGCCACACCGGCCGCTGCTGCAGCGGTGTTGGGAGCTACGGCAGACCGTTACCGTCTATGACGCCGCCTACATCGCGCTGGCCGAAGCGCTGGGAATCGCCCTGGTGACCGCCGACGCGCGGCTGTCCCGGGCTCCTGGCGTGCGATGCCAGGTTGACCTGGTGGGATGAAGTCATGGATCAGCAGCGCCCCCTCGATGAACTCGGCTACTACCTGCTGGCCGGCGCCGGCGGGGACGGTCCCGCCACCCTGATGCACGAGGCGCGCCGCGGTGAGGAACTCGGATTCGGCACGGCGTTCATCTCCGAGCGCTGGAACGTCAAGGAGGCGGCGTCGCTGACCGGCGCGGCGTGCGCGGTCACCCAACGGATGCGAATCGCCACGGCGGCAACCAATCCCAACACCCGCCATCCCTTGATCACCGCGTCCTGGGCCACCACCATGCACCGACTCTCCGGCGGCCGGTTCACCCTCGGAGTGGGCCGCGGCATCGCCGCGATCTATGGGGCGTTCGGAATCCCTCCGGTGAGCACCGCCCAACTCGAGGACTTCGCCCAGATGATGCGGCGGCTGTGGCACGGCGAGGTGATCATCAACCACGACGGCCCGATGGGGAAATACCCCGTCCTGGTCCTCGACCCCGCGTTCGACGAAGACATCCGGCTGGCACTGGTGGCCTTCGGGCCCAACACGTTACGGCTGGGGGGACGGTTGTTCGACGACGTCATCCTGCACACCTTCTTCACTCCCGAGACGCTGACCCGCTGTGTGCGCACGGTGAAGCAGGCCGCCGAGGAGGCCGGGCGCGACCCGGAGTCGGTGCGGGTGTGGTCCTGCTTCGCCACCGTCGGCGACCACCTGCCCGAGGACCTGCGGCTGAAGAAGACAGTCGCCCGACTGGCCACCTACCTGCAGGGCTACGGCGACCTGATGGTCACGACCAACGACTGGAATCCCGCTGTGCTGCAACGCTTCCGCGCCGACCCGGTCGTCGGGTCCATCGGCGGCGGCATCGACCACAAAGCCACCAGCGAGCAGATCGAACACATCGCGACGCTGATCCCCGACGAGTGGCTGGAACCGGCTGCCACGGGTTCGGCGAGGGACTGCGTGGACCGCATCCGCGAGGAGTTCGGCTACGGCGCCGACGCCGTGATCATGCACGGCGCGACGCCGGACGAGTTGGAGCCGATCGTCACCGCGTATCGGGAATCGGTTCCGTAGCGACGCGCAGTCTCGCTACTGTCGGATCATGGCAGTCACTGATTCCCGTGAAGTGGTCATCGAAGCGACACCGGAGGAGATCCTCGACGTCATCGCCGACGTCCGGTCGGCTCCCACTTGGTCGCCGCAGTACCAGAGTGCAGAGGTGCTCGACACCTACGACGACGGCCGGCCCAAGCGGGTCAAGATGAAGATCAAGGCCGCCGGGCTCACCGATGAGCAGGAGGTCGAGTACAGCTGGACCGACACCACCGCCAGCTGGACGCTGATCAAGGCCGGTCAGCTGAAGTCCCAGGACGCCACCTACACGCTGACCCAGGTGGGCGACAAGACCAAGGTGCGCTTTGATCTCAAGGTCGATCCGTCGGTGCCGCTCCCGGGCTTCCTGCTCAAGCGCACCCTCAAGGGCGCCATGGAGACCGCCACCGACGGCCTCCGCAAGCAGGTCCTCAAGGTGAAGAAGGGCAGCTAGGAAAGGCCCAGCGACCCCAGGCGTCTGATCGCCTCGTCGAGCGTCTCGTCGCGCTTGCAGAACGCGAAGCGCACCAGATGCTTCCACGCCTCCGGGGTTGCCGTGGCGTCGCAGAACGCCGACATCGGGATGGCCGCCACCCCGGCGCGGTGCGGCAACTCCTCGCAGAACGCCGTGCCGTCGTCGAACCCCAGCGGGCGCGGATCGGCGCACAGGAAATACGTGCCGGAACTGGCGTGCACCTCGAAACCGAGGCCGGTCAGCGCGGCGGTCAATCTGTCCCGTTTGCCCTGCAGAGAGTCGCGCAACCCGTCCACCCAGGCGTCCTCGTTGTTGAGCGCGTACGCGACGGCCGGCTGAAACGGCGCCCCACCGACGTAACTGAGGTACTGCTTGGCAGCCCGCACCCCGGCCACCAGTTCCGGCGCACCGCACGCCCAGCCGATCTTCCAGCCCGTGCAGTTGAACATCTTGGCCGCACTGGAGACCGTCACGGTGCGATCCGCCATCCCGGGATAGGCAGCCACCGGAACGTGCTCGCGGCCGTCGAACGTCAGCCGCTCGTAGACCTCGTCGGAGATCACCAGCAGGTCGGCCTCGACCGCGACCTCGGCCAGCGCGCGCAGTTCGTCGTCGCCGAGCACCATGCCGGTCGGGTTGTGCGGGGAGTTGACGATGATCGCTCGTGTGCGCGGGGTGATCGCGGCGCGCACCTCGTCGACGTCGAGAGCGAAGCCGCGGCCGTCGGGCACCAGAGGAACCGACACCCGGTGCGCACCGGCCATGGCGATCACCGGAGCGTAGGTGTCGAAGTAGGGCTCCAGCAGCAGCACTTCCGAGCCCGGTTCCACCAGACCGAGCACGGCCGCCGCGATCGCCTCGCTGGCGCCGACGGTGACCAGCACCTCGGTCTCGGGGTCGAACTGCTGGCCGTAGCGCCGGCTGCGCTGGCCGGCGATCGCCTCCCGAAGTTCGGCGATCCCCAGTCCCGGCGGGTACTGGTTGACGCCGTCGGCGATGGCCTGGCGGGCCACCTCCAGCATGGCCGGCGGCCCGTCCTCGTCGGGGAAACCCTGCCCCAGATTCACCGCCCCGACGCGGGCGGCCAGCGCCGACATCTTGGCGAAGATGTTCACCGAGAAGGGCTTCAGCCGGTCGACCGTCATGGCGAGAGAGCCTAAGCCAGGCCCGCGAGCGTCGCCCCGGCGCGACGGTCGTCGTCGGGCGTCGCGCTGGGGCGACTGTGGGGGAGAAGCCGCCCAACCAACAGGTTGGCCGGGGCGTTTATGAGGCGGCCGCACCAGCGGACTAGGCTGCTGCACAGTGCCGGTAACGTCACCCAATCCTTGAACTGAAGAGGAATTCACCATGTCCGAAGAAGCCTTCATCTACGAGGCCATCCGCACCCCGCGCGGAAAGGGCAAGAACGGCGCCCTGACCGAGGTCAAGCCGCTCAATCTCGTCGTCGGTCTGATCGACGAGATGCGTCGGCGTCATCCGAACGTCGACGAGAACATGATCAGCGACGTCATCCTGGGCTGCGTCTCGCCCGTCGGCGACCAGGGCGGCGACATCGCCCGCACCGCGGTCATCGCCGCCGGCATGCCCGACACCGTCGGCGGCTTCCAGCTCAACCGCTTCTGCGCTTCCGGCCTGGAGGCCGTCAACACCGCCGCCCAGAAAGTGCGCTCCGGCTGGGACGACCTGGTCTACGCCGGTGGCGTGGAGTCGATGAGCCGCGTCCCGATGGGCTCCGACGGCGGCGCCATGATGTCCGACCCGGCCACCAACTACGACGCGTTCATCGTCCCGCAGGGCATCGGCGCCGACCTCATCGCCACCCTGGAGGGTTTCTCCCGCGACGACGTCGACGCCTACGCGGCGCAGTCACAGGAGCGCGCCGCGGCCGCGTGGTCCGGCGGCTACTTCGCGAAGTCGGTGGTCCCGGTCCGCGACCAGAACGGTCTGCTGATCCTCGACCACGACGAGCACATGCGACCCAGCACCACCACCGAGAGCCTGGGCAAGCTCAAGCCCGCCTTCGAGGGCCTGGCCGCGATGGCCGGCTTCGATGACGTGGCGATGCAGAAGTACCACTGGATCGAGAAGATCAACCACGTGCACACCGGCGGCAACAGCTCCGGGATCGTCGACGGCGCCGCCCTGGTGCTCGTCGGCAGTGAGAAGGCCGGTAAGGCAAACGGGCTCACCCCGCGCGCCCGCATCGTCGCCACCGCCACCAGCGGTGCCGACCCGACCATCATGCTCGTCGGGCCCACCCCGGCGGCGTTGAAGGCGCTGGACCGGGCCGGCCTCAAGCCCGAGGACATCGATCTCTACGAGCTCAACGAGGCCTTCGCCTCGGTGGTGCTGAAGTTCCAGAAGGACCTCAACATCCCCAGCGAGAAGCTCAACGTCAACGGCGGCGCCATCGCGATGGGCCACCCGCTGGGCGCCACCGGCGCCATGATCACCGGCACCATGGTCGACGAGCTGGAGCGCCGCGGCGCCAAGCGCGCGCTGATCACCCTGTGCATCGGCGGCGGCATGGGCGTCGCCACCATCATCGAGCGCGTCTAGAGCATCGGGAAACCGCGAAAAACTTAGGAGCTGAGCGAAAACCATGGCAGAGAACACCATTCAGTGGGACAAGGATGCCGACGGCATCGTCACCCTGACCCTCGATGACCCCACCGGCGGGGCCAACGTGATGAACGAGCACTACAAGGAATCGATGCACAAGGCCGTCGAGCGCCTTGTCGCGGAGAAGGATTCGGTCACCGGAGTGGTCATCACCAGCGCGAAGAAGACCTTCTTCGCCGGCGGCGACCTCAAGGGCATCATCCAGATCACCCCGGAGCACGCCGGTGAGGCGTTCGCCGAGGTCGAGGAGATCAAAGCGGACCTGCGCAAGCTGGAAACCCTCGGTGTGCCGGTCGTCGCCGCCATCAACGGCGCCGCCCTCGGCGGCGGCCTGGAGATCGCGCTGGCCTGTCACCGCCGGATCGCGGCGGACGTCAAGGGCAGTGCGATCGGCCTGCCCGAGGTCAGCCTGGGCCTGCTGCCCGGCGGCGGCGGGGTGACCCGCACCGTGCGGATGATGGGCATCCAGAACGCCTTCGTCAACGTCCTGAGCCAGGGCACCCGGTTCAACCCGAAGAAGGCCAAGGACACCGGACTGGTCGACGAACTGGTCGGCAGCGTCGAGGAGCTCGTCCCCGCCGCCAAGGCGTGGATCAAGGCCAACCCGGACAAGCACACCCAGCCGTGGGACGCCCAGGGCTACCGGATGCCGGGAGGCACCCCGTCCAGCCCTGCGCTGGCCGCCATCCTGCCGTCGTTCCCGTCGCTGCTGCGCAAGCAGATCAAGGGTGCCAACATGCCCGCACCGCGGGCCATCCTGGCCGCCGCGGTCGAGGGTGCGCAGGTGGACTTCGACACCGCCAGCCGCATCGAGAGCCGCTACTTCACCGAGCTGGCCACCGGGCACGTCGCCAAGAACATGATCCAGGCGTTCTTCTTCGACCTGCAGGCCATCAACGCCGGTGGTTCGCGCCCGGAAGGTATCGGCAAGACCCCGATCACCAAGATCGGCGTGCTGGGCGCGGGCATGATGGGCGCGGGCATCGCCTACGTCTCGGCCAAGGCCGGCTTCGACGTGGTGCTCAAGGACGTCACCATCGAGGCGGCGAACAAGGGCAAGAACTACTCGGAGAAGCTGGAGGCCAAGGCACTCGAGCGTGGCCGCACCACCGAGGAGAAGAGCGCGGCGTTGCTCGGCCGGATTCATCCGACCGCCGACCCCAAGGACTTCGCCGGCGTGGACTTCGTCATCGAGGCGGTCTTCGAGAACCAGGAACTCAAGCACAAGGTGTTCCAGGAGATCGAGGACATCGTCGAGCCGAACGCGATCCTGGGTTCCAACACCTCGACCATGCCCATCACGGGACTGGCCGCCGGTGTGAAGCGTCAGGACGACTTCATCGGTATCCACTTCTTCTCACCTGTCGACAAGATGCCGCTGGTGGAGATCATCCGCGGCGAGAAGACCTCCGACGAGGCGCTGGCCCGGGTGTTCGACTACACCCTCGCGATCGGCAAGACCCCGATCGTCGTCAACGACAGCCGCGGTTTCTACACCAGCCGCGTCATCGGCACCTTCATCAACGAGGCGCTGGCCATGCTGGGCGAGGGGGTCGAGCCGGCCTCGATCGAGCACGCCGGTTCGCAGGCCGGGTACCCGGCGCCGCCGCTGCAGCTGTCCGACGAGCTCAACATGGAGTTGATGCACAAGATCGCCGTCGCCAGCCGCAAGGGCGTCGAGGATGCGGGCGGCAAGTACGAGGCGCACCCGGCCGAGGCCGTCGTGGAGAAGATGATCGCGCTCGGCCGGCCCTCGCGGCTGTCCGGCGCCGGTTTCTACGAGTACGTCGACGGCAAGCGCACCCAGATCTGGCCGGGCCTGCGTGAGGAGTTCACGTCGGGCACCTCCAAGCCGCCGCTGCAGGACATGATCGACCGGATGCTCTTCGCTGAAGCTCTGGAGACCCAGAAGTGCTTCGACGAAGGCGTCATCAACACCACCGCCGACGCCAACATCGGATCCATCATGGGCATCGGCTTCCCGCCGTGGACCGGTGGCGCCGCGCAGTTCGTCACCGGTTACCCGGGTGGCAAGGCCGCGTTCGTGGCCCGCGCCAAGGAACTGGCTGCCAAGTACGGCGACCGCTTCAACCCCCCGGCGTCGCTGCTGACGTAGCGCCCGCCTCAGACGAGAACCCCTGGAACGCAAGCGTTTCAGGGGTTCTCGTTTGTCTGTCGGAAAGCCGTTGACAGACCGTCGTCAGATCGCACGGATGAACGCGGTGAGAGCCAGAACGACGGCGGCGGCGGCGATGCCCTCCCGCATGATGTCGGTCTGACCGTTCCAGTTGACGAAGTCGGCGAGGAAACTCAGGCCGAGGATGATCACGACCACGCCGGCCAGTCGGCGTTTGAGGTCGTCGAAGTCCTTGATGGTCAGCCAGGCCGGCATGGCGATGGTGCTGTCGATGAACAACTGGTACGCGCCGATCGTGATGATGAAGCACGCCGAGGAGATGAGGAACGTGTCCATGATCTCCAGGACATTGACGATGAAATGCATCTCCGACATACCCTCGCGGCCGAGGTCGACGGCCGAGATCACCGCTTCGTAGATTTGGTAGAACCCGACCAGCATGAGTCCCACGACGCACAGCGACGTGCCGGCGATCGCGAGGAGGGCGAGCCGTCGGCTCTTCTCGAGGATGCGACTGGCCCTAGAGATGCTTCTGCTTGGGACGGGTCCGCTGACGGTATGGATCCTCGGTGTCGTCGGGTAGGTCAGAAGACGGGGGTCGGACAGTGCCTGCTGCATGTAGTCAATCCTCCTGCGGGTGATGGCCGTCTTCCACGGCCCGACCTCACGATCGCAAGTGCGCTGGGTCACAGATGTCCCCCAGACGGACCATGTCCGGGTGGATCCGAACTACCGCCGATCGGGGGAACCCAAGGACGTCGATCGGGGGACCCGTGGAAGAAGAAGAACCGTCCCGCATCCGCCGGTGACTTCGCGGTCGTAGAGTCAAGACCATGCAATTCGGACTCTTCATCCCGCAGGGCTGGCGATTGGATCTGGTCGGCATTCCGGTGCAAAACCATTGGGCCACAATGCGTGAGCTGGCCCAGTACGCCGACGGCGGAGCGTGGGACTCGCTGTGGGTCTACGACCACTTCCACACCGTGCCGGTGCCCACCGACGAGGCCACCCACGAAGCATGGACGCTGATGGCCGCCTTCGCCGCCAGCACGTCGCGGATCGACCTCGGGCAGATGTGCACCGCGATGAGCTACCGCAACCCGGCCTATCTCGCCAAGGTGGCGGCCACCACCGACATCATCTCCGGCGGCCGGGTCCAGATGGGCATCGGCGGCGGCTGGTATGAGCACGAATGGCGGGCCTACGGATACGGCTTCCCGTCGGCGGGGGTTCGGTTGGCCCGACTCGACGAGGGCGTGCAGATCATGCGTGACGCCTGGCGTGCCGGCCGGGTCACTTTCGAGGGCAAGCACTACCAGATCAATGACGCGATCGTTGCCCCGAAGCCGTTGCAGCAGGGCGGTATCCCGTTGTGGATCGCCGGTGGCGGTGAGAAGGTCACCCTCAAGATCGCTGCCAAGTACGCCCGATACACCAACTTCAGCGCCGACCCCGACGAGTTCACCCGCAAATCGGAGATCCTCGCCGGACACTGCCGCGACGTCGGGACCGACTACGACGCGATCATCCGGTCGGCCAACGTCAATGCGGTGATCGGCACGTCGGAAGCCGATGTGGAACAACGGCTGGGGCGGGTCCGCGACAGGCTCGCCGGGATCTGTGGTGATGGCGCCGCCGACGCGATGATCGCGATGAATCGCGCCCCCGGCAACGCCACCGGCACCCCGGAGCAGGTGGTCGAAACACTCACCCATCTTCGTGACCTCGGCTGTGAATACGTGATCTGCTACTTCCCCGAGGCCGCCTACGACCGTTCCGGCATCGAGCTTTTCGAACGCGAGGTCATCCCGGCGCTTGCCTGAGGACCACTAGCACGCAATCGGCACCGGAATGAGCCCGCCGGGCCAGCACATGCCGG
>CAISDL010000005.1 GCA_903884065.1 uncultured Actinomycetes bacterium | reverse complement strand
GCGAAACACGTGCGCGGCGTGGCCGCCGTACCGGGTGTCTGGCGCGCCGACGAGACGGTCGTACTGTCCTGCGCCTTGAGCCGCGCCGCCGACGCGACGACCGTCACCACACTGATCGGCTACGAACAGCTGGTCTCCGCGGCGCTGGTGACGTCAGCGGCCGAGGACGCCGACGCCGGCGGGATCGCTGACATGTTGTCCGTGCTGCAGTCCCGCGGTGCCATCGAGCAGGCCAAGGGCGTCATCATGGGGAATCTGCGGTGCGATGCCGACACCGCCTGGTCAACCCTGCGACGGGCGAGCCACGAGTCCAATGTGAAGCTGCGGTCGTTGGCCGTGGCACTGGTCGAACACGTCGGCGGCGTGCCGGCGGAACAACCGGCGATCGCATCACCCATCGTTCCGGACGACAGGGCACGCAAAGCCGCCGCACTGTTGTGGGCGGTGCTCAGCCACGCCCCGAGGTCGGACTCGGACCACGGCTGACGCTCGGCCCCCCGGGTGTCGGTGCGCCGGAATCACCGCGCGGGATGGTTGGCTTGCGACGTCGAAAGGAGCCAGATGTCCGACCGCGAACTGCATGCCGCGGGATTGCTCGTGGCGGCAGCAACTCTGGCCGCCGGTGCGGTGGTCACCCTCAGTTCCACCGCACCGATTCCCCGGGCAACGGCCGAACCATCGACCCCCTCGACCAGCACATCCGCCAGCGCCGCCAAGCCGGATTTTCCCAGCGACGATCACGGCTATCTGGACTCCGCGGCGCGCTGTGACGATGGTCAGACGGTGATGATGTTCGGGCGGACGTCGCGCTCATTGGTCGTCCTCTGCGTCGGGCCCGACGGGCAACTGGAATACCGCGGCGTCAGGCTCAGCGATCAGTCCGGGTTGACCATCGCCGCCAGCCGCTCTGCCGACGGGGCGATCGTCGCCACCAACGACGATGTCACCTACTCGATAACCCCGCAGACTCTGCTGGTATCCGAGGGCGACACGGTCCTCTACCGGGATAGCTGGCTCGACTACCACAAGCCGGGCCAACCCGCCGGATCGACGACCCCGTCAACCGCTGCGGCGCCGCCGAGCACCGCGACCACCACGACGACAAGCAGTCCCACGGTCAGCACCACCACGGTCACGCTGGCCCCGACCGGCTGAGCGCGGCCCGTTACCATCGACGAATGAGCGTGTCGAGCTGGTCGCTGACCCCCGCGGACGGGGAACTGCACATCATCACCGGAGTCGCCGGACGCGCGGCGAAAATGGGCCATCGGCTCACCATCGGCATGCAGTCCTGGCAGGCGACGGTGCGCTGGGCGGGTGGCGCACCCACCGGCGTCGAGTTGACCGTCGACGTCGATTCCCTCGAGGTCCTCAGCGGCGAAGGTGGCGTCACGCCGCTGGCGGGGCCGGAGAAGGGTGTCGCACGGTCCAACGCCTTGAAGTCGTTGGACGCCAAGAAGTTTCCGCAGATCCGCTTCACCGCTGATGAGGTCGCGGCGACGGCCGACGGCTACCGTCTGACCGGAACCGTCGAGATCCACGGCACATCCCGTCCGCAGAGTGTCGATGTCGCAGTCGACGACCGCGGCGACACCATCGCGCTTTCGGGCCGGGTACAGGTGACGCAGAGCGATTTCGGCGTCAAGCCCTACTCGTTGTTCATGGGCTCGCTCAAGGTGGCCGACGAGGTCACCATCAGCTTCTCGGCCACCCACCCGAAATAGCCTGCGGCGCTGCGCCGTTGATGACGGGTCAGCCGTTGATGATGACCGGGTCGCCGATGCCGACGTTGTTGAAGTACCAGAGGGCGTTGTCCGGGCTGAGGTTGATGCAGCCGTGGCTGACATTGGCGTAGCCCTGTGACCCCACCGACCACGGCGCCGAATGCACGTACACCCCGCCCCAGGTGATCCGGATCGCGTCGGCCACGGTGAGCTTGTAGCCTTCTGGATCCTCGAGTGGGATGCCGATGGTCCGGGAGTCCATCACGATCGACTTGTACTTCTCCAGCACGGAGAACGTACCGATCGGAGTCGGAAACCTGGGCTTGCCCATCGATGCGGGCATCTGCCGCTGGATCACGCCGTTGATGCTGACCGTGAAGGTGTGGTTGGAGATGCTGCCCACGCCCAGTACGGTCCCGCCGGTGCCGAAGGTGCGGCGTTCCCCGCCCGCCATCAGGGTGACGTGGGAGTAGGCCGGCCAGAATTTGTCCGGCACCCATTGCACGACATCGTCGCTTCGCCATTCGAACCTGCCGGTCATCTCCGACGGCGAGACGACCTTGATCGACCGCTCCGCGGCGGCGCGATCGGCGACCGCGCCGGTGAACCGGACGATGATGGGATGCGCGACCCCAACCGTCTGACCGTTGATGGGCTGCACTCCCGCCACCGTGGCGGCGCTGACCGGCGGTGCGATCGCAGCCACGCTGCCGGGAGCCGTGGCCGTCATCGCGACGACTGCGATACCGGCAGCGGCGAGTGCCCGGCGAAGTGATCTGGCCATTCTTCCTCTGGCTCCCTGTTGTTGTCGTGGCTGCAGCAAAGTGCAGTGTAGATGCTCGCCCGGCGTAACCATGCAGCCTGTGCCACTGCCGGTGATTCCCGAAACGTCGGCATTAGAGTCATCGCATGACCGAGCCTGGGCATTACCACGATGTACTGAAGGACCTGAGCGCGCAGCACCGCGCCCTGCGTCAGGACATACCTGACGTCTACAAGGCGTTCAACGAGCTCAGCAATGCTGCGCTGACGGACGGGGCACTGCCCACCCGGATCAAGGAACTGATGGCCATGGCCATGGGTGTCGTGCACGGCTGCGACGGGTGCATCGCCTCCCACGCGCGGGGAGCCGCCCGGGCCGGCGCGAGCGCCAAGGAAGCCGCCGAGGCGATCGGCGTGGCGATCCTCATGCACGGCGGCCCGGCGACCATCTACGGCGCTCGGGCCTACACAGCGTTCACGGAGTTCGCCGCCGACGGTCCGGCGGCGGACTAGGAACTGCTGGGCGGGCCGCCCCGGCTACTTGGCGGGAAGCCCGGCGACCATCGGAGTGTCCACCCCGATCGGCCCGAGGTCCGACGCGCCGCCGGGCGTCCCGAGTGGTGCGTCGCGGCCCGGAAGAACCTCGGAGAAGAAGGCCGCGTTGTCGGCCCGGAACTTCTGCTCGCTCTCCGGCAACTCGTAGTCGGGGAAGATGGCGTCGACCTCGCACAGCAACCGGCAGGCGCCGCAGTCGACGCACTCGTCCGGGTTGATGTACATACCGCGTTCGCCCTCGTAGATGCAGTCCACGGGGCATTCGGCGACGCAGGACTTGTGTTTGACGTCCACACACGCGCTGGTGATCACATAAGCCATGCCCAGTATTCTATCTGTGACGAGCCGTATCAGACACGGGTAGAAGGCCCGCCACGCCGGGGACCAAAGTCCTCAAAATGTCGCGCTCAGCGATTCAGATCGCCGCTGATGTCGACGAACCCGGTGGCGTCCGCCTGGTGGTCGGTGACATTGCGGCACTCGCCGTCGATCTGGAGGACGGCCCGGTCTGGGATATCGGAATGCCGGTAGTAGACGGCAAGGACCCCGTTCCTGGCCAACGTCCAGCCCTCGGGGTGGCGGCCCGGCCGGGTGCCCACCCGCCAGCCGCGCGACGACATGACGCGAGCGAGGTCGGCGAAGACAGCCCGGGTCTTGGCGACAGCGGGAACCTCGAAGGTGAGATAGACCCTGCCGCGGTAGGGCGGCCGGTCCTCGGCGCTGCACGACATCAACACATAGGTCGCGGTGTCCACGCGCAGTGAGCCCGCGTCGATGAACTGCCGGGCCGAATCGAGGACCTGACCGCGAGACTGGTCGTCGGTCATCGACACAACGTCGGCTGTCCCCCGAACGTCATAGGCGCGGTGCACCACGACGAAGCAGACCCCGAGTGTCAACGAACACATCAGGGCCGCCGCGAGCAGTAACCGGGCCGGCCGGGACCTGAGCGTGGTCTCCATGAACCCCGTCGATGCTACCGACGGGGGCGAAAACGCGCTTCCAGGCACGGATCCCCGCACCTCTGTGACGAAGCTCTCGCGTGCGGGCGAACCATCGGACTGCCACACGTTGATGTGTGCCCAGACAGGCCAACACGGCGTGTTTTCGGGGTGCCCCGCCCCGGCCAGGTCCGAACACCGGCAGCGCTCATCATCAGCCGAGGTGGCCTTTTACCCTGTTTCTCAGGCACAGTTGTCGTATGGATTCTACGCATCCGCGCTCGGCGCGCCGTTGGGCTGGTCGTTTGCCCGGTGTGCTGGCGACCCTCGCGGTTATCGCCGGCATGATTGCGGCCCCGGCTGCCGCCGCGCCCCCGCCCGCGCCTCCCGTCGCCCCGCTGGATCAGTCTGCTCTGCTCAGCCAGGTGGTGCCGGGCCTGGTCGATATCAACACCACCCTCGGGTACCAGGGCGCGGCCGGTGCCGGCACCGGCATCCTGCTCGACGCAAACGGCGACGTCCTGACCAACAACCACGTCATCGAGGGCGCCACCGAGATCACCGCGATCAGCCTGGCCAACAGCCAGACCTACCCGGTGGACGTGATCGGCTTCGACCGCGCCAACGACATCGCCGTGGTGCGCCTC
Organism: uncultured Actinomycetes bacterium; assembly: GCA_903884065.1. GTDB lineage: Bacteria > Actinomycetota > Actinomycetes > Mycobacteriales > Mycobacteriaceae > Mycobacterium. The sequence goes on along the minus strand of CAISDL010000005.1, from coordinate 34,409 downwards.
CGCGGCGCCTTCGGGTTGCCCACCGCGAACTTGGGGACCTCCTCGACGCTCGCCGTCGGCGAGCCGATCGCAGCCATCGGCAACTCCAACGGCACGGGCGCGGCGCCGAGTTTCGCGCCCGGAACGGTGACCCAGCTCGGCGCGTCGGTTCGCGCATCCGACGAGTCCGGCGGCGGTTCACGCGAGTTGTACGACCTCATCCGGGTCGCCGCCGACATCCGCCCGGGTGACTCCGGTGGGCCGTTGGTCAACAGTGCCGGCCAGGTTGTCGGGGTCAATGTCGCGGCGACGCTGACCTATCGGATGGGCGGGGTCACCGGCGGCGAGGGCTTCGCCATTCCGATCGACCGGGCGATGGCCATCGCCAATCAGATCCGTTCCGGCGCCCCGGCTCCCTCGATCCATCTCGGCGACTCCGCATTCATCGGCGTCGGTATCGCCGACGCTCCCGCGTTCGGCGGGCCTCCCGGGGCCGTTGTGCGCCAGGTCCTTCCGGATGCCCCCGCCTCCCAGATCGGCCTGCGCGGCGGTGACCTGATCACCGCGGTCGACGGCCTGCCGGTCAACTCGGCGGCGGACCTGTCCAACATCGTCGATCGGCATCGCCCCGGCGACACCGTGACACTGACCTGGATCGACCGCATGGGCAATCCGCGGGTCGCGCCGGTGGTACTGGGCAAGGGGCCGGTCGGCTGAGCGGCCCGAGAACGTCGGCGCTGCGGCGGGCGATCGCGGCACTGGGTACCTGCGCAGCCGTGACGGCCGCGCCGATCGCCCCGGCCACCGCCGACCCGGCGGCCCAGCCGTTGTACGACCTGGTCGACGCCGCGACCCAGCGGTTGCAGACCGCAGACCCGGTCGCGGCCAGTAAGTGGCTCGGCGGCGGCCCGATCACCGATCCCGCGCGAGTGCAACAGGTCCTGGCTGCGGTGTCGGCCGATGCCGAAACCGTCAGTGTCCCTGTTGATTACGTGGGCAGAGTGTTCACCGACCAGATCAACGCCACCGAAGCCGTTCAGTACAGCCGGTTCTCGTGGTGGAAGCTCGACCCGGCTGCAGCCCCGGCATCTGCTCCTGACTTGTCGTCCTCCCGCGCGCTGATCGACGGGCTCAACCACCGCATGGTCGCCGAGATCGCCGGACAGTGGCCGGTATTGCACGGCCCGGACTGTGCGGTCCGCCTCAGCGCCGCGAAGACCGCTGTCGCCGCCGATCGGGATCTGGATCCGCTCTACGTCCAGGCCCTCGACGCCGCCACACGGTCCTACTGCGGCTAGGCGGCGGTGGCCAGCGCCTCGATCTTGGCCAGGGCCGCCGCACAGACCGGCAGATAGGCCACCGCCCACCAGGGCACATCGAACCGGACCCGGCACCCACCCGGAGTGGCGATGACCTCGTGTCCGGTTGCCGTCACCCCCGCCACCTTCCACGCCCACCGGTGCCCGGGATCGAAGTCGGTGATGCTGAACCGCAATGGCACTCCGACGGCGGTCCAGACGGTTCCCTGCGCGCCGGCGCTCAACTCCGAGCCCCCGCCATCCAATTCCGCACGACGCACCGACGGTCCCCAGCGCGGCCACTCCCGAACGTCGGCCAACAGCCGCCAGACTGCGTCGGGTGGCGCCGGGACGTCCCGGTCGACGCTCGGGACGGGCGGGCGCAGTGCGATACCCATCGGCGTGACGCTAGCTGCGGCGCCTAGGATCTTTCAACATGGAAGGTTCCGTGACGGTGCACATGGATGCGCCGGCCGAGAAGATCTGGGATCTGGTCGCCGACATCCACAACACCGGCCGTTTCTCCCCCGAGGTCTTCGAGGCGGAGTGGCTGGACGGCGCGACCGGGCCGGCGCTAGGGGCCAAGTTCCGGGGGCATGTGCGCCGCAACGAGATCGGGCCGGTGTACTGGACCACCTGTCGGGTGACGGCCTGCGAACCCGGCCGGGAGTTCGGCTTCGCCGTGCTGGGCCCGGGAGATCAGGCCGTCAACAACTGGCATTACCGGTTCGCCCCGCGCGGAGACGGGACCGATGTCACCGAGTCGTTCCGGCTCAACAACTCACTCCCGGTCCGGGTGTTCTGGACGTTCGCGGGATATCTGCGCGGCCGGCGCAACGTCCGCGACATGCGCACCACGCTGGAGCGCATCAAGAAGGTCGTCGAAGAGGAGTGATCCCACGGGTGCCGCCGTCCCGGGTATCTAATGTGGAGTCAAGCCCGATCGGATGGACGGTGAAACCATGGGCATCGCAACCCGCGTGAACGGCCAGGCGCCGCCCGACGTCGCACTCGGCGACGTCAACCTCGGCACGATCGAGTTCTGGCAACAGGACGACTCGATCCGCGACGGCGCGTTCGCGACGCTGCGCCGGGAGTCTCCGATCACGTTCTTCCGGGAGATCGAGTACGACGGTTTCCAGGCCGGTGGCGGTCATTGGGCCCTGATGACGTTCGACGATGTGCACTACGCCAGCCGTCATCCCGAGGTCTTCAGCAGCTACCCCAACATCACCATCGGTGATCAGGCACCCGAGGTCGCCGAGTACTTCGGCTCGATGATCGCCCTGGACGACCCGCGGCACGCCCGGCTGCGCAACATCGTCCGAAGCGCCTTCACCCCCAAGGTCGTCGCGCGGACCGAGGAGTCCGTGCGTGACCGGGCCCGGCGTCTGGTCACCGATCTCATCGCGAACCATCCTGACGGCCGCGCCGAACTGGTCACCGAGCTGTCCGGGCCACTGCCGCTGCAGGTCATCTGCGACATGATGGGCATCCCCGAGTCCGACCACCACCAGATCTTCCACTGGACGAACATCATCCTCGGCTTCGGCGACCCCGACCTGACCACCGACTTCACCGAGTTCATGAAGGTGGCCATCGACATCGGCGCGTACGCCACCGCGCTGGCCGAGGACCGCCGGTCCACTCCGCGCGACGACCTCACCACCGCCCTGGTCGCGGCCGAGGTCGATGGCGAGCGGCTCAGCTCCTCGGAGATCGCCTCGTTCTTCATCCTGCTGGCGGTGGCCGGCAATGAGACCACCCGCAACGCCATCAGCCACGGCGTTCTCGCGCTGACCCGCTATCCCGAGCAGCGCGAGATCTGGTGGAACGACTTCGAAGCGCATACCCAGAGCGCGGTCGAGGAGATCGTGCGCTGGGCCTCCCCGGTGGTGTACATGCGCCGCACCGCAACCCGGGACGTCGAGGTCGGTGGTAAGAAAATCGCGCAGGGCGACAAAGTGACCATGTGGTACGCGTCGGCCAACCGGGACGAGCGGCATTTTGACGCCCCATGGCTGTTCGACGTGACGCGCACACCTAACCATCACCTCGGATTCGGCGGCGGCGGAACGCATTTCTGCCTGGGCGCCAACCTGGCTCGGCGCGAGATCGCGGTGATCTTCGAAGAACTGCACAGCCGGATCCCCGACATCGCGGTCACCGAGGAGCCGTCGATGCTGCTGTCGTCGTTCATCCACGGCATCAAGCGACTGCCCGTCGGCTGGACACCGCCGGCCTGATGTCAGAGACACGAGAGTGGCTGCACTGGCTGGCGCTGCACGGTGTCGTGCGATCGGCCGCCACATGGTCGGCGCGCAAAGGCGATCCGCAAGCCCGGTTCGTCGCCGATCCGTCGGTCCGGGCCGATCCGGTCCCCTTCTTCGACGAGTTGCGCGCGCAGGGCCCGCTGGTGCGGGCACGGGTCAGCCATCTGACCGTCGACCACGCCACCGCTCATGAGTTGTTGCGCTCCGACGACTTTCGCGTCATCGCGGTCGGCTCCAACCTGCCCGCGCCGCTGCGATGGCTCGAACGACGCACCCGCGCCGACATCCTGCACCCTCTGATGCCGCCCTCGCTGCTGGCCGTCGAGCCTCCCGAGCACACCCGCTACCGCAAGACGGTGTCGTCGGTGTTCACCTCCCGTGCGGTGGCCGGGATGCGCGACCAGGTGCAGGACACGGCCGCGGCCCTGCTCGCCGACATGGGCGACGCGGGCGGTGCGGTCGACGTCGTCGAGCGATACTGTTCCCAGCTGCCGGTCGCCATCATCAGCGAGATCCTCGGAGTGCCCGAGGCGGATCGGCAGCGAGTCCTGGAGTTCGGTGAATTGGCAGCTCCCAGCCTGGATTTCGGCCTGACCTGGCCGCAGTACCGCAGCGTGCAGCACGGGCTCGAGGGATTCAACGAATGGCTCACCGCGCATCTGCAGAAGCTGCGGGAAAATCCGGGCCAGGACCTCATGAGCCAGCTGATCGCCGCCTCCGATGGCGGGGTCCGGCTGGATCAGTCTGAATTGCTGGCCGTCGCCGGGCTGGTGCTGGCGGCGGGTTTCGAGACGACGGTGAACCTGTTGGGCAACGGAATTCAGATGTTGTTGCAGTCCCCGGACCAGTTGGCCGTTCTGGCGGCCGATCCGTCGCTGTGGCCGAACGCCGTCGAGGAGATCCTGCGCCTGGACTCCCCCGTGCAACTCACCGCCCGCGTTGCCCGCACCGACACCGTCGTGGCCGGCAACCCGGTCCAGCGGGGCGAAATGGTGGTCATCTACCTCGCCGCGGCGAACCGTGACCCCGCGGTCTTCCCCGACCCGCATCGTTTCGATGTTCAACGTCCCAACGCCGGGCGACATCTGGCCTTCTCCGGGGGCAGACACTTCTGTCTGGGTGCGGCGCTGGCCAGGATCGAGGGCGAATCGGGACTGCGCGGGTTCTTCACGCACTTCCCCGACGCCCAACTCGCCGGCGAGGGCAGCCGCCGCGACACCCGGGTCCTGCGGGGGTGGGCGCACCTGCCGGTTCGCCTGGGCGCCCCCGCGACGGTCGCCGGCTGATTCCGGGCGGCGAGGCCGGAGACCGTCGTTGACACCCGCCTGGCAGCCGGGTTTGCTGTGACGATGGGCCCGCAACCGCGCTTCGACACCATCATTCGCAACGGGCGCTGGTTCGACGGAACCGGGGCGCCGTCGGCCGTCCGCAATATCGGAATCGTCGACGGCCGCGTCGCCGCGGTGACACCACACGACCTTGACGACAATGGCTGTCCTGAGGTCATCGACGCCGCCGGAACGTGGGTACTGCCGGGATTCGTCGACATCCACACCCATTACGACGTCGAGGTACTCGACGGCCCCGGCCTCCCCGAGTCGGTCCGGCACGGCGTCACCACCGTCCTGATCGGTTCATGCTCACTGTCGACGATCCACGTCGGCGGCGAGGACGCCGGGAACCTGTTCGGCCGGGTCGAGGCGATACCGCGCGAGCACGTCATCGCCGCCATCGACAACGCCAAGACCTGGGACAGCGCCGAGGAGTACATCGGAGCACTGGAGGATCGCCCACTGGGCCCGAACGTCGCGGCCTTCATCGGCCATTCCGACATGCGCACGGCCACTATGGGACTCGACCGCGCGACCCGCAAAGAGATGCGGCCCACCTCCGGCGAGCAGGCCCAGATGGAGCGGATGCTCGAGGAGGCATTGGATGCGGGCTTCATCGGCCTGTCCTCCCAGCAGCTGCTCTTCGACAAGATCGACGGCGATACCTGCCGATCGCGAACACTGCCGTCGACCTTCGCCAAGCCGCGCGAGTTGCGCAGGCTCAAAAACCTGGTCCGCCGGCGCGGCCGTGTGCTGCAGTCCGGCCCCGACATCACCAATCCGCTCAACCTGTTGTCCCAAGTGGCACAGGCACTTCCGGTGTTACGAAAGAAGCTCAAGACCAGTCTGCTGTCGGCCGCCGACATCAAGGCCAACCGGTTCGCCATCGCGGCGCTGGGCCCGGTGGCCCGGTTGGTCAACCGGTTCGGCGGCGACTTCCGCTGGCAGCATCTTCCGGTGCCGTTCGAGGTGTATGCCGACGGCATCGACCTGGTGGTGTTCGAGGAGTTCGGCTCCGGGGCGGCGGCGCTGCATCTGCGCGACGAGGTCGAACGCAACGCGCTTCTGCAGGACGAGGATTACCGGCGGCGATTCCGCAGGGACTACGACTCGAAATTCGGCGTGCGGGTCTGGCACCGCGACTTCTTCGATGCCGAGATCGTCGACTGCCCGGACGGGTCGGTGATCGGCCGGTCGTTCGGGGAGGTCGGTCTCGACCGCGGCGGACTGCACCCGGTCGACGCGTTCCTCGACCTCGTCGTCGAGCACGGAACCAAGGTGCGCTGGCGCACCACGATCTCCAACCACCGTCCCGAGGTGCTGAGGAAGCTCGCGCACGATGACGGGATCCAGATGGGGTTCTCCGACGCGGGGGCGCATCTGCGCAACATGGCGTTCTACAACTTCGGGCTCCGGCTGCTGCGGCACGTCCGCGACGCCGACCGGGGCGGCGATCCGTTCATGACCGTCGAGAGGGCGGTGCACCGGCTCACCGGCGAACTCGCCGACTGGTACGACCTCAACGCCGGTCACCTGCGCATCGGTGACCGGGCCGATCTGGTGATCATCGACCCGGAGTACCTCGACGAGCGCCTCGACGGCTACGCCGAATCCCCGGTTCCGCAGTACGCCGGCCTGCCCCGGATGGTCAACCGCAACGACGACGCGGTCCGGCTGGTGCTGATCGGCGGCCGGGCTGTGATCCGCGACGGCGCACCGACCCCGGTTCTCGGCGCCGAGCGCACGGGCAGCTTCCTGCGGGCCGGCCGGCACTTACAGGCACGGGCGGTGGCTCATGCAGGCTGAAGGCGCCGACGTCGTTCTCGGCATGTGGCGCGCGCTGTCGGACCGCGACTGGGACGCCCTGAAGACCTTTCTCGCCGAGGACTGCATCTACGTCGACATGCCGGTCGGGCCGGCCGCCGCAGCGCGGGGTCCGGATGACATCGTCAAGCGCCTGAAGGTCGGACTGGAGCCACTTGCCGGCTACGCCAACCACGACGGTCTGCTGCTGAGCAACGGCACCGACGTGATGTACGAACACTCCGAGACGTGGAACTGGGTCAGCGGTGAGAGCGCGGTGCTGCAGTTCGTGACGGTGCACACGGTCCGTGACGGCAAGATCACGCTCTGGAAGGATTACTGGGACTTCGGCGGGCTGCTGAACCACGCCCCGAAGGACTGGATGGAGCAGCTGCGGTCGGCCGACATGTCCTGGATCTTCGACGCCACCGGCCTGATCTGACCTCTCACACCGGAAGCCGGTAGACCCGAATCGCGTTGTCCCGGCCGATCAACCCGGCGACCCGACCCGCATCGTCGAGGCTCCATTGGTCGCGGTCGACGAAGTCGGTCAGCACGTCGACGATTCCAGCACGCCACAAACGCGCGCCGAGGTAGTGCAACTCAGGGGCCCGTACCGCGTCGGAGGAGTACATGATCTTGCGGAACGGCGCCAGTTCCAAGGCACGGCCGAGGAAGGCCGCGGCACGGGCGCCGAGATGATTCACGCTCAGCCCGACGTCGAGGTAGACGTTGTTGAACGCGTTCGCGAGGTAGCCGGCTTCGCGCTCGTAGGGATAGCAGTGCAGTAACACCACCGGGATGTCGCCGCTCTGACGCAGCAGGTCGAGCAGGTGCATGGGATTGGTGAGGTGCAGATCGCAGTCGCGGTCGCCGAGTCCGACATGAATCTGCAACGGCTTGCCCAACCGCAGTGCTTCATGGAGGCCGAATCGCAGCAGGACCGGATCGGTCAGCCGGACTCCCCCGGCGTCACGCCACTTCTGCGCCGCCGCCGCGACCTCACTGTCCGACGGATCTGACAGATCGATGTCGAAGCCACTGCGGTAGGCCATGATGCTCTTGGTCGCGACCGCCGAAGCGGCTCTGTCGCTGAGCATCTCCCGGAAGGCTGCGGCGTATTCACCGGGTTCCGCGGCGGCCTGCTCGGCGATCTTCTCGATGCGGATCACCTCGTGCACGCGGCCCCGGCCGGCGTCGGCGATGTCATCCAGGCCGGCCAGATCATCCAGTCCGGTGTCGACCAGCCAGTCGCTGACACCCGCGGCGGGCAGGAAGATCCGGGCGAGTTCGGTCTCGGTGTGGCCCGCCCTGGCCGCCCAATAGGCCTGCGGGTCGGCATGCGGGAGCAACCCGAGCAGGGGCGCGCAGTGCGCCCGGACCGCGAAGCCGAGTTGGGTGTCGAACCCGGAATCGAAATCGGCGAGCGGTTCGGTGTTGGCCTCGTTGAGATCGTTCTCGAAACGACGCCGGTCAGCGGAGTTCAGCCAGAACCCGTGCACGTGGTTGTCGACCAGTTCCAGCCCGGCGGCGTGTTCGGTGAGCGCGGGCCGGGATGTCACAGGCTCCAGGCCATCCTGAAGTTGTCGGTCAGTTCCTCAGCCGTCAGCGTCGAGAAGTTGTCGTGCTCGTAGCGGCGGACGGCGACGAGTGCGTCGACGACCGGATCGCCCAGTATTCCGCGCATCAGCGACGAACCATTCAGTGCGGCAATCGCTTCGGCTTGGTTGTCGGTCAGGCGGACGACCCCGGCATAGCGACGTTCGTCATCGGTGAGGCTCTGCGGGTCGACGGTGACCTCGGGGGGCAAGGCGGCCTGACGTTCGATCCCGTCGAGCGCCAGACCAATGATGGCGGCGCTGGCCAGATAGGGGTTGGCCGACGGGTCGACGACTTTCACCTCGGCGTTGGCGCCGTGCGGGTTGCCGTGGGTGCCGGGCAGGAACCGCACTGCCGCTTCGCGGTTCTCGGTCCCCCAGCACACATGTGCCCCCGACCAGTTACCCGGTTGCATCCTCAACCCGGAGACGACCGAACCGCACAAAACCAGTTGCGCCTCAGCCATTCCGGCCAGGACTCCGGCGATCGCGGCCTCCCCCTCGTTGCTCAGCCCGTGCGGCCCGTGGGCGCCGGAGAACAGCGGGCTGCCCTCCCGAGTCAGCGAGAAATGCTGGTGTGCGCCATTACCCACGCTGCCCGCGAAGGGGACCGGCGACAGGCTCACCCGGATGCCGTGCCGGCGGGCTACCCGGGCAATGAGAATTCGTGCCAGGACGAGTTGGTCGGCAGCCGCCACCGGAGACGCCGGCACCAGCGACATCTCGAATTGGTTGACGCCGTATTCGGGGTGGAACTGCTCGACGTGCACCCCGGCAGCCGCCATGGCGGCCATCACGTCTCGGACGAACGCCTCGTGCTCGAGCACACCGGCAAGCCCGTACTGCGCCCACAACTGGCCGGGAAGCCGGTTCCCCGTCGGGTCCACCACCAGGAACTCGATCTCGTGGCCGAACCGGGCCTCAAGCCCCTCCTGCTCTAGCCTGGACTCGATGCGGGTGAGTGTTCCGCGGGCACATTCGGGCACCCGATTGCCGTCCTGGTCGAAGAACGACGCCGGAGCCCAGGACAGCCCCTCCTCGATCTGGTGCATCGCGTGCAGATCGATCCGGAGTCGGTGGTCGCCCACGACACTGATGGCCTCGGTGAAGGCGATTCCCGCGCGGTCGATCGCAAAGCCGTGCCACGTGGGACTGGCCCCAAGCCCCGGGTCGGCGAATCGCGCTGCCGCACTTGCCGAAACAACCTTGGCCAGCGTCAGTCCGGCGGGATTGACGATGGTTCCGATGACAACCCCGTCGCCGTGGTCGGCCGTCACGGTCACGCCCGGCTCGGCAGAGTGATCCGGCAGGCCTGGCCGATGTCCAGGGTGCGCAGCATCCGGCCCGTGCCCACCCACATCGCGCAGGACAGCGACAGGTCGGCCAGCAACTCATCGGAGAAGTGCGCTCGGCACCGCTGCCAGAACTCGTCGTCGGCACGCAACGCGGTGTGCTCGGTGGCGAACCGGTGGGCGAACTCGGCGGCCAGTCGCTCCTGATCGGAGAATCCCGGCCAGGTTCGCCACTCGGCGGCATGGGCGTAGAGATCCTCGTCGACTCCGGCCGTCGGCCCGTCGGCGTCCCGGGTGTTGATGCACACCACGCATTCGTTGTCGTGGGCGATCACGATGCGCGCGATCTCGCGGACCCGCATCGGGAGGCGGTTCCGGTTGTAGACCGCACTGCTGAACGCCGCCATCGCCGTTCCGAGTTCCGGCGACATGGCGATCCATCCGGCCACGTCGTCGTCGGCGAAATCTCCGATTCTGCTCATGAGCCGATGTTAATTGTCGGAGGCCGCCGCGAGGCCGGCACGTGCCAGCCGGGCATGTCCTGACTGCGCCGCTGATCCGCCTCCCGTGCTAGCCGCGGGCCGGCAGCCGCATCTCCTCGCGGTCCCATTCCCGCTGCACCAGCAGCCGATGAGCGATCCGTTCGAGTGCCGCCTCGACCTGCACCCGGTCGGGCCGTCCCTGGAAGCTCTCGGATGCGTCGAGTTTGTCCTGGATACCGCCCACGATCGCCGTGGATACCGCGTCGACCTGCCGCATGCCGGCCTGGGTCAGCCACAATTCGTCGCCTGTGCGCAGCGCGTAGCCGTTGGCCGTCAAGGTCCCGAACGTCGGTTCCAGGACCTCACCGGGCACCCGGAGGCGTTCAGCGATATCGGTCATTCGAGCTGAGCCGAAGACCTGCTTGTTCCGGTAGATCTGCAGCAACGCCCACAACGCACCGACGTCGAGTTCGCATCCCGGGCGGCTGGCCAGCGACCGCAACCGCAATTCCGGTGAGCGCCGAATCATCCGGCCGACCGCGCCTTCGAGGATCTCCTCGGAGTTCTCCCCCGACGGCATCGCAAACCCCTCACCGAGATCCACCGGCGCATTGTCCATTTCCCGGAGCGGAACCTCTTTGAGCATCAGCGCCACAATGAAGCCGAGGACCGCCACCGGTGCGGCGTAGAGGAAAACCCGACCCAGGGCGTCGGCGTAGGCGTCGATCACCGGAGCGGCCACCTCGGCGGGAAGCCGATGCAACACCTGCGGAGACTGCGCGGCGGCCGCCGGCGCCCCACTGGCCGCGAGAGCCGGACCGATGCGGTCGGCGAGGAAGTTCGCGAACAGCGACCCGAATATCGCTGCGCCGAAGGAACTTCCGATGGTCCGGAAGAACGTGACACCGGAGGTGGCCACACCCAGATCCTCGAAATCGGCAGTGTTCTGCACGGTGAGGATCAACACCTGCATGCACAGACCGATACCGGTGCCGAGAATGAACAGATCCACCGACTGCCGCCACACCGGCGTCGCCGCGGTCATCTGCGACAGCAGCACGAACCCCACGGCCATGATCGCGGTTCCCAGGACAGGGAAGATCTTGTACCGGCCGGTACGGCCCACCAGCACGCCGCTGCCCACCGACGTGATCAACAGACCAGCGACCATCGGCAGCGTCCGCAGTCCCGATTCCGTGGCCGACACCCCGTCGACGAACTGCATGAAAGTCGGCAGGAACGTCAGCGCGCCAAGCATCGCGAAGCCCACCACGAAGCTCAGCACGCAACACACGGTGAACACCGGGCTGGCGAACAGGCGGATCGGCAACACCGGATCGTCGGCGCGCAATTCCACCCAGACGAAGACGGCCAGCGCCAGCACCGAGGCTGCGAACAAGCCGACGATGACCGGTGACGACCACGGATAGGTGGTGCCGCCCCAACTGGTCGCCAGCGTCAGCCCGGTAGCCCCCAACCCCACGAACAGGATGCCGGGGTAGTCGATCACCACCCGGCCGGTGCGGCCCAGTGACGGGATCGCCACCAACGCCACCCCCAGAACCACCAGTGCCACCGGCACGTTGATCCAGAACGCCCACCGCCAACTGAGGTGATCGGTGAAGAAGCCCCCGAGCAGTGGGCCGATGACGGTGGTGACACCGAATACCGCCCCGAGCGCACCCTGATAGCGACCGCGTTCACGCAGCGGGATCACCTCCCCGATCACCGCCATGGCGGTCACCATGACGGCGCCGCCGCCGATGCCCTGCAGCGCCCGTGACGCCACCAGCATGGACATCGACGAGGACAGCCCGCAGAGCACCGAGCCGACCAAGAAGAACAGGATCGAGGCACTGAAGACGGCCTTGCGGCCGAACAGGTCGCCGAGTTTGCCGACGACCGCCGTGGTGATGGTCGACGCAAGCAGGTAGCTGGTCACCACCCACGACTGATGACCGGCGCCGCCCAGGTCGGCCACCACGGTCGGCAGTGCCGTCGCCACGATGGTCTGGTCGAGCGCGGCCAGAAACATGCCGAGCAGAACCGCCACGAAGATCATGTTCCGGCGCTGGCCGCTGAGCCCGGCGGCGCGGGCTTCAGGGTCGGCGGCGGTCTCCGGAGCGGTCACGTCGCCTCGTTTCCCCGATCACGGTTCGGGCCGGCCACCTGTAAACAGCCACTCCGCCCGGCCGGTCGTCGCGGTCAGCTAGAGCGCCCCTGGTTGAACTCCGCCAGTGCCTGGGCGTTGGCCGCCGCTCCCATCATCTCGGCGAAGTAGGCGTCCTCACGGGCCCGCGCCGCGCCGATGCCGGGCCGGATGGGCTCGACCATGGACTGCTTGACCGCGATCAGGCTTGAAATCGGTTTGGATGCAAGGACTCCCGCGTGTCGACGCGCTTCCGGAAGCAGGTCCGCGGGCTCGCACACCTTCCACACCAGACCCATTCGCAGGGCTTCGGCGGCATCGATCCACTCCGAGGACATCAGCATCCAGGCGGCGTTCTGCCGGCCCACGAGTTTGGGCAACAGATAGGACGACGCTGCCTCCGGCGCCACGCCGAGACTTGTGAAAGGGCACTTCAGCCGCGCGGCCGTGGACATGAACGCGAGGTCGGCGTAGCCGAGGATCGTCGCTCCGATGCCGACTCCCACTCCGTTGACCGCGCAGATCAGCGGTTTGGGAAACCGGCTGAGCGCATCGATCAATCCGGGAAATCCGTGCCGGCCGGGGACGAACGCCGGATCGGTGATCCGAGCCTGCATCTCGGTGAGGTCCGTGCCGGCGCTGAAGCCCCGGCCGGTGCCGGTGATCACGACGACGGCAACCTCGGGATCGTCCGCGGCGGCATTCAGGGCGTCGGCGGTGGCGTCGTAAAGCGCCTCGTTGAAGGCATTGAGCGCCTCCGGGCGGTTGAGCGTCAGCGTCCGGACCCGGTATTCGTCGGTGATGAGCAGCGTCACGCCGATCAGCCTAGGGCGAATCGCAGCGTGCCGGCGCTGTGCGAATAGGCAATGTGTCTGCGGCGGGGAATGAGTTCGGACCGCTCGACTCCGGCCGGCAGCGAGGCGAGGTAGTCATCGAGATCGCCCATCAGCCCGAGAACGGCTCCCGGAACACGTACCGCCCGGTGGGCACGGTGTCGATGTTCTGGTTGGCGCCGAACGCCGACGTGCTGGCGATCATCTTCCCCATCCGGTCGGCCAGGTCGGCGTCGTCGGCGGCGCCGAAGAAGGCGTGCAGACTGCCCACCGCCTCGATTGGAAACAGTTCCTCGACGATGGCCGACACCGTTGGGGCGTCCGGAGTCAACGCCCGCACCACGTAATTCTGGGTGTAGCCGAACGTCGACTGGGTGGCGATCGCCACCGCGGTGTGATCCCGCAGCCACCGGGCCAGCCAGGTCTTCTCGTCCATCTCCTCCGGCCGGCGCAGCAGGGCGATGTTGGCCAGACCCGGTGACCGCTCACCCAACGGCGACGCCGGCGGGCGCATCGGGACCGATTCGGTCACCAGGTAGGCGGCGAGGTGCTCGGCGCAGGGCGCCAGCACGTCCAGGGCGGCCCGTACCTGCTGACCGTAGTGCTGATCGGTCCACAGACTCACCAGCCCCTGCACCGGTGGGTCGAGCGTGGTCAGCGTCATCAGCGAATCGCGCACCGGCGCATCACGCAGGTTGAGCGTCACACCGGGCAGACCAAGGCCGAGCAGTCTGCCGGCCACCGGGCCACGCAACTCGGACACCCACGCGTCGTCGGGGTGAGCCGACCGCAGTGTGACGATCACTTTTTCCATCGTGCCAACCTAACCGGCGGCACTACCCTCAGGCGCATGGCTAATCCAGACCGATCGTCCGTACGTCGGGATGTCCTGCCCATCCCCGATCCGCAGCACGTCGGCGTAACGACCTATGACGCCCGCGACCCGAACACCAAATATCCGCCGATCACCATGCTGCGTCCGCCTGAGGGTGCGCCGAACGTGCTGATCGTGCTCCTCGACGACGTGGGTTTTGCCGCCTCCACGGCGTTCGGTGGCCCCTGCGACACCCCGGTCGCCGACCGGCTGGCCGCAGAAGGCCTGAAGCTCAACCGCTTCCACACCACCGCCCTGTGCTCCCCGACCCGCCAGGCCCTGCTGACCGGACGCAACCACCACTCGGTCGGAATGGGCGCCATCACCGAGATGGCCACCTCCGCACCCGGCAATAACAGCATCCGGCCGTTGAACAAGGCGCCGATCGCCGAGACCCTCTGCCTCAACGGCTACTCCACCGCACAGTTCGGCAAATGCCACGAAGTGCCACTCTGGGAGGTCTCTCCGGTCGGCCCCTTCCACCAGTGGCCCACCGGATCCGGATTCGAATACTTCTACGGCTTCGTCGGCGGCGAGGCCAACCAGTACTACCCGGGCCTCTACGAGGGCACCACACCCGTCGAACCGCCGCGCACCCCCGATGAGGGCTACACACTCACCGCTGACCTCGCCGACCACGCGATCACCTGGGTGCGCCAGCAGAAGGCGCTGGCCCCCGACAAGCCGTTCTTCATGTACTTCGCCCCGGGCGCCACCCACGCGCCCCACCACGTCCCCAGGGAATGGTCGGACAAGTACCGCGGCAAGTTCGACGAGGGCTGGGATGTATTGCGGGAGAGGATCTTCGACCGCCAGAAGCAACTGGGTGTCATTCCGCAGGATGCCGAGATCACGCCACGGCCCGCGGTGATCCCCGCCTGGGCCGACATGGCCGCCGAACTCAAGCCGGTGCTGTCACGGCAGATGGAGATCTACGCCGGTTTCCTGGAGCAGACCGACCACGAGGTTGGCCGGGTGGTCCAGGCCATCGCCGATCTGGGCGTGCTCGACGACACCCTGATCTACTACATCATCGGCGACAACGGCGCCTCGGCCGAGGGCACTCCCAACGGCTGTTTCAACGAGATGTGCACGCTCAACGGAATGGGCGGCATCGAGACCACCGAGTTCCTGCTGTCCAAGATCGACGAATTCGGCACTCCGGACGCCTACAACCATTACGCGGTGGGCTGGGCGCACGCGCTGTGCACTCCCTACCAGTGGACCAAACAGATCGCCTCGCACTGGGGCGGCACCCGCAACGGCACCATCGTGCACTGGCCGAAGGGCCTCTCCGACAAGGGAACCGTCCGCAATCAGTTCCACCACGTGATCGACGTCGCCCCCACCGTTCTCGAAGCCGCCGGCATCCCGGCACCGTTGTACGTCAAGGGGATTCAGCAGGCCCCGTTAGAAGGCGTCAGCATGCTGGCAACCCTGCGAGAAGCGACGGCGCCCGAAACACATCTGGTGCAGTACTTCGAGATCATGGGCAACCGTGGCATCTACTACAACGGCTGGACGGCATGCACCAAGCACCGCACTCCCTGGCTCGTCGACCAGCCCCCGTCGTTCGATCGTGACGTGTGGGAACTCTATGGGCCCGACGACTGGACGCAGTCCCACAACCTGGCCGCCGAGCAGCCGCAGAAACTCGTCGAGATGCAACGGCTTTGGCTGATCGAGGCTGTCAAGTACAACGTCGTTCCCCTCGATGACCGCAGCTTTGAGCGGATCAATCCCGACATCGCCGGTCGCCCACAGCTCATCCGCGGCAACAGCCAGCTGCTCTTCCCCGGCATGCGGGTGGCCGAAGGCGCGATGATCAACATCAAAAACAAGTCCCACCGGGTGACCGCCGACATCGTGGTCCCCGACGGAGGGGCGAACGGGGTGATCACGACCCAGGGCGGCCAGGTCGGCGGCTGGTCGCTGTACATGTACGAGGGCCGACTGAAGTACTGCTACAACTTCTTCGGCATTCAGCACTTCTTCGTCACCGCGGACGAACCGGTGCCGGCCGGTGAGCACCAGGTGCGCATGGAATTCGCCTATGACGGCGACGGCCTGGCCAAGGGCGGCACCGTCACGCTCTACTACGACGGCACGCCGGTGGGCAGCGGCCGGGTCGATATCACCATCCCGATGGCGTTCTCCGCCGACGAGGCCTGCGACGTGGGCCGGGACACCGGATCGCCGGCCTCCCCGGACTACGGACCGAGCGGCAACGAGTTCACCGGGACGATCGGCTGGGTCCAGATCGACATCGGCGAGGACAGCCAGGACCACCTGATCAAGCCGGAGGACCGACTCAACGTCGCAATGGGCAAGCAGTAAGTCACTCCCCTGGACGATCCCTGAGCCAGCGCGGCGTGATGAACACGCCCTCGGCTTCCACCGTGATCCCCTCGGCATCGGCGATGGTGCCGGTGCAGTACGTCTTGACACCTTCGGTGCGGGTGCGGATGGCTTCGGTGCGCAGCGGCCCCAGCGGGGTGGCACGCAGATAGCGCACCGTGATGCTGCCGGTGAAGCGCGGCTTCTGGTCGGGGCTGGCCGCCTCGCCCAGCACGTGGTCGAGGATCAGGGCCGACACCCCGCCATGCACATGCCCGGGCGGGCCCTCATAGGCCGCACCGAGCTCGAATTCGGCCCAGATCCGGCCCGACTCGTCGCGGTGGGTCACCACCGGTGGGGCCAGGGCGTTACGGACACCGATCACCGCGTTACCCCAACTGATGCCCCGGCCGTCGGCGCCGACCCGCACGCCGAATGCCCCGTCGATCTGCCGCTCGCGCAACCGGGCCACCGCAGCGTCGATGTCGCGCTTGACCTCGGCGACGGTGTCCGCGTCGGCCTCGGTGCGAATGGTGGCGTCCACGAGAGCACGAACCGATTCCGCCAGCGGCTGGTAGAGGCCGCGCATACGGGCGACGTCCGCCTCGGACCAGTCCTCGACGGTGAACTCCAGCACCCCTGCATCTAACCTGAGCTCATGCCGGAGTGGGTACGCCACGCAATCTGGTGGCAGGTCTACCCGCTGGGGTTCGTCGGCGCCTTCCCCGCGGCGCAACCGCCCGATCCGGGCGAGCACCGCCTCGGGCGGCTGATCGACTGGCTCGACCACGCCATCGACCTCGGCGCCTCCGGGATCGCACTCGGCCCGGTGTTCGACTCCCGCACCCACGGCTACGACACCACCGATCACTACCGGATCGACCCGAGGCTGGGCGACGACGGCGATTTCGACCGACTCGTTGACGAGGCGCACCGGCGTGGACTGAAGGTGCTGCTCGACGGCGTGTTCAATCACGTCGGGACCGACTTCCCGCGTTACCGCGACGCCGTCGAGCACCGGGACCCCGAGGCCGCCTCCTGGTTCCGCGGCCGTCCGGGGCGGTTCCACACCTTCGAAGGCCACGGCGAGTTGATCGCACTGAACCACCGCAACCCCGCCGTCGTCGACTACACCGCCGACGTGATGGCGCACTGGCTGGGCCGTGGAGCCGACGGGTGGCGCCTGGACGCCGCCTACGCCCTGCCGGAATCGTTCTGGGCGCAGGTCATCCCCCGGGTCCGGGCCAACCATGCCGACGCCTGGTTCGTCGCCGAGGTGATCCACGGCGACTACAGCGCCTTCGTCGCCGCCTCCGGTGTGGACTCGGTGACCCAGTATGAGTTGTGGAAGGCCGTCTGGAGCAGCCTCAATGACGGCAACTTCCACGAACTGGACTGGGCCCTGCAGCGCCACAACGCCTTTCAGGACACCTTCTCCCCCCTGACCTTCGTCGGCAACCACGACGTCACCCGGATCGCCAGCAAGCTGGAGCGGCCCGAACACCTCGGACACGCGCTGGTCCTGCTGTTCACCATCGGCGGGGTGCCCTCGATCTACGCCGGCGACGAGCTGGGTTATCGCGGCATCAAGGAGGACCGCGCAGGCGGCGACGACGCCGTGCGGCCCGAGTTCACGATGCCCCCAACCGAAGTCGGCGGCGACGCCGGCGACATCCTCAACCTGCATCGCTACCTCATCGGGCTGCGCCGCCGGCACCCGTGGCTCCACGATGCGCGTACCTCGGCGCTGCGCCTGGAAAACCGCTGCTATGTCTTTCAGACCCGACACGGCGACGACGCACTGATCGTCGCACTCAACCTCGACGACTCACCGGCGCCGCTGTCGGTGGCGGAATTGACCGGCCGGCCGGCGGAGGTTCTCGCCGGCACCGGCGCACCCCCGCAGGACGTCGTCGGCCACACCGAGATCGCGCCCCGCGGCTGGCTGATCCTACGGCCCCGCTGAGCACCGCAGCGTGCGCTGGTCGGGCTCCCCGGCGTAGTACCGGGCCAGCACCGCCCCGAACAGGTCCGGTCGGCGGTATCGGTGCTCGCCTGGGCGAACAGCGTCATCGAGGATCGAAGTGTGAGCGGGTCGACCGGCCCGAGGATCGCCTCGATCGGGCTCCGGCCCGGATGGTCGCGCCGTAGACATCAGACTGAGCACCCACGAAACGCTGCAGGTTATCGGGGTCGTCCACCCCGGACAGGCTACCCTCGGCTGGTCGAAGCCAACGCCATCGTGGCTGGCAGAGGGAAGGAACTCGATGTCGGCACCGCCCGATCATGCGCCCGACGGGGTATCGGCCGAATCCCGGTCAGTCCTCGCCGAACGGTTGCGGCGCCGCAGATCCAAGCGCAGCCTGCTCGAGCGGGTCAGCATCCAGTCCAAGCTGATGCTGATGCTGCTCACCATGAGCGTGCTGGCCACCGGGATCGCCGGCGGGATCGGGTTCCAGTCCGGCCGCAGTTCACTGCGCGCCGCGGTGTTCGACCGACTCACCGGCGTCCGCGAGGCCCAGGCGCGGGTTCTCGAGATGGGCCTCAACGACATCACCGGTTCGCTGGTGATTTTCTCCCGCGGCGAGACCATGAGCGGCGCGATGAATGCATTCAACGCCGGCTTCGAGCAACTCAACGACGCCACCGTCACGCCCGAGCAGGATCGCGCCATCGTCGACTATTACACCGCCAAGTTCAAAGCCAACGATGACAACAACCTCGACGTCAACGCGCTGTTGCCGACTGCACCCGCGGCACGCTACCTCCAGGCCCGCTACACGATGCCCACCGCTGCCCGTGATCCGGCGGCCACCGCCAACGATGTCCGCGACGGCAGCATCTGGTCGGGGGCGAACGCGCGCTACGAGGGGTACTTCAGCGAGATCGTCAAACGGATGGCATTCCGGGACGCCTTCCTGATCAACCCCAAGGGCGACGTGGTCTACAGCGTGAAGAAGGGCGTCGAGCTCGGCACCAACATCCTCACCGGGCCCTACCGCGGAGAAGGATTCCTGCCCGACGCCTTCCGAAAAGCCATGGCCTCCAACGACATCGACTACGTCGACATCACCGACTTCGCCGAATACCTGCCGTCGGGGCAGCCGACCGCGTGGATGCTGGTTCCGATCGGGCCGCCGGGCCGGGCGCTGGGCGTGCTGGCCGTGGAGTACCCGGCCACGATCGTCAGCAACCTGATGACCGGCGAACGGCAGTGGGAACGCGCAGGCATGGGCCGCACCGGGGAGACGTTCGTGGTCGGCAAGGACGACCTGATGCGGTCGGACTCCCGGCTGTTCCTCCAGGATCCGGAAGCCTACAAAGCCGCTGTCGTCAAGGCGGGAACGCCGCCGGCGGTCGCCGAGCGCGCCATCCAACAGGGCACCACCGTATTGGTTCAGCCGGTCGGCACCAAGGCCACCGAAGCCGCGCAGCGGGGGGAAACCGGAACCCTGGTCGCCACCGACTATCTCGGCAACCGGGCCCTGCAGGCCTACGCTCCGCTGAACCTCAAGGGCCTTAACTGGGTCGTCGTCGCGGCAGTGGACTCCGGTGAGGCCTTCGCCCCGGAACGCAACTTCGCCCACAAACTCGTCCGGTCGACGGCGCTGATCATCTTCCTGGCCTGCCTCGCCGCCATGGTGTGGTCACGGTTGTTCGTGCGCCCGATCAAGCGCCTTGAGGACGGGGCCCAGAAGATCAGCACCGGTGACTACACCGTTCGGCTTCCGGTTGATTCCAAAGACGAATTCGGTGATCTCGCGGCGGCTTTCAACGAGATGGGCAGCAACCTGGCCGTCAAACACCAGTTGCTCACCGAGCAGCGCGCCGAGAACGACCGACTGCTGACGTCGCTGATGCCCGAGTCGGTGGTCGAACGCTACCGCGACGGCGAGCAGAACATCGCCGAGGACCATCAGGACGTGACGGTCATCTACGCCGACCTGATCGGCCTCGACGAACTGTCCGGAGATCTCGACGCCGGCCAGTCGCTGACGTTCATCAACAAATTGATGCGCCAGTTCGACGCCGCCGCCGAGAGCAACGGCATCGAACGGGTCCGCAACACCCACAACGGATATCTGGCCAGTTGCGGGCTGACGGTGCCACGCCTGGACAACATCCGCCGGACCGTCGATTTCGCCATCGACATGCAGCGGATCGTTGACCGTTTCAACGCCGAAACGGGCCGCAGCATCCAGTTGCGGGCAGGGATCGACACCGGCACGGTGACCAGCGGCCTGATCGGCCGGGCGGGCCTGGTGTACGACCTCTGGGGTGGCGCAGTGCATCTGGCATCCAAGATCCGGCGGGGCCTGTCCGAGCCGGGCGTCTACGTCAGCCAGGACGTCTACGACGCCACTCGCGACGCCGTGCAATACGCGCCGGCCGGAACGATCACCGTCGATGATCACGACGAGCCGGCCTGGCGCCTGTCGGAAGACCGGCCGTGAACGTCCTGACCGCACCGTGGTTCTACTGGTCGATCATCATCGCGGTCGGTCTGCCGACCGTACTGGTGTTGCTCACCGAGGTGCAGCATGCGCTGACGCGCAGGGGCAGTTTCCTTGCCCGACCGGTCGGACTGCTGCGGACAGTGATCGTGCCACTGGGAGCGCTCCTGCTGCTGTTGACGCAGACCACCAATGTCTCGGTGGATGCGACACCGATTCGGATCCTGTCGACGGTTCTCGGCGTCCTCATTCTGATCATGGTGCTGTACGGGGTCAGCGGGACCGTCTTCGAGATCGCACCGCAGGGCAGTTGGCGGAGGCGGATGCCGACGATCTTCGTCGACGTTGCGCGATTCGCGATCATCGCCGTGGGCGTGGCGATGATCTTCGCCTACGTGTGGGGGGCCAACGTCGGCGGTCTGTTCACCGCGCTGGGCATCAGCTCCATCGTTCTGGGCCTGACCCTGCAGAACTCGGTGGGCCAGATCATCTCCGGCCTGCTGCTGCTCTTCGAGCAGCCGTTCCAGATCGGCGACTGGGTCCAGACCACCTCGGCAAGCGGCCGCGTCGTCGAAGTCAACTGGCGGGCGACCCACATCAACACCGGCAGCGGGCTGGAGATCATCCCGAACTCCGTTCTGGCCGGACAGGCCTTCGCCAACCTGAGCCGACCGGCCGGCGGCCACACCATCACCGTGGAGACGAAGTTCTCCGGCACCGACGCACCGGACGAGGTCTGCGCGCTGTTGACCGACGTGGCGGGGGATCTGCCGCATCTGCATCCCGACGGTCAGCCGACGGCCAGCGCTAACTCCAGCACCGGATACACCGTCACGATCCCGGTGGGCTCCCCCGCCGACGATCTCGCGGCGCGGTCGACGTTCCAACGGTGGCTCTGGTATGCCGCCCGCCGCGCCGGCTTGCGTCTGGACGGACTTGAGGACGACTTCTCCACGCCCAAGCGGCGGGCCGACGCACTGCGCAAGATCGCACCGATACTTCGTGCCGGCAGTTCGGAACTCGAGACATTGCTACCGCACGTCGTGGTCACCCGGTACGGCGCCGACGAGATGATGCAGCGCAGCGGCGAGGTCCCGGCGGTGATGTCGTTCGTGGTCAAGGGCCGGGTACGGCTTGTGGTCACCGGCAGTGACGGGGCCCTGATTCCAGTGACCACACTTCACGAGGGCGACTTCATCGGCCAGACGACACTGACCCGCGAGCCGGTGACCGGCAGCGCTTACGCGGTCGGCGAGGTGACCATGCTGCAACTTGACCGAAAGACATTGGAGCAGTTGGTGTTTCGCAAACCTGAGTTGCTAAAGGATCTCAGCCAGGCGATCGACGAACGCCGCGAACGTGCGCGCACAGCAGCCACCGACGTCGACGACGCCACGGCTGCAGCGGATTCCGACCTCGAAATGCCCTCTGACCTCAGCTGATTCGACACGTGACCTGATCGTTGCGCAACTGCGACTTGGCGCACCGCGTCGCGTACCAATCGGCCGACTCCCCCGGTGCTTCACTACCGGAGCACAGGCAGTTAACCGCTGACTGGGAACGTGTACCAAGGGTGATGGGAGTCGTTATGAAAATCGTCGAGAAGTTGCGGGGCAGATGGTTTCGCCGCGCGACCGCAACCGCTGCGGCTGTGTTGGCGCTGCCCGGCTTGATCGGTGTCGCAGGAGGATCGGCGACGGCGTCCGCGTTCTCGCGGCCCGGTCTCCCGGTCGAGTACCTCGATGTGCCGTCGGCCGCGATGGGCCGCAACATCCGCATCCAGTTCCAACCCGGCGGTGAACACGCTATCTTCCTGATGGACGGCCTTCGCGCCCAGGATGACTTCAGCGGCTGGGATATCAACACCCCGGCCTTCGAGTGGACCCTGAACTCGGGTCTGTCGACGGTCATGCCGGTCGGCGGTCAATCCAGCTTCTACGCCGACTGGTACCAGCCGTCCCAGGGCAATGGTCAGAACTACACCTACAAGTGGGAAACGTTCATGAACCAGGAGCTGCCGGTCTACCTGAAGGACCAGAAGGGCATCAACCCGAACGGCAATGCCGTGGTTGGTCTTTCGATGGCGGGCAGCGCAGCGATGACGTACGCGATCTACTATCCGCAGAAGTACATCTATGCCGCCTCGCTGTCGGGCTTCCTGAACCCGTCCGAGGGCTGGTGGCCGATGCTGATCGGCCTGGCGATGAATGACGCCGGCGGGTTCAATGCGCAGAGCATGTGGGGTCCGTCGTCGGATCCGGCGTGGCGGCGCAACGACCCCATGGTCAACATCAACCAACTGGTCGCCAACAACACCCGGGTCTGGGTCTACTGCGGCACCGGCACGCCGTCGGATCTGGACACCTCCGGTGGCGGCGGCAATCTGATGGCCGCGCAGTTCCTCGAAGGGTTCACGTTGCGCACCAACAAGACCTTCATGGAGAACTACCTGGCCGCCGGCGGGAAGAACGGCGTGTTCAACTTCCCGGCCAACGGCACCCACAGCTGGGGATACTGGGGCCAGCAGCTCCAGCAGATGATCCCCGATATGCAACGGGTTCTCGGCGCTCACCCATCCGGCGCCTGAGAATTCGTCACCAGCAGGCCTGTCGCCATTCGGGGCGGCAGGCCTGCTGTCATGTCCGGGCCGTGTCAGCGCAGCGTTGCCGTGCCGTCGCCGCGTACCCGAACCGCCGAACCCGCGATGTCCCCGGCGACGGTCGCCGCGGCCTCGTCGGCGTCGGCCACCACGGCCAGCACCCGGGAACCGTCGGGGGTGCGCACGGTCAGGAAAGCCTTCTCCGGGTTGCCATCCCGGCCATACGGGGTGGTCCAGGACTCCACGGTGCCGACGCCCTCCCACTCCACCAGTGCGGCACGGGTGGGCTCCCGGTCGACGGCCTCCTGAACGTCTTCCCAGCGGAACGCACCCGCGGGAGGAGTGGCGCTGTAGACGCCGAAGCTGTGCTTGGTCAGATATCCGCCATTGGCCGTGATCAGCCCCCGGCAGCCGGGGTTCTCGCGCAGCCGTTGCGCCATCGTCGCAATCGAATGCATGACGTAGTTGTTCCACGGTCCGCCGGCGAAGGTCAGCCCGCCGGTGACGGTGAGCGGACGGTCCGGATCACCCACGGGTAGACCGAGTTCGCGGGCCGCCACCTGCACCGCCGACGGAAAGCACGAGTAGACGTCGACGTGGTCGATGTCGTCGAGTCCGACCCCGGCCAGTTCCAGCACCCGCGCGCCGCCGATCCGGATGGCCGGACTGCGGTGCAGTTCGTCGCGTTCGGCGATGCTGTAAGTGTCGTGAGAGTCGGTGCCGGCGTGGGGAAACACCCACTGGTCGCGCGGAATCTGAAGGTACTGCGCCTTCTCCACCGAACACAGCACCACAGCCGCGGACTGATCCACCATGTTGTTGGAGTTCATCAGTTTCGGGTAAGGCCAGCTGATCATCCGGTTGTCCGGGCCGGTCTCGGTGATCTGGTCGGCGGTCAACGCCTCGCGCACCCAGGCGTTCGGGTTCCCCGCCGCCACCGCGCTGAACTGTGCCCACAACTCCCCGATCCGGGAACGGTGGTCCTCGATCGACTCGCCGTTGGCGATTCGCAACGATTCTTCGAACATCGGGTAGACGAACGACGGCCGGTCCAGTCCGATGCGGTCCTCGGCGGGACCCGCCATCGGAACGTCGGCGCCCGCGCCGGGCGGCACCGGGACCGAATCGTCCTGCCGGGTCCAGTCCGGCCGGATCCCCCTGGCGCGCAAGCGCATCCGGGTGCGCCACGTCTCACCGCCGGCGAGCAGTACCACGTCGGCGCGGCCCTGCTGGATGTCGAGGCAGGTCTGGTTCACCAGCGATTGCGGCGTGTTGCCCCCGATGCCAGTGTACTGCGTCCTCGCCTGCACCGCTCCGATCCGCTGACCGAGCAACAGGCCCGGATCGCGGTAGCGCCACGACAGCAGATTCACCACGCGGATGGAGTCCACCGCAGCCAGGATCCGGGGATCGGCCGCCTCCCGGGCGGCCAACGCCATCAGATCGACCGGTTCGACGCCGGACTCCTCGGTGCGCTGATTGACCTGCCCGGCTCCGATCAGCACCGGTGTCCGCGGCTCGAGGCTCATCGGCATGCCCTTCCCTTATTTGACGCCTGTCAAAACCTAGCATCGCACCGGGGTCGCGACGCCCCCGGCGCCGGACCGGTCAGTGTGGCAAACACCGAAACCGGTCGGCCGCCTTCGTTGGTCAGCCCTACCTTCGCTGCGCGACACGGGGGGCAACGACGGTAAACGGCGGCGGCCCGCGGTCTCGTGCAATCATGCTTGCGAGCCGTAACGACGAAGGGATCTCAGCGTGACCAAGGAGTTCAAGGGAGTCATCAAGCTTGACGTCCGGGATTCGACCCCGGATTGGGGCCCGTATGAACTGACGAGGGCTCCCGAAGGCTCGCCCAACATCCTGGTCGTGCTCTACGACGACACCGGCCTGGCGGCCTGGTCTCCGTACGGCGGCGGAATCACCATGCCGACGCTGGACCGGCTGGCTCAAGACGGCCTGACCTACACCCAGTGGCACACCACCGCGCTGTGCTCCCCCACCCGGTCGACCTTCCTCACCGGCCGCAATCACCACGTCAACCGGTGCGCTGCCATCACCGAGGGGTCCAATGGCTTCCCGGGCGCCGCGGGCCGGCTTCCCGCCGAGTGCGCGACCATCGGCCAGGTGCTGCAGGACAACGGGTACAGCACCTATTGGATCGGCAAGAACCACAACGTCCCCGAGGAGGACATCTCAGCCGGCGGCAGCCGCTCGGAATGGCCGCTGTCCAAGGGCTTCGACCGCTTCTACGGCTTCCTCGGCGGCGAGACCAACAACTGGTATCCCGACCTGGTCGAGGACAACCGCTTCATCGAGCCGCCGGCCACTCCGGAGGAGGGCTACCACCTCTCCAAAGACCTGGCCGACCAGGCGCTTCGGATGCTGCGGGATCAGCACTCGGCGACCCCGTCCAAGCCCTGGTTCATGTGGTTCTGCCCCGGCGCCAACCACGCCCCGCACCACGCCCCGCAGGAATACATCGACAAGTACAAGGGCAAGTTCGACGACGGTTACGAGGCCTACCGCGAGTGGGTGCTCGCGCGCATGATCGAACGCGGCATCATGCCGGAGGGCACCGCGCTGACCCCGCTGAATCCGATGCCCGAGGACATGGCCAACAAGGACGACTACGTCCGGCCGTGGGCCGAACTCAACGTCGACGAGCGCAAGCTTTTCGCCCGGATGGCCGAGGTGTTCGCCGGCTTCTCGGAGTACACCGACGTCCAGGTCGGCCGGATCGTCGACTACCTGGAGCAGACCGGTCAGCTGGACAACACGCTGATCTTCTACTGCGCCGACAACGGCGCCTCCGGCGAGGGATCGCCGAACGGCTCGGTCAACGAGAACAAGTTCTTCAACGGCTACCCCGACGAGTTGTCGGAGAACATGCAGTACCTGGAAACCCTCGGCAGCGCGGAGACCTACAACCACTACCCGACCGGCTGGGCGGTCGCGTTCTCCACGCCCTTCCAGATGTTCAAGCGCTACTCGCAGTTCTCCGGCGGCACCTGCGATCCGCTGGTCATCCACTGGCCCAAGGGAATCAAGGCCAAGGGCGAGGTTCGCCACCAGTACCACCACTCCACCGACGTCGTGTCGACCATCCTCGACGTGACCGGTCTGGAGATGCCGAAGGTGTACCGCGGCGTGGAGCAGTACCCGCTCAACGGGGTGTCGATGCGCTACAGCTTCGACAAAGCCGATGCGCCGACGAAGAAGAAGCGCCAGTACTACACCATGCTGGGGACCCGCGGACTCTGGCAGGGCGGCTGGAAGGCATCCGCCATCCACGCTCCGATCAGCGGCAAGGGCCACTTCGACGACGATGTCTGGGAGCTCTACCACGTCGACGAGGATCGAGCGGAGTCCAAGAACCTCGCCAAGGAACACCCTGAGAAGCTTCAGGAACTTATCGACGCCTGGTTCGAGGAGGCCGACGCGAACTTCGTTCTGCCCCTTGATGACCGGACCGCAGTCGAGCAACTCGGCAATGCCCGGCCGCAGGCCGAGCCGCCTCGCACCCAATACATCTACTACCCCGACACCGCACCGGTGCCCGAAGGTGCGGCGGTGAACGTCCGTGGCCGGTCCTACAAGATCCTCGCCGACGTCGAGGTCACCGAGGACACCGAGGGAGTGATCTTCGCGCACGGCTCCCGGTTCGGCGGACACACCCTTTTCATCAAGGACGGCAAGCTGAATTATGTCTACAACTTCCTCGGCATCAAGCCGGAGCAGGTGTTCACGTCCGACACCCTCGAGCCCGGAAACCACACTCTCGGTGTGGAGTTCGTCCGGGAGGGCGCCGGCGAACACGGCGAGTCCACCGGAACCGCCAAGCTCTACGTCGACGAACAGGTGGTCGCCGAGGGACCGATGCGCGCTCAGGTCGGCAAGTTCACCCTGTCCGGCGACGGTCTGTGTGTCGGCTTCGACAGCGCCGATCCGGTGAGCCGGTCCTACCCGCCCGGCTTCCCGTTCCAGGGCGGCAGGATCCTCGGCGTCGGCGTGGACATCAGCGAGGAGCAGTACCTCGATCTCGAGCAGGAGGCCGCCGCGGCGTTCGCCCGCGACTGACGCTCAGTCGCCGGCCGGGCCCAACCGGTAGATCGACTTCAGTTCGAAGAACTCGTCGAGCCCTTCCGGTCCCAGTTCCCGGCCGATGCCGCTGGCCTTCACGCCGCCGAACGGTGCGTTCATATCGAGTTGGTAGTCGTTGATTCCGACGGTACCGGTGTGGATCTCGCGTGCCACTTCGGTGGCGCGGTCGACGTCGGTGGACCACACCGTCCCGGCCAGACCGAACTCGCTGTCGTTGGCGAGCGCGATCGCCTGCTCATCGCTGTCGTAGGGAATGACCGCCAGCACCGGGCCGAAGATCTCCTCCTGGGCGATCCGGTCGGAGTTGTCGACGTCGGCGAAGACCGTCGGCTCGACGAACCAGCCGCGCGGCTGATCCCGCGGAACGCCACCGCCGGCAACGAGTTTCGCCCCACTGCTCTTGCCGTCGGCGATATAGCCCAGCACCCGCTCACGCTGGCGTGCACTCACCACCGGACCGATGTCGGTGGCCATGTCCAGCGGGTTGCCGACGGTGAGCCCGTTGGTCAGAGCCGCCAGGGCCTCGACCACCTCGCCGTAGCGGGACCGTGGGGCCAGAATCCGCGAGCCGAGGAAGCAGGTCTGGCCGTTGTTGATCAGCGACACCGACTGCAAACCCTTCATGGTGGCGTCCAGGTCGGCGTCGTCGAGAATGATCGCCGCCGACTTGCCGCCGAGTTCCAGGGTCACCGGACGCAACAACCGCCCGCACGCCTCGCCGATGATCCGGCCGACTGCGGTGGAACCGGTGAAGCTCACCTTGTCCACACCGGGGTGCGACACCAGGTGCGCACCGGCTTCCGCGCCGCCCGGCACGACGTTGAGCACGCCCGGCGGAATCCCCGCCTCCTGGGCGGCTTCGGCGAAAACCAGCGCGTCCAAAGCAGTTTCCGGGGATGCCTTGAGCACGACGGTGCAGCCGGCGGCCAGGGCCGGGGCGAGCTTGAACGCGGCCAGCGCCTGTGGGTAGTTCCAGGGCACGATCGCCGCGACCACTCCCACCGCCTCCCGGCGCACAATGGTGTGCCCGGTCATGCTCGGCCGGATCTCTTCGATCGGCGTCTCGGTGATCAGCTTGGCGTAGTAGCCCAGCAGCGCAGCCGGGAACAGCCCGTTGGCACCTCGCGACAACCGCATCGGCATGCCGTTCTCCCGGCTCACCAACTCGTTGGTACTCGCAGCACGTTTGTGCAATGCGGCGGCGAACGCCGTCAGGAGCTTGGCGCGGTGGTCCGGGGATGACGATCGCCACTCGGGAAGCGCCGCACGCGCGGCGGCCACGGCGGCGTCGAGATCGGCTTCGGTGGCGCTGGCGCCGTCGCCCAGCAGTTCTCCGGTCGCCGCCTCCAGGACCGGCTCGGCCTTGTCGGCGACGTGGAACTCCCCATCGATGTACAACTGCGGTCGGCTGGTGGTTGTCACAGTGGAACTCCTTGTCGGTCGTTGGTGGCGAACAAGACCCCGGAGTCGATCAAACGCTCGGTCTCCTGTTCGGTCATCCCCAGCACGTCGCGGCAGACGCGACGGGTATCCGCCCCGGGAAGCGGAGCCGGGCGTTGCGGTGAAACCGGGATGTTGCGGAACGGCGCGGGGCCGGTCTCGGCGGGCAGCGGCACCTCGAACAGCGGATGCGCCATGTCGGCCAACACGTTTCGCCACCGCAGCTGCGGGTGTTCGTACACCTCGTCGGACCTGTACATCGGTCCGGCAGCCACGCCGACGGCCTGCAGTCGGTTTGCCACGTCCTGCGGGGTGTGCCGAGCGGCCCAATCGGCAAGGGGCGCATCGCCGGTCACGTCGGCCACCGCTCGTCGGTCGGCATCGGAGGTCAACGACACCACGCACCATTCGTCGTCCCCGGCGCACGGCAGCACCAGGTGCTCGACGTGGGCGTGAGCGACATCGACGGCATCACCGCCGGCTTCGGCGGCGAGCATCACGAAACCGGTGTCCAACTGGTTGATCCCGGCCTCGGCCTGGGAGACGTGAACCCGGGCGCCCACGCCGCAGCGTTTCCGGCGGATCAGTGCCGCCAGCGCGCCGATCGCGGTGATCCGTCCCACCACGTGGTCCGGGAAGATGGTCGTGGCGTCGTAGAACGGATGTCGCGCCGCAGGATTGGCCTGGTCGGAGGCCCACAGACTGGTGACCCCGGTCGCCGCCCGGACCAGCGGTCCGTAACCCATCCGCGTGCTCCACGGGCCCGCGTCGCCGTAGGCACTGCTCTCCGCCAGCACGATTCCGGGGTTCAGTGTGCGCAGCCGCTCGTAGTCGAAGCCCAGTGCGGCAAGGGTTCCCGGTTTGAAGTTGGCGAAGACGGCGTCGGCGGCGGCGACCAGCTTGGCGAACACCTCGGCGCCTGCCGCGCTGCGCAGGTCCAGGCCGAAACCGAGGTGATTGCGATGGGCGCGGGCGAACGAGTCGCCGATGGCCTGGCTCTCCCGCTTCTGCCGCAGCCCGTCCGGGTAGGCCGCACTCTCGACCTTGACGATCTCGGCGCCGAGATCGCCGAACAACCGGCTCAACTCGCCCCCGGCGACGATGATTCCGAGGTCGACGACCCGGATTCCCTCCAGCGGGAGCCGGCCGACCGGACCCACCGGCACCGGCTCGAAGCGTCCTGTGCGCCAAAGCTTTTCACCGGACCCCACCGATGGTGCGGCGTCTCGGAAACCTGCCCGCCCGCCGTCGACGGACCAGTACCCGACGGGCACGCGGGCGGTCACGCCGGGCGCCAGTTCGGCGTCGGCCAGTCCCCCGACGGCGCCCAGGTGATCGGAGTGCAGCGCCTCCGACGGGGTCAACACCGCGGCGATCGGGACGCCGTGGCGCTGTCCCTCGGCAACAAGTTCGTCCCGGGTCCGGTCGGCGAACATGGTGCCGATCAGCGCGCCTAACTCCCCGAAGGCCTGCGCCCGCGCGGCAAGCACGTCGAAGCGTGGATCCTGGAACTGCTCGGGCTCGCCGAGCCAGGCCCGCAAGCCGTGCCACTGCCGGGGAGACATCACGCAGATCCGGACGAACCCGTCCCGACACGTGAAGATCGGGTACAGATCCTGGTTGCGCGGCCTGCCGCGCCAGCGTTCGCCGGCCTTTTTCGCGGTGGCCGCCTGGCCCTGCGTCCCGAACGGTGGATCCAGGGCCATCACCACGGCGTCGAAACGCGAGAAGTCGATGTAATCGCCCGCACCGCATCGCAACCGGTTGAAATATGCCGCCAGCAACACCCAGGCCGCCTGCACCGCGGCCGTGGCCGAGGCTATCCCGTCGGGCGGCAGGACCGGAGTGCCCACGGCAGGTCCGGACCGGGATAGCGCGGTACACATCGCATAAAGGACCGGATCGGTGGCATGCCAGGACGCGTAGGGACCCGTGCTGCCGAAGTCCGTCACCACCATGGTGACCAGGTGGCCGAACCGGTCGGCCAGGTCTTCGCACGAGGTTCGATAGGCCGCGGCACGGCCCGGCAGTCCGCTGTCGACGACGATGTCTGCCGCCTCGGCGAGATTCAGCAGTGCCTGGCGGTCGGCGTCGGCGTCGGGGTCCAGAGCGACGGCCCGCTTGTTGGCGTTGTGGAGGGCGAACGGAATGCTCACCCCGTTGACGGTGGGAAGCTGCCTACGTGAGGTGTCGCCGCCAGGGGGCTCGACTTTGAGGACGTCGGCGCCGAGATCGGCCAGCAGTCGAGTGATGGCGTCGGCGCCGCCGTCGCACAGATCAAGGACCCGTAGTCCAGCCAGCAATGGCTCGTTCACGCTCAACGCCGCGCCTTCCGTCGTCCGTCGCCGAGCTTAACGGGTCGCCCCCGACCCGCTTCGGTCGCGTTTATTCCCGATTGTCGGGTGCGTTACACGCCAGTCGCTCGTGCCATTAGCGCAGGTAAGATCGTTATCAAATGTCTGAGTCCGACGCCGCGATCGCGCAACCCCATCCTGCGGTGGCGCAACTGGCCGCGCTTCATCACTTGCGGGTCTATGTCGATATCGGCCTGGTGGTGGTTGTCCTCGCGATCACCAACGTCGTTGCCCACTTCACCTCGGCGTGGGCGGGCGTCGTGATGGTGCCGGCCGCCGCGGTCGGGCTGCTGCTGCTCGTGCGAGCGCGCGGACTGGGCTGGGCCGAGCTCGGACTCGGCCGGGAGCATTGGAGGTCCGGATCGCGCTATGCACTGGCCGCGATTGCGCTGGTCCTGGCAGTGGTCGCCGTCGGCGCACTCCTGCCGTGGACACGCCCGATGTTTCTCAACGATCGCTACGCCACCCTGTCCGGAGCGGTGCTGGCCTCCATGGTGATCATCCCCCTGCAGACGGTGATCCCCGAGGAACTGGCCTTCCGGGGAGTCCTGCACGGCGCACTGGACCGGGCCTGGGGCTTTCGCGGGGTCGCCGCCGCCGGATCGATGCTGTTCGGACTCTGGCACATCGCCAGTTCGCTCGGACTCACCGCCGGCAACGTCGGGTTCACCCGTGTTCTGGGCGGCGGTGTCGCCGGAATGCTGGTGGGGATCGTCGGGGCGGTGCTGGCCACCGGCGCTGCGGGCTTCGTGTTCACCTGGCTGCGTCGCCGAAGCGGCAGTCTGATCGCCCCGATCGCGTTGCACTGGTCGCTCAACGGGATGGGCGCCCTGGCCGCCGCCCTGGTCTGGCACTTGTCCTAGACCAGCAGCACCGCGGCTCCGGCTATCCTGCCGTCGGCCAGGTCGCTGAGCGCCCGGTCCGCCTCGGCCAAGGGATATTCCGGCGCCGTCACCTCGATGCGGTGCCGAGCGGCGAACTCGAGGAATTCCCGGGCGTCGGCGCGGGTGTTCGAGGTGACCGAACGGATCTGCCTCTCCTGAAACAGGTGGCGCTGATAGTTGAGCACCGGGATGTCGCTGAGGTGGATACCGGCGATGGCCAGCGTCCCGCCGCGGTCGAGAGCCTCCAGTGCCGGTGGCACCAGATCTCCGATCGGGGCGAACAGGATCGCGGCATCAAGGTGCACCGGAGGCGGGTCGGCGGCGCCCTGCACCGAGGCGGCCCCGAGAGCCGACGCGAGTTCGCGGGCGGCTGCGCCGCGGGTCATCACGTGCACCTCGGCGCCCTGGGCCAACGCCACCTGGGCGGTGATGTGGGCACTGCCGCCGAACCCGTAGAGCCCGAGCCTTCCGCCGTCCGGCAGTTGTGACCGAAGCAGGGATCGGTATCCGATGATGCCCGCGCACAGCAACGGCGCCAGTTCGCTGTCGGTGTATCCGGCCGGCAGCCGATGGGCGAAATCAGCCGGAACAGTGGCGTATTCGGCATAGCCGCCGTCAGCGTCCCAACCGGTGTAGCGCGAATCCGGACACAGGTTCTCGGCACCGCGCACGCAGTACACGCAGCGGCCACAGGTATGGCGCAGCCACGCGATTCCGACCCGGTCGCCGATCTCGAACCCCGCGGCACCGGGACCGAGTGCCACCACTTCGCCGACCACTTCATGTCCCGGCGTCACCTCGGGTCGGTGCACCCCGAGGTCACCCTCGGCGACATGCAGATCGGTGCGGCACACCCCACAGGCGCGGACCGCTACCAGCAACTCTCCGGTCGACGGTTCCGGCACGGCCGCGTACTCATCCAAGTCCAGCGGGCGATCGCGCATCGGACCCGGTCGGCGAACCCGCCACGCGCGCATGGTCGCCGGGACAGCGGAATCGCGGAAGCTCACGAGCACCATTCAACGCCGACCCGCGACTGCGGATCGGCGTTGAATGGTGTTTTCAGAAGCTTCTAGGACTTCGCGCGCACCTTGCCAACGATCCACAGCAGGAGGACGGAGCCCAGGACCGCGGTGAAAAGTGTGAAGAACCATCCGCCGCCTGCGGTGTTGAAGAAGAAACTGAGCAGGAAACCGCCGATGAGGGCGCCGATCACACCGATGACGATGTTCATCAGCAGACCGTCCCCGCTACCTCGGACGAGTTTTCCCGCGATCCAGCCGGCAAGAGCGCCGATGACGATGTAGCCGATCCAGCCGACGTTAGCGCTCAGTGTGCTCGATCGGGCCAGAAATTCGGTAGCAGCAACGATGTCCATACCGGAACCTCCTCAGTTAAGCGGCCAGCATGGCTACCGACCGTGTTCCGTGAAAGTACCGCCTCCAGGTAACGATCCACCCCTGGAATCAGCCACACTTTCATGAACCACTGCCGTAGAAGGCCAGGCTCAGGTCCCGGGGGTCATCCCCGGGACCGGCGTGGTCACCGGGACCGGGACACCGACCGCGGCTGCGCCCGGGGCCGAGCCCGATGGTGCGCCAGCCGGCGCGGCCGGCGCGTTGGGGTCAGGCGCAGGCGCCGGGGGCGGGGCCGGCGGGCTGTACGGCCGAATCGACTGCGCGAGGTCCTTGGCCGCGGCGGCGTCGATGGCGTCCTTGGAGGTTCCCAGCCACACAACGAACCATCGACCCGGGGGCTGGTTGGCGCGAGCAGCACCGTCGCCGACCACACCGGCCCAGATCTGTCCGTTCGGCTTGGCGGCGTCGGTGAACTTGACGTCGTAGGACGCGGCGTAACCGGCCATATCGCCGGCCTGCAGCGGCGTGCTCGCCTGGTTGAGACGGGTGCCCGGGAACGGCATGAAGAACTCGCCCATGTCCGAGGCGAGTCGGACAGCTGCCTTGGTGTTGTCCTGCTCGGCACCGGCGAACAGCTTCATGTCCAGCCGACCGAGCAGGATGCTCGTGTCGTTTGCCGTGGTCCCCTGCTGACCGGGCAGCGGGGCCGGGCCGGTCGGCTTGAGCAGCAGCGCCTGGCCGTAACTGAGCCTCGAGGCGTCGGCGACCTCCCAGCCTGCCGGAAGGACGTAGCTGAAGCCGCCGGCTCCGTTGTCGATACGGCCCGGCTCGGGGGCCGGGGCCGGGGCCGGGGCGGGCGCGTTCGGGTCAGCCGGACCAGGTGCCGGCGGTGCCGGCGGCGCGTTCGGATCGGCCGGCGGCGGCGGCGCAGCCGGCGCGGCGGGTGCATTCGGATCGGCCGGGGCCG
>CAISDL010000004.1 GCA_903884065.1 uncultured Actinomycetes bacterium | reverse complement strand
AGGTAACCCAGGGCCTGATGGCGAAGAAGGTCATCGTCACCGTCGGCGAGTTGGACGGCGCCGACGTCGAGAACTACATGATGATCACGTCCAAGGCCGGCACCTGCGTGATGACCGCGATCGGCAGCATGGTCGACACCAATGTGACGTTGAACCTGGCGATGCTCACGCTGATGCAGAAGACCATCAAGGGAACCATTTTCGGCGGCGGCAACCCGTACTTCGACATCCCGCAGCTGCTGTCGATGTACAAGATCGGCAGGCTCAATCTCGACGACATGGTGACCCGCCAGTACCGCCTCGAGCAGATCAACGACGGGTACAAGGACATGCTGGAGGGCCGCAACATCCGCGGCGTCATCCGCTACACCGAGGCCGACCGGTAGGTCGGCGAAATGGCTGAGCAGACCGTCCGTCTCACGCCCGCCATGGCCGCCTCCCAGGCGTCATGGCGGTGCGTACAGACCCACGACCGCGACGGCTGGCTGTCGTTGATGGCCGACGACATCGTGATCGAGGATCCGATCGGCAAGACGATCACCAATCCCGACGGTCTGGGCGTGCGGGGCAAGGACGCCGTCGCCGCCTTTTACGACAGCAATATCGCCGCCAATACGCTCCGGGTGACCTGCGAGGAGTCCTTTCCGTCGAGTTCACCCAACGAGGTAGCCCATATCCTGGTGCTGCGCAGCGAGTTTGAGGGCGGCTTCACCAGCACCGTGCGAGGGGTGTTCTGCTATCGCGTCGACGACGACGGACTGATCACCAACATGCGCGGCTACTGGAACCTGGAAGGCATGCAGTTCGGTCAGTCGACAGCCGGTCAACCGGTTGTCCCGTAGTCGGTAATTTGTCCCGTAGTCGGTAATACTGACTGCGACTTCTCCCCGCTCATACGGACCCGGCAGGAACCACCCATTCGACCGGTTGGCCCGTGATGGCTGCGATCCGGTCGAAATCGTGGTCGTAATGAATTACTGACACACCGTGGTGTTCGGCCACCGCGGCGATG
The DNA here is from genome assembly GCA_903884065.1 of uncultured Actinomycetes bacterium. Taxonomy (GTDB): domain Bacteria; phylum Actinomycetota; class Actinomycetes; order Mycobacteriales; family Mycobacteriaceae; genus Mycobacterium. Next base: position 41,452 of record CAISDL010000004.1, on the reverse strand, counting down.
ATGAGGTCGGGAATTTTCACCGTCCGGTGTAGCCCATCAGCAGCCAGCGCGTGTTGTACCTCCCATGCGCGATCCCACACGGTGTCCGGTGTGGTCAGGTATTCCAGCGCGTCCCGTCGATAGCGACCCAGGGCCCGGTGATCGGCGACAGAACGCGCTGACACTCCCGCCTCCACATCGCTGATACCGCATCGCGCGAGCAGTCCGCGTTCCATCAAGGGTTCCAGCCGCTCCCGCACCCGCGGAATATGCGTGCGGTACGCCGCAGACTTATCCAGCAGGTAGCGGATCTTCACGATGAAGCCGGGCCGTTTCCCTCCCGCGCAGAGGCGGCGTCGCCAGGCTGCTCCCACATCGCGTTGACGGCATCCTCATCATCGTCGGCATTCTGCGCGAGCCGATCCAGAAGAGCGTGCGAGGCGCTCTTGCGCAGTGCGGCACGCAACGCCGCGTGAATAGTGTCCTTCTTGCCGGTCGTGCCCAACTCCTTGGACGCTCGCTCCAGCAATTCGTCATCGAGATCAATCGTGGTCCGCGACATCACGCAAGCATATCAGTGGTATGCGATGCGCTTATGCCGATGAGATGCATATACAACCCGGTGGCGCCCCCGAAGCCGCCAGGCGCGAGCCTGTGCTCGGTGCAGGGTGTCGTGACCTAGCCCCGTCAGGCCCGTTCTTTCTCACACCACGTCCGCCACGCCTGCCGATAGCAGGCCTCCATGTCTCGCGCGAACGACGGGCCGTCCATCAACGGCGACTCGAGCATCCGTTGGCGCAGTCCGGCGCGTATCTCGGCGAGTCTGGGCAGGTCACCGGCCAGGTTCACCGCGGTGGCGACGTACTCTTGCGGCGTTGTCGCCACCAGATCGCCCAAACCCACATTCGACAGCAGGCTCACTCCGGGCCGGGATGCGTGATGGGGTCCCGCCAGCGTTATCGACGGCACTCCCATCCACAGTGCCTCACAGGTGGTCGTCGTCCCGTGATAGGGAAATGTGTCCAGCGAGATGTCAATCCGGTTGTACTGGTTGAGGTGATCGATCAGCGCCTGGTCAGGGCTGAGCAGTTGCAGCTGGTCGCCGGTGATTCCGCGGTTGGCGAACTGCTGCTGTGCCTGCCTCATCGCAGCGGGGCTGCGCATAGCCACGTTCTTGAGCACGAGGCGTGAACCGGGCGTCTGTCGCAGGATCTCGGCCCACATGTCCAGCGTCGCTGAGGAAATCTTGCCGAAGTTATTGAAGCTGCCGAAGGTGATTCCCGGTGTGGTCAGCGCCGGCAGCGGCCCCACACTCGGCGATCCGGACAGCGGGACGTAGCACCACATCGTCCGCGGCAGGAGCAGCACCTGCTCACTGGACGACCTCGTCGCATCTCCTGGAGGATCGACCAGCGGGTCACTGCAGCGGTAGTCCATTGCGTCCAGACCCGTACTGCCGGGATAGCCGACCCAGGTGATCTGCACCGGCGCCGGCTTACGTGCGAAGACGAGCAGCCGATGATCGGCGGTGTGTCCGGCCAGATCGACGAGAATGTCGATGCGGTCCGCGCGGATACGCTCCGCCACCTGGTCATCGTTCGCGCCGGCGATGGAACACCATGAATCGACAGATCGCTGAATCCGCCCTGAGACCTCATCTGCCACAGCGCTATTGGAGTAGGCGGTGATGTGCACCTGTTCGCGGTCGCGGTGTTCGAGCAACGGCAAGAGAAAATACGCCACCGAATGCTGGCGCAAATCGGGTGAGACATAGCCGATGCGGAGTTTGCGCTCAGGATCGCGGTCGTTGAGGTGGGCACGGATCACGGTCTGCAGGGACGTTTCACGATTGCTCGCCCACTGGCGATGTTCGGCAAACAGTACCTCGGGGCCGATGCCGGGCTGGTAGTTGGAGAACAGCAGCAGGTTGCTGTGGGCGATGTCCATGGCGGGATTGAGGGAAATCGCGCTGCGAAATGCGGCCACGGCCTCGTCCGTCCGGCCGAGGTCTTTCAAGGTCAGGCCCAGGGTGTTGTGCGCATCCGCCAGATTGGGCATGAGTCGGATGGCCACGTTCAAAGCAGCGATGGCCTCGTCGTGTTCACCCTTGGAGCGCAACGCGTTACCGACGTTGTGATACGCCCCGCCGTCATTGGGGTCCAGGGCGATGCAGCGCCGCATCATCGCGATGACGAGATCGGGACGCCCGGTGTGGAAACCGATCTCGGCCAGTCCGTAGATCACGTTGAGATCGTTGGGACGTTGCGCGAGGAGTTGGTGTAGCAGACCCTCGGCCCCGCCGAGGTCGCCAGACCGCAGACACTGCATCGCCGCCTGGTGAATCTGCCCTGGATCGTGGTTCACAGTTGGGTGCCTCGGCCCTCATCCTCGTGGGAGTTATGGACGCTATCAGCCAGGCACCGCCGCAGGAATCACCGCAACGATGGAAGAGATGTGCCAGCGGATACCCGGCCATCCACCGCATCGGCCGACTTATGCTGGCCGACATGGCCTCCGTCTTCACCATGATCATCAACGGCGATCTGCCGGGTCGCTTCGTCTACGAAGACGATCTGGGGGACGACGGAGTCGTCGCATTCCTCACCATCGAACCGATGACGCCCGGGCACACCCTGGTGGTGCCCCGCGCCGAGGTCGACAACTGGCAGGACGTCGACCCGGCCTTGTTCCACCGGGTGATGGACGTGGCGCAGCGCATCGGCAAGGCGGTCTGTGCGGCATTCGACACCGACCGCGCCGGAATGATCATCGCCGGACTGGAGGTGCCGCATCTGCACGTGCACGTCTTCCCGGCCCGCGACTTGAGCGACTTCGGCTTCGCCCACGTCGACCGAAACCCGTCACCGGAATCCCTGGACGAGGCCCAGTCGAAGATCAAAGCCGCGCTGGCGCAACCGAACTGACACCGTGACCCGCGGCGGCACCCGACGCGCGCGGCAGTATCACCCGGAAGCAGCAAACCCCGGCCCGTGCCAAATAGACTTGCGACATGGGCTGGGTGAAGACGCTGACGGATATCGCGACCACACCGGTGCGTGTGGGCCTGGCCGCAGCCGACGCCGGGATCGAGGTCGCCGCAGCGACGCTTGACCTGGCGAAACGCAGCCTCGGTGACGCCACCGTCCCCTCCCCCAAAGACTCGGTCGTCCACATTCTGGGCCTCGACGACACCATGGAACGCGCCAATCGTTTCGCTCAGTTGATCGAGGAGGACGCTCCGCTGGGCCGAGCCCTGGCCCCCGGCGGCCTGGTGGACAAGCTCCTCGCCGAGGACGGTCTCGTGGACCGGGTGTTCGCCGAAGACGGGATCGCCCAGCGACTGCTGGCCGAGGGCGGACTGATCGAACGGCTGACCGCCAAGGACGGGCCGCTGGAGCAACTGGCCTCGGTCACCGACACCCTCAACCGGCTGGCCCCGGGCCTCGAGTCCCTGGCCCCGACCATCGAGACGCTGCGCGAAGCCGTCGTCACGCTCAGCCTGGTGGTGAACCCGCTGAGCAATATCGCCGAGCGGATCCCGCTGCCCGGCCGACGGCGTTGGCCGTTCCGCGACGACGACGAGTGACCCGATAAGCTGAGGCCGTCGCGCGCCGCGCCGCGCCGCGCCGCAGGCCTCCTTAGCTCAGTGGTAGAGCACTCGCCTTGTAAGCGAAAGGTCGTCAGTTCAATCCTGACAGGGGGCTCTCAAGCCCGACAGGGGCTCAGCGCGTCGGACACCGCATGACTTGGTCCGGTTATTTCGCGGATTGCTGTCGGGGCTGCTAGCTTACCGACCGGAAGCCGACGCATCGTCGGACCATCGCCGGAGGAAAGGAGCAGCTGTGACCGTTTCACCGTCAGTCATGCAGCCCTCCTGGCATCAGTACACGTTCTCCGCCGGCGCCCTCGGGGTGATGGAGACCGACCGGGAGCAACTGACGCATCTGCTCAGGGGACTTGCATCCCGGCTGGACGAACTGGACCGGCAGTTGGCCGACCTGGCGTGGCGCCAGCAGCGCCCGCGCACCGGCGCACGTTTCGGCGAAACCGTTTGCGAGCGAACCGCTCTGGAGACCGAACGCGAGCGCCTGACCGACCGGCTGAGCCTGTTGGCCCAGCGGTTGAACACCCTCGACAGCAGGATTTCCGGCGTCACGGCCGACGAGTCTCCCGCCACACTGGTGGGCACCTGTCCCTACTGCGGCTATCCCAGCCTGGGTTCGGGGCTGTGCGCGTTCTGCCGCCCGCATCTGGTCCGTTAGGGACTAACCCGTCAAGCCCTACGCCGGGCCGATGCGCTCGGAGTCATAAATCAGCAGTTGCCCGTTGACCGGGACGACGCTCAGCCACCGGTTCTCGGTGTCGATTCGGCCGTCGCGCAGCACATAGCGAAGCGTCGCGACGACGCTGTTCGCGTCCCGCGGGGCGAGCGACAGTACCGAGACCGAGTCGATCGTCGACCAGAAGCCCAGGTAGTCGTCGAAACCGTTGCGCTGCTGATAGTGGGTGTCCAGTTTGTTCCAGGCCGATCGGGCGTTCGCCGGCAATTCTGCGTAGAAGCCGCTCACGACGTCCCTCATGGTCTCGAACGTCACCGGCGCCGTCACCGGTGACGACGATGTCGTCGCCGTGGTCGTGGTGGTTCCGGTGGTCGTCACGGCGGAGGACGTGGGCGGCCGCGAGGTCGAGGTGCTCCCCGCCGACGGGGTGGCCGATTCCTGCTGGCGCGGCCAGACGGCGAAAATCAGTGCGCCCAGAACCATCACCAGCGCCGCCGCGGCCAGCAGCCATGGCCACCGCGACGGCGCAGCCTCCTCCTCGGGGCCCTCATCCCGGTGCATTTGGAGTTGGGGGGCCTCGTCCGCGCCGACCGAGAAGTCACCGGGCAGGTACGCGGTGTGCTGCTCCCGGGGGGCCACCGGCGCCGCGTTGGGAGGACCCGCCACCGGTCGCCGCACCGGGGGCGGGGCGGCGGCGGGTGACGGGGCGGCGGAGGTGCCCGAAGCATGGCGAAGGGCATTGGCGAACTCGGTGCAACTCCGGAAACGGCCATCGGGATTCTTCGACAGCGCCGTGGCGAGAACAGGATCCAGCGGGGAGAGCGCCAGCCGGATGTCGCCGAGGCGGGGCGGCGGGGCGTTGAGGTGCTGGCCGATCACCACGGCCGCGTTGGAGGATCCGTACATCGGCGAACCGCTGAGCAGGTGATAGGCGGTCGCCGCGAGGCTGTACTGATCGGCGCGCCCGTCGAGGCGAGCCCCCATGAGCTGCTCCGGTGAGGCGTAGTTGACCGTGCCCACAGTCATGTTGGTGGCGGTCAGGCTGGTGGATTCACCGACGTCGCGGGCAATCCCGAAGTCCGCCAGCACAATCCGCCGCCGGCCGCGGTCGGGATTGGTCAGCAGGATGTTGGGGGGCTTGATGTCGCGGTGCAGCAGTCCACGAGAGTGGGCGTAGTCCAGGGCGTCGGCGACCGCCGACACGATGTCGACGACCTCCCACGGCGGCATCCCGTTGGGGTATTGCTCGCGCAGCAGCCGGCCCGCGTCCGGGCCGTCGATGTAGTCCATCGAGATCCACAGTTGCCCGTTGAAGTCGCCGCGGTCGTGGATGCCGACGATGTGGGGGTTGTACAGGCCCGCGACCAGTTCAGCCTCCCGGTTGAACCGGGCCCGGAACTCGGGGTCCGCCGACATCTGCGGGGGAAGGATCTTCAGGGCGTCCTGACGCGGCAGGCGCGGATGCTGCACCAGGTAGACCTCACCCATACCGCCGAAGCCCAGCGGTCGCAGGATCTGAAAGCCGGCGAATACATCACCATTAGCCAGTGGCATGCCGGGAATGCTACCGAGGGACCCTCCCGTCGCTCAGTCTTCGGCTTCCTCGGATCGGGCCCGGAACGCATCGCGATCACCGAACAGCGGCCGACGCGCCTGCTGATGCCCGTAGACACCCTCGGTGTAGGCGGTCTCGGCGTGTTGGGTGAAGTCCACCCCGCTGGCCTCGTCCTCGGCGCTGACGCGGAAGCCCATGACACGGTCGATCAACCGGCCCAGTCCGTAGCTCACGACGAACGCGTACCCGGCGACCACCACCATGGCCAGTGCCTGCTTGCCGAATTGGTCGAGGCCGCCGCCGTAGAGAAGCCCCTGCGGACCGCCGGTCATGACGGCGGTGGCGAGCACACCGATCAGCAGCACGCCCACCACCCCGCCGACGAAGTGCACGCCGACGACGTCGAGGGAGTCGTCGTAGTTGAGTTTGAACTTCAGCCCGATGGCGAAGGCGCACACGATGCCGGCGGCCAGGCCGACGAGGGCGGCGCCGAAGGTGTTCACCGTGCCGCACGACGGGGTGATTCCCACCAGCCCTGCGACCACACCGGAAGCGGCACCGAAGGTGGTGGGCTTGCCGTCCCGGATCTGCTCGACCGACAGCCAGCCCAGCATGCCCAGGCACCCTGCGACCAGGGTGTTGAGGAATACCGCCGAGGCCATGCCGTTGGCGGCCAGAGCCGAACCGGCGTTGAATCCGAACCAGCCGAACCAGAGCAGGCCGACACCGAGAAGGACGAAGGGCAGGTTGTGCGGCCGCATGGCCTCCACCTTGAATCCGATCCGTGGGCCGAGCACCAGAGCCAGGGCGAATGCCGATGCGCCCGAGACGATCTCGACGACCAGACCGCCGGCGTAGTCCAGGACCCCCATCTTGAACAGCCAGCCGTCGGGAGCCCAGACCCAGTGCGCGACAACGGAGTACACAGCGACCGACCACACCGGGACGAACACCATCCAGGCCGCGAATTTGGCGCGTTCGGCGATCGCACCGCTGACCAGGGCTGCGGTGATGATGGCGAAGCTCAGTTGGAAAGTGGCGTAGAGCAGTTCGGGAACCGCTCCGTGCACCGTATCCGGGCCGATCCCCCGCATCCCCGCGTGAGCGAGGCTGCCGATGAAGCCTCCGCTCGAACCCTCCGAGAACGCCAGGCTGTAGCCGACCAGCAGCCACGCCACCGTCACGAGCGGAATGGAGATGAAGCTCATCATGATCATGTTGAGCACGCCCGTGGTGCGCACCATGCCGCCGTAGAAGATCGCCAGACCCGGCGTCATCAGCAGCACCAATGCGGTACTGGTCAACAACCACGCGGTGGCGGCAGGGTCAATGTCCACGGTGACGACTCCTTCGACTCGACGCCGAGCGTGCAACATGCTCGCTCAGCGGTCGACGATGAGAATGTCGGCGCGGTGTTTCAGAAAGACGGCGCGGAGGTTTCAGCCATGTTTCCGCCGAGCGGATTCACCACCCGGCCGAGCCGGGGCCCCCCTTGAACGGGCCCACCACCGTGCTCGTGATCCAGCCGCCGTAGAAGCCACCGGGCTGCGGAATCACCGTCTCGCCGTCGACCGTGCATCGATCGACCTGACCCGCCATGACGGCGACGGCATTCGCGATCGGCTCGAAGCCGGGTGTGGGGTCGGGGTAGGTCCACGCCGCCTTGGGTGCCACCCGGGCTGCGGTGACAAGGTCGAAATACCGGGCCTGGCCCTTCCATTCGCACCAGGAACTGCCGGGGGCGTCCCGCAGAACGCCCTCGGCGAACGCCGTCCGGGGCAGGTAGTAGGTCGGCGGATGGCTGGTCTCCAGAACCCGCCACGCGTGCCGGGTCGCGGCGATCACCTCGCCCCCGAGTTCGATCGTGATCGGTGCGTCGACACGCTCGAGTCGCGGCGGGCGCGGGTAGTCCCACACCGACTCCTGGCCGGGTCCGGGTTTCTCCGGTTGCGGGCGCATGGTCCTCAGACCACGCCGCGCAGACCGTCGGCACCGAACACCGGCGCCAGCATCGCCGACATATCCGGGCCACGGCGCAGCCCGTGTCCGCCGTCGACGTTGATGATCTGACCGGTGATCCAACTCGCGGCGTCGCTCAGCAGGAACATCGCCAGGTTGGCGATATCGGTGACCTCGCCGATCCGGGGCAGCGGGGTGCACTGCCGGTAGTCCTCGCTGACCTCCGGGGAGTCGATGATCACCTGGACGAGGTCGGTGCGGATCAGGCCGGGCCGAATTCCGTTGACGCGCACCCACGATGGGCCGAGTTCGTCGGCGGCCAACATCATCAGATGGTCGAGTGCGGACTTCGTCACTCCGTAGGCCCCGAACCAGCGGTGCACATTGCTGGCCGCGATCGAGGAGATGCCGACGAAGGAGCCGCCGCCGGCCCGGACCATGTCGCGGGCGGCGTGCTTGAGGACGTACATGGTGCCGTTGACGTTGAGGTCGACGGTGCGCCGCCAGGCCTCGGAGTCGATCTGGGTGATCGGGCCGATGGTCTGCGAACCGCCCGCGCAGTGCACGACGCCGTGCAGCCTGCCGTTCCAGGCGGTGACCGCCTCGATGGCACCGGACACCTGCTCCTCGTCGGTGACATCGGCGGATTCGAACCGGACGGTGCCGGTCGCATCGGCACCGATCTCGGCGGCGGCGGCCGCGAGCCGGTCGCGGCCTCGGCCGATGATCATCACGTCGGCCCCGGCGCGGGCCAGGCCCTCGGCGACACCCTTGCCGATTCCGCTGCCACCGCCGGTCACCAAGTAGGTCCGGTCGGCCAGAGTCAGTTGCATGACGGTCGTCCTCGCGGTCGGTCCCGGCCGGGCCTTCGTCGAAAAAGCGCCGGGTGCGTGCGCCCGCCTTCACATTAGTATCGGTTGTAACGCCTGCGTCACGGTCCGCGACAGTCGTTATTGACTGCTACTGCACCCGGCTGACGGGGGCAGCCCATCAACAGAAAGCACGAACATGGCTACCCTTCTGAACCTCACGAACCGCCTGCTGGTCGCCGGCGGCTTCGCCGTCGCCATCGCGGCGGCGCCGGTCGTGGTCGCTCTGTCCGCCCCGGCCGGCCCGGCACCGCATGCCCTCGCCAACTGCCCCAGCACTGAGGTCCTCGACCCGAACACCGGGGCCTGCAAGCCGATCAGCGACGTGGCGCCGCAGACCACCAACCCGATCGAACCCGGAGTCACCAACCTCGCACCCAATGGACTCACCGAGTCGAGCCAGGGCAACCTCGGCCAGCTTCCCGAGGTCAACGGCATTCCCTGCAACGGCGGCAACAACGGCCTGTGCATGGGCCTGCAGGAGAACAACCCGTCGAACACCGGCGGCGTCACGCTGGCGCCGGTTCCGATCGGGGCAACCCCGTAATCACGAGAGCTGTCGCAATGCCGACCGTCCGCCGACTACTGACAGCGGGCTTGCTGACGCCGGGGTGATGCTGAGCATCGCCCCGGCGGCGCTCGCCGTAAGCACAGCGCCAATAGCAGCCGACCCGCCTTCGCCGCCGGACCTGACCTAAAGTTGAGATATGCCTGCGAAATCTGATCCTGCGGACATCGACGAAGTGGAACCGCTGGCCGACAGCACGGCGCGCCAGGCCCGCCGCGTCGTCGCCGCCTACGCCACCGACGCCGACGAATGCCGGGTGTTCCTGTCGATGCTCGGCATTGGGCCGTCAAAGCTCGAGGCCTAAGTGGCCCGCGGAGTCGCCGGAGCCGATCTTTCCCAGGGTTCCGGGAACTCCGACTTCGTGGTCGTCGCCAACCGGCTGCCCATCGACATGGAGCGACTGCCCGACGGCAGCACCACCTGGAAGCGCAGTCCGGGCGGCCTTGTCACCGCTCTGGAACCGCTGCTGCGCAAACAGCGCGGTGCGTGGATCGGCTGGCCGGGCATCGTCGACGGCCCCGAGGAGCCGATCACCGAGGACGGTCTGCAGCTCCACCCGGTCCGGCTGAGCGAAGACGACGTCTCCGAGTACTACGAGGGTTTCTCCAACGCGACCCTGTGGCCGCTGTACCACGATGTGATCGTCAAGCCGATCTATCACCGACAGTGGTGGAACCGCTACGTCGACGTCAACCGTCGCTTCGCCGAGGCCACCTCGCGCGCGGCCGCGCCGGGTGCGACGGTGTGGGTCCAGGATTACCAGCTGCAACTGGTTCCCAAGATGCTGCGGGAACTGCGGCCCGATCTCACCATCGGATTCTTCCTGCACATCCCGTTCCCGCCGGTGGAGTTGTTCATGCAGATGCCCTGGCGGGCGGAGATCATCGACGGCCTGCTGGGGGCCGACCTGGTGGGCTTCCACCTCGCCGGGGGCGCACAGACTTTTCTCTACCTCGCCCGTCAGCTCGCCGGCGCCGAGACCACACGCGCGTCGGTCGGCGTGCGCTCGCGGTTCGGCGAGGTCTGGTTGGGTGACCGGACCATCACGGTGGGCGCATTCCCCATCTCGATCGACTCGGCCGAATTGGACCGCAAGGGCCGTGACCGCGATATCCGGCGACGCGCCAAGCAGATTCGCGCCGAGTTGGGCAGTCCGCGCAAACTTCTGCTCGGCGTCGACCGACTCGATTACACCAAAGGCATAGACGTCCGGCTCAGAGCCTTTTCGGAGTTGCTCGCCGAGGGCAGGATCACCAGCGACGACACCGTTCTGGTGCAGTTGGCGACGCCCAGCAGGGAACGGGTGGACAGCTACCGGCTGCTGCGCAACGAGGTCGAACAGCAGGTCGGTCACATCAACGGCGAGTACGGCGAGGTGGGCCACCCCGTCGTGCACTATCTGCACCGGCCGGTGCCCCGCGACGAACTGATCGCCTACTTCGTCGCCAGCGACGTCATGCTCGTCACGCCACTGCGAGACGGGATGAATCTGGTGGCCAAGGAGTACGTGGCCTGCCGCAGCGATCTGGGCGGCGCCCTGGTCTTGAGCGAATTCACCGGCGCCGCAGCGGAATTGCGCCGGGCCTATCTGACCAACCCGCACGATCTCGACGGTGTCAAGGAAGCGATCGAGTCGGCCCTCAGCCAGACTCCGGAGGAGGGCCGGGCACGGATGCGGGCGATGCGCCGCCAAGTGCTGACCTACGACGTCGACCGATGGGCCCGGTCGTTCCTGGACACCCTGGCCGCAGCCAAATCGGGCTAGTTCCTGGACAGCCCGGCAGCAGAGTTACCCTCGCCTGGCATGCAGTGTCAGGGAGCCTGATCCCGTCACCGACGTGAGCCGTTGGGCGAGGCAACGTCACGTCGGTGGCACGTCACTTCTCGAGCCCGTGTAGTACCTAACCGCACCGGTCAGGGTTGCGATGACGAAACCCTGACCATAGGGGATCATGGCATCGACGCGCTCATCGGTTCCATTCCCGCCTGTCCCTCCAAGTAATTGCTGCCACCCCTGGCCGGTCCACTTCTGCACCGACCCATTATCTAGTCCGACGACGTAGCCACCCCCATAGGGGAGCGCACTTATGACCTCGCTACCCCAGCCGTCGTCGTGGCGCTCCACAAATCGGTCGCCGGTGTACTCCATAACCCCCCCTCTGCTCGTCACGGAGAAACCGGCCGAGCCCAGGCCGAGGACGAAACCGGACCCGTAGGGGATCATGGCTGACACGTTCTTTTGCCATCCGTCGTCGTGCAGTTCCTTCCATCCGGTTCCGGTCCACTGCTCCACGGCCCCGCTGCTCCTCGAGTTGCCGCCTAGGCCGACGACGAACCCGTCTACGCCGTTCTGGCGGTAGGGAATCATGGTGGAAATCCCCTTCTGCCAGCCGGCGTCGTGCAGTTCCTGCCATCCGGTTCCGGTCCACTGCTCCACGGCCCCATTGCTCAGGCCGACGACGAACCCGTCTACGCCGTTTTGGCGGTAGGGGATCATCGTCCGAACGTCAGCTCCCCAGCCGTCGTTTTGCAGCTCCTGCCATCCGGTTCCGGTCCACTGCTCCACCGCCCCGCGGGAAGCGTTGTTGCGGGTTCCCAGGCCGACGACGAAGCCGCCCCCGTAGGGGAGCATGGTAGTGATCGGCTTTTGCCAGCTGTCGTTGTGCAGTTCCTGCCATCCGGTTCCGGTCCACTGCTGCACCGACCCGTTGTCCAGGCCGACAACGAACCCTTCCTGATACGGCATCATCATTGTCACCGGTGAGGTCCAACTGTTGTCGTGGAGTGTGCGCCAGTGTGACGATCCGGTCGGGTCGCCCACCTGAGGGATGCCACTGACCCACTGCAGCACTTCACCGGAGTCGAGTCCGACGACGAACCCCTCCCCATAGGTCATCAGAATCGGCCGTCGGGCATTTTCAGGGGTTACCGGATCTTCGCAGTCGGAGCACTTTCCATCGGTCTTGTTCCTCAGCGTCACCCATTGGCCGGCGCCGGAGGCGATGGTGACGGTGATGGTTTGGGTGGCGGTGCGGACTCCGTTGCTGGCGGTGACGGTGAAGGTGTCGGTGGTGTCGGTGGTGATTGCGGCCTGGCGTTGGGCGTTGGTGGGGGTGTAGGTGAACTCCCCGGTCTTCGGGTTGATCGACACAGTGCCTCCACCGGTGGCGGTGGGGGTGACGCTGTAGTTAGTCAGGGTGCGCCCGGCGGTGTCGGTGAAGCCGGCAGTGCCGGTGACGGACCCGCTGACGCCATCGGGTTTGCCGAGGTTGATCTGGCCGGGTGTCGGGGTCCCGGGATCCACTGCCACGGTGATGGTTTGGGTCTCGGTCTGCACCCCGTTGGTGGCGGTCACGATGAACGTGTCGGTGGTGTCGGCCCCGGCCTGCTGGCGCTGGGACCGGTCGGGGGTGTAGGTGAATTCCCCAGTGGCCGAATTGATTTCGACCCGGCTTCCGTTGCTGTTGGTGGCCCAGTACGGCACGGCGTAAGTCACGGCGCGCCCGAGGGTGTCGGTCGCGGCGATCCCGGCCATCCCGGTGACCGCACCGGTGACCACATCAGGGGTCCCAGCCGAGAAGCTGCCATTGATCAGCGCCCCGGCATCCACTTTGACGGTGATGGTTTGGGTGGCCGTTGCCACCCCGTTGGCCACGGTCACCACGAAGGTGTCGGTGGTCTTGGCCCCGGCCTGCAGCCGCTGATCCCGGGTCGGGGTGAAGACGAACTCCCCGTTACCGGCATTGATACTCACACTCGCCCCGCCGGCGGAGGTGCCCGCGACGCTGTAGGACAGCGCACGCCCGGCCGGGTCGGTGAACACCGCCTTGCCGGTGACCTGCCCGCTCAGCGGATTCGGGCTGCCCGCAGAGACCGCGCCGGGAACCGGGGTGGCATCCAGGATCGTGGCCGTACCGCTGCCCAGAGCGACACCGGTCGTGGTGCTCGCTTGGGCGGCCGCGGCGGCGGCCCGCGCCGGCACGGTGGCAGCAACGGCGGCCTGTGCCGGTGCCCCCGAGGGCACGGTGTTTGAGGGCACGGTGTTTGAGGGCACGGTGGCATACACCGTCAGCCCGAAGGTTTCCGGGGCCTCGGTGAGCCCATCACCGAGGACCGGCACGCTGACCTGCTGGGAAGTCTGCCCCGGCGCGAACGTCAGGACCCCCGACACCGGGGAGTAATCGGCCCCCGCAATGGCCGGGGTATCGGCGGGTGGCCCACCGAGCAACCCGGCCAGCTTCTCCCACGGGGACTGCCCGACAGCACCGGTGGCGTATCCGACGGTGACCTCGGTGTCATAGGCCCGACCCAGAGTCACGGTGAACACCGCATCGGTCTGGGCGCCCGGGGCCCCTTCGGCCACCCAACTGTTGCTGACCGAGACCGCCGGGATCACCGGCACCCCCGGCACCAGCGAGCGCCGCACCAACAACAACGCCCCGGACAAGAAACTGCTCAACGGATTAGCCGGCAACGAACTCAACCAATCACCGGCCCGATCCAGGACCTGCGCCAACCGCACCCGCACCGCCGTGACCACATCCGGTACCGCCACCGGCGCCGCGACCACCGGCGCCGCGACCACCACCGGTGAGGACACCACACCGGACCCCACCCCACTCGGCAACGCCACCGGCACCCCACCGGGCCCGCTCAACGCCCACACCACGACGGGAAGCTCACCGGTCCCGACGTCCTCAACACCACCGGGAACCACCACATCACCCACACCGGGATCAACCGGCTCCACACTGATCGTGGTCGAGCGCCACCACGGCAACGGCTGCGGCCCACCCCGCCCCGGAACCGGATCGACCACCACCGCATCACCCGGCTCGCCAACGACGGCCACCTCACCGCCGCGAACCCCATCACCCACTAGATCCACCGCATCCGTGACCACCGCGTCGGGCACCACAGGATCGGGCACCGGATCCGCCACCACCGAATCGACCACCGAATCGGGCACCAGATCCGCCACCACCGAATCGACCACCGCATCAGTGACCACCGGTTCGGGCACCACCGGATCCGCCACCACCGGTTCCACCGGGACCGCCGGGACCTCGGACAGCTCGCGGGCACCCGGCACGGGGCCGCCCTCGACCACGGGGTCGACCTCCATCGCCGCGGCCGCACCCGGAGCAACCGCGTGCGCCCGGCCCCGACTCACACCACCATCAGCACGGCCACCACCGGAGGGCCGCCCACCACGATCCGCCCCGCTCTGCACCGACCCCGCCGAGGACCCCTCCCCATTACCGGCGTCAGCGGCCGCGACCGGCACCGGACCCACCAGCGACAACCCCACCACGAACGCCGCCGCACCACACCGACCCACCGACTTACCTACCGACACCACACCACGCCCCTACTCACCACCGGCACGGCCAGCCCAGACTCGCCCGAATAAGGTAAACCTAATCCCGCAGACCCAGACCCCACATCAGGGACAACTACCTAAATCCAGCTACGCCAAATACTGACAAGACACCCCATAACTACTTAGGGGGAATAGTTAAGGCCGCCGGGCCGCTGCGGATCTGGCGCTCGCGGCCGGCGTGGAACTGGTCGCCGCCCGCTTGTCGGACTTGGATTTGCCGTTGCCGATGATCCGGACGTGGCGGCCGCTGACAGCCTCGGTCCCCGGGGGGCGCATCAAGAGCGATACCGGCCGTGGCCTTGCTGCCGTTGCCCAACACCAGGGCCGAGTTGCGGTTGTTGCCGCCGCTAAGGTTCGCGGAATTGCCGCCGGCACGGGCCGAGCTTCCCTTGCCGATCACCCCGGCGAGGTTGAAGTTCCCGCTGATCGCATCTGCGCGGGATCCCTCGCCCAGTGCGCGCGCAATCTGAGCACTGCCGTTCACACCGATTGCGGAAGCGTCGGCACCGATTGCCGAGGCGAGAACGAAATGGCCGTTCGCGGCATCGGCATATGCAGCTGTGCCGAACGCCCGGGCGGCGTTGAACGAGCTGTCGACGGGGGTCAGCTCGTCATTGTCCTCAAGACCTAAGGGCCCCGACCTGGCTTCCGCGCCGTCGCCGACGGCCTGCGCGATGGTGAAGGTGCCGATCGCGCCGCGCCCACCCCCCGATGAGGCCAGACTGCCGTGCTGGACGGCGGTGGCGATGTTGAAGTTGCCGTCCGACACTCATGCTCTACCTCCGCGCCACGCCGTGGCGATGTCGAAGTTGCTATACCCGGTCCCGGTCGGCGTGGTATTTGTCGGCGTGGTGTTTGTCGGCGTGGTGTTTGTCGGCGTGGTGTTTGTCGGCGTGGTGTCCGCGACACTGTTGTCCCCGATCGCCAGCGCCAGGTTGAACAGACCTCCCGCCACAATCGCGGAGGTGTTCGCCCCGACCGCGATCGCCAGCGACAACCTGCCACTGGCCGAACAGGATGCGCTCCCCGACTTCATCGTTCCCAACGCCGAGGACACACAGGCATCCAACGCCCGGGCAGGAGCCGGGGCCACGCCAGTCGCCAGCGCAGAAACAGCCACCGCCCCCAACACACCCCCGGCACACCACAGACCAACCGTCCTCGCCATAACCATCCTCAACGTTGCCGGAATTACCGACATCGCAGGCCGGGGGTCGGGACTGAAAGCCGCCCCGGATGTCGGGAAAGAGAGCAGCGGAAATCACAACGGCAATGGGTGAAACTACTTAAACCGCAGCCGATTACCTAGCAGGACGACTACCAAGGCACTCGGTAGCGTCCTTGCGCAGCGCCGGCTCAGTCGCCCATCAGGCCGATGACGCCGAAATTCTTCTCCGGGTCCCGGTCGGCGAAGTAGTCGTGCATCGTCGCACCCAGTGCGGCCGGATCCCAGGCGTCGCCGTCGGCGTGGAAACGGTGTTCGGCGGTGGGTGCGGCCACCAGTGTCACGGTGGGGCCGTAGACGATGAACACCTGACCGTTGACATCGGCGGCGGCAGGTGATGCCAGGAAGCGCACCAGACTCACCACGTGTTCGGGCGAGAGCGGATCGATCTGGCCCGCACCCAGCGAGGGGGCCTCGCCGAAGACATCCGCCGTCATCGCGGTTCGGGCCCGCGGGCAGATGGCGTTGGCGCGAACTCCGTAGCGGCCCAGGGCTTTCGCGGCGGTCAGGGTGAGAGCGGTGATGCCGGCTTTGGCTGCGCCGTAGTTGGCCTGCCCCGCCGGGCCGGACAGGCCCGCCTCCGAGGAGGTGTTGATGATCCGCCCGTACACCGATCCCCCGGTGTCCTTGGCCTTGCCGCGCCAGTAGGTCGCGGCGTTGCGGGTCAGCAGGAAATGGCCGCGCAGATGGACGGCGATGACGGCGTCCCAGTCCTCGTCGGTCATGTTGAACAACATCCGGTCGCGGGTGATGCCGGCGTTGTTGACGACGATGTCCAGTCCGCCCAGGTCATCGGCGCAGGCGATGATCTCGTCCGCGGTGGCGCGCTGACTGATGTCTCCGGTGACCGCGACGGCCTTGCTTCCCGCGGCGGCGATCTCGTCGAGAACGTCGGAGGCGTCGACCGCCGCGGCCATGTCGTTCACGACGACGGTCGCCCCGGACCGGGCCAGTCCGATGGCCTCGGCGCGACCCAAGCCGGCAGCCGCTCCGGTCACCACGGCAACCCGTCCGGACAGATCAGTGAGCCCGCGGTCGTGTGCAGACAACGAATGCCTCTAGTCTCTGCGGGTCAACGCGGCCCGGGGGCACTCGGCGATGGCCTGCTCGGCGCGTTCCTCGGCGTCCGCCGGGACGGGATCGGCGGTGACGACCACGTAGTCGTCGTCGTCGAGTTCGAACAGTTCGGGGTCGATTCCCACGCAGATGGCATTACCTTCGCAGCGGTCGCGGTCGACGACGATGCGCATGACAACCTCCTAGGCCGGACGTTCCTTCGTATCCCAGGACACGATACGACCATGACCGCAGTCTGACGGCGCTGGACCCTCAGACTAGAACGTGTTACAACCGTCAGAGGTGGCGGGTCGTGCCGCCGATTCATTCCAGGCGGAGGTCAGGCGCGGATGCGGATCAGTTACACCCCCGAGCAGGAGGAGTTGCGCCGCGAACTGCGCGCGTATTTCGGCCGGCTCATGACTCCCGAACGCCAGGAAGCGCTGACGTCCACCGCCGGCGGGGAGATCGGCGTCGGCAACGTCTACCGCGACACCGTCGCCCAGATGGGCAAGGACGGCTGGCTGACGCTGAGCTGGCCGAAGGAGTACGGCGGCCAGGCCCGTCCGCCGATGGACGGGCTGATCTTCACCGACGAGGCCGCGATCGCGGGTGCACCGGTGCCGTTCCTGACCATCAACAGCGTGGCACCGACGATCATGGCGTTCGGCACCGAAGAACAGAAGAAGTTCTTCCTGCCCAAGATCGCCGCCGGGGATCTGCACTTCTCCATCGGCTACTCCGAGCCCGGCGCCGGCACCGACCTGGCGGCCCTGCGGACCACCGCGGTTCGCGACGGCGACGACTATGTGATCAACGGCCAGAAGATGTGGACCAGCCTGATCCCCTACGCCGACTACGTCTGGCTGGCGGTGCGCACCGACCCGGAAGCCAAAAAGCACCGCGGCATATCGATGTTGATCGTGCCCACCACTGCCGAAGGCTTCTCGTGGACGCCGGTGCACACGATGTCAGGTGTCGACACAAGCGCCACCTACTACCAGGACGTCCGGGTTCCGGTGGCAAACCGGGTCGGGGAAGAGCATGCCGGCTGGAAGCTGGTGACCAACCAGCTCAACCACGAGCGCGTCGCCCTGGTGTCGGCGCAGCCCATCTTCACCGCGCTGACGCAGGTCCGCGAATGGGCGCAGAACACCAAGAACGCCCGCGGCGAGCGGCTGATCGACTCCGAATGGGTACAGCTGAACCTGGCCCGGGTGCACGCCAAGGCCGAGTACCTCAAACTGATCAACTGGGAGTTGGCGTCCTCACAAGACGAGGCACCGTCACCCGCCGACGCATCCGCCGCCAAGGTGTTCGGCACCGAGATGGCCACCGAGGCCTACCGGCTGCTGATGGAGATCCTCGGACCGTCGGCCACCCTGCGGCAGAACTCCCCCGGCGCACTGCTGCGCGGCCGAGTCGAGCGCATGCACCGTTCGGCGCTGATCTTGACCTTCGGCGGCGGCACCAACGAGGTTCAGCGCGACATCATCGGCATGGTCGCGCTGAGCCTGCCCCGCGCCAATCGCTGACTAAACCAAAGGGACCCGGAATGGATTTCACCAAAACAGAAGCCGCTCAGGATCTTTCCGGACTGGTCGACACCATCGTCGGTGCGGTGTGCACACCACAGCACCAGCGCGAACTGGACGGTCTGGACCAGCGATTCGACACCGCGTTGTGGCGGAAGCTGATTGACGCCGACATCCTGAGCACCGCCGCTCCAGAATCGGTCGGCGGAGGAGGATTCGGCGTCCTCGAGCAGACGGCCATCCTGACCGGACTCGGTCGCCAACTGGCGGCGGTGCCCTACCTGGAGTCGGTGGTTCTCGGCGCCGGCGCACTGGCCCGGTTCGGATCGGCGGCATTACAACAGGACTGGGCCGCACCGGCGGTCGCCGGGGAGACGGTGCTGACGGTGGCACTCGACGGTGAACTCGGCGAGGCACCGGTACAGGCGATGACGTCGGGCGCCGGCTTCCGGTTGACCGGGTCGCGGACCCAGGTCCCGTACGGCCCGGTGGCCGACGCCTTTCTCGTGCCGGCCGAATCGGATTCGGGGGTCAAGGTTTTCCTGGTCAGGTCCGCCGACACCGGGGTTTCGGTAGGCGCGTTGCAGACCACCGGCCTCAACAGTTCAGCGCACCTCGAGTTGGCCGGGGTCGAGGTGGGCGCCGACCGCGTGCTCGGGGGTGCCGAGGTGCTGAGCTGGCTGAGCACACATCGGGCAGTCGGCCTGACCGCCTACCAACTCGGCGTGCTGCAGCGCGCACTGGAACTCACCGCCGAGTACGCACGCACCCGCGAGCAGTTCGATCGGCCGATCGGCAGCTTCCAGGCCGTCTCCCAGCGACTGGCCGACGGCTACATCGACCTGATGGGACTGCGGCTGACGTTGCAACAGGCTTCATGGCGACTCTCCGAGGACCAGCCCTGTGAGACCGAGGTGGCGACCGCAGCGTTCTGGGCCGCGGATGCCGGTCACCGGATTGTCCATACCGCCGTCCACGTCCACGGCGGGGTCGGTATCGACACGGACCATCCGGTCCACCGCTACTTCATCACGGCGAAACAGACCGAGTTCGCCCTCGGCGGAGCCACTGCGCAGCTGCTGGTCATCGGCCGGGACCTGGCCGACACTCCGGCCTGATTCCGGTGCCGCCCACCGTCACCGAGTTATTGGCGCCGCTGGCCGAGGTCGATGACCGCGGCGTCGGATCCGTCGACGGGCCGGCGGTGTCCTGGCGTCAGCACATTCAGGATGCCGCTGATCTCGCGGCCCTGCTGCGCTCCCGGCTGGATCCGGACCGGCCGCCGCACGTCGGCGTGCTGCTGGGCAACACCCCGCTCTTCTCCGCGCTGCTGGTCGCCGCCGGCCTCAGCGGCGTCGTACCCGTCGGGCTCAACCCGACCCGGCGCGGGGCGGCACTCGGCCGCGACATCGCCCATGCCGACTGCCAGCTGGTGCTGACCGACCTCGGGCCGGATTCGTTTGGGGACGAAGCCATTCCCGAGGAGACGGCGGTCCTGGACGTGACCGCACCGGCATGGATGGAGGAACTGGCCGGCTTCGAGGGCGTGCCGGTCCGATTCGCCGACAGCACGGCCGAGGACCTCTTCATGCTGATCTTCACCTCGGGCACCAGCGGCGATCCGAAGGCGGTGCGCTGCACGCACGAGAAGGTGGCGGGTCCGGGCGTGATGCTCGCCGAGCGGTTCGGCCTGACCGCCGACGACGTCTTCTATCTGTCCATGCCGTTGTTCCACTCGAACGCGATCATGGCGGGGTGGGCGCCCGCGGTGGCTGCCCGGGGGTCAATCGTGTTGCGGCGCAAGTTCTCCGCCTCGGCCTTCATCGACGATGCCCGGCGAGTGGGTGCCACCTACGCGAACTACGTCGGCAAGCCGATGTCCTACATCCTCGCGACACCGGAGCGCGCCGGTGATGCCGACAACTCGCTGCGGATCATGTACGGCAACGAAGCGGCACCGCGCGATATCGCCCGCTTCGAACGCCGGTTCGGTGTGACGGTGGTCGACGGCTTCGGCTCCACCGAGGGCGGCATCGCGATCGGCCGCGCTCCGGGCACACCGGAGGGATCGCTAGGCCCATTGCCCGAGGAACTCGGCATCCTCGACGTCGAGACTCAGGTGCCCTGCCCACCCGGGGTGATCGGCGAGTTGGTCAACCTGCGCGGCCCCGGCCAGTTCCGTGGCTACTACAAGGATCCCGGTGCCGAGGCCGAGCGGATGACGGACGGGCGCTACCACAGCGGTGACCTCGCCTACTGCGACGACGACGGCTTCGTCTACTTCGCCGGCCGGCTGGGTGACTGGATGCGGGTGGACGGGGAGAACCTGGGAACCGCGCCGATCGAACGGGTCCTGATGCGCTACCCCGGTGTCATCGAGGTGGCCGTGTACGGCATTCCCGACCCGCAGGTCGGTGACCGGGTGATGGCGGCACTGGTGCCGGCGGAGGATGTGTCGTTCGAGCCGTTGGAGTTTCGGGCCTTCCTCGCCGCGCAGGCCGACCTCGGACCGAAGCAGTGGCCGTCGTTCGTCCGGGTGGCCGACTCACTACCGCGCACCGAGACGTTCAAGGTCATCAAGCGACGGCTCTCGGCTGAGGCGCTCGACTGCGCCGACCCGGTGTTCGAGATCCCGCGCGACACCTAGGCGGCGATCGACGGCATGACGGCCTCGATCACGTGCGGTCCGGGCTCGTTGAACGCCCAGCGCAGCGCGTCCGCGAGTTCCTCCGCGGTGCCGACGCGCCGGGCCGGCACACCCATTCCCTCGGCAATCCGCACGAAATCCATTGTGGGACTGGTCAAATCCAGCAGCGACTCGGCTTTGGGGCCGGGCGGATGATCCTGAGCGGCCGCGCCGACGCGCTGCAACTCGATGCGCAGGATGTCGTAGGCGTGGTTGGCGTAGACCACGGTGGTGATGTCGAGCCGTTCCCGGGCATGTGTCCACAGCGCCGAGATCGTGTACATCGCCGACCCGTCGGACTCCAGGCAGAGCACCGGCCGGTCGGGCTCGGCCAACGCGGCGCCGAGAGCCACCGGGAGCGCGTATCCGATGGCCCCACCGGTGAGGGTCAGCCAGTCGTGGGCGGGCGCCCCGGCGGTGGTCATCGGCAGCAGGAATCCGGAGGTGTTGGATTCGTCGACGACGATCGCCCGCTCCGGGAGCAGCGCGCCGATCACCTCGGCGGAGGTCTGCGCGGTCAGCGGGCCGGACGGCAGTTGCGGCTGCGATGCCGGTGCGAGCGGGGCGACGGTGTTCGGAGCGAGCCTGTCGGCCAGCGCTTCCAGCGCCGCCGCGGCGCCGACCGGTCCGGCCAGGGTGTGCACCGTGGCGCCCTCGGGCACCAGGTCGCTGGGCTTCCCCGGGTAGCCGAAGAAGGTCACCGGGGACGGCGCACCCGCCAGGATCAGGTGCCGGGTCCCGTCGAGTTGAGCCGCGGCGGCCTCCCCGAAGTAGGCGACGCGTTCCACCGGCGGAACACCGGCGCCGCGTTCCAGCCGGGTCGGGAACGTCTCGCAGAACAGCCGCGCGCCGAACTGCTGCGCCAGTCGCGCGGCCGCGCTCAGTCCCGGGGCGCGGGTCGCGTCACCGCCGACCAGGATCACCGCCGGGGCACCGGACGTCAGCGCCGCCTCGATCTCGCGGGTGTCGTCGGCCGGCGGAGTCGGCTGTGGCGCAACGGGACCGGCGGGCCGGGCCCCGTCGGACCAGGAGACGTCCGCCGGCAGGATGAGGGTGGCGATCCGCTGTTCCGATCGCGTGAATGCGATGGCCTCGGCGGCGTCGGCGGCCACGTCGGCGGGGTCCATCGTGCGGCGCACCCAACCGGACACGGTGCCGGCCACCGAGTCGATGTCGGACTCCAACGGCGCGTCGTACTTCTTGTGATAGAGCGCATGGTCACCGACGACCACCATCATCGGCACCCGGGCTCGTCGCGCGTTGTGCAGGTTGGCCAGACCGTTGCCCAGTCCGGGTCCCAGATGCAGCAGCACCGCTGCCGGATCCCCGGACATGCGGGCGTATCCGTCGGCCGCACCGGTGGCCACGCCCTCGAAAAGGGTCAGCACACCGCGCATCTCGGGCACGCTGTCCAGCGCGGCGACGAAGTGCATCTCCGAGGTGCCCGGGTTGGCGAAGCACATCCGGACGCCGTTGTCGACCATGGTGGTGATGAGTGCCTGCGCTCCGTTCACGGACTGACTCTAGCCATCGTCAGCCGCGGAAGTCGTCCAGTCGCCGGGTCGCGGCGTCATACCCGGACACCAGCTCGGCGATGATGGCTGCCGCCGGCCGGATCTCGTTCATCCGGCCGACGATCTGGCCGACCGGCATCGCCACCGCACTCGGGTCGTGCGACTGGCCCATCCGCTGATGCGCCTCGGCCACCAGGACGTTCTGCAGGGGCATCGGCAGCGGTTGGGGGGCGCCATCGGCGTCCCAGGCATCGGTCCAGCGACTCTTGAGCAGCCGGGCGGGCTTTCCGGAGTAGATCCGGCGGCGCACCGTGTCGCTGGACGTCGCGGCCAACAGCGCCTGCTGGATCACCGACGGCCCGTCCGCGTCCCGCACGCCGAGGTCGTACTCGGTGGCAGTCAGGAATGCCGAACCCATCCACACTCCGGACGCCCCCAGCGCCAGTGCCGCTGCCACCTGCCGGCCGGTGCCGATGCCGCCGGCGGCGAGCACCGGGGTGTCGCCCACCGCATCGACGACTTCCGGCACGAGCACCATCGAGGCGATCTCCCCGGTGTGCCCGCCGGCCTCGTAGCCCTGAGCGACGACGATATCCACGCCGTTGTGGACGTGCCGCCGCGCGTGCTCGGCGGTTCCGGCCAGTGCGGCCAACGGCACCCCGACCGAATGTGCCTGGTCGATGACGTCGGCGGGCGGGGAGCCAAGCGCGTTGGCGATCAAGCTGATTCGGTGACCCCCTCCCGTTTTGCCCAGCGCGACGTCGACGTGTGAGCGGGCGACCGAGTGCAGCCATCCGAGAACGCCGTCGTTGCCGTTGCCGTCCCCGGGAAGTGGGGGCACCCCGAGGTCGGCCAACGTCTTCGCGACGAAGTCGCGGTGGGTCTGCGGGATGAGCTTGCTGATGTCGACCGGGGTGCCTTCGGTCGGCACGGTGGCCGGCATCACGACGTCCACCCCGTAGGGCTTGCCGTCGGTGTTGGCGTCCATCCAGTTCAGAACGGACTCAAGCTCATCGGGATCGTTGAACCGCACACACCCCAGCACGCCCATCCCGCCGGCCCGGGTGACCGCGGCCGCCACTTTCTCCGACGGGGTGAAGACGAAGATCGGGTAGTCGATGTCGAACCGGTCGCAGAGCTCGGTCCGCATCAGTTGGCTTCCCCCTGATCGGCGCGCGAGTGCTTGGCGTGCACCTCGTCGGCGGGCCGTTGCTCGGTCTGCTCCTTGGCCCACTTGTAGTCCGGTTTGCCGGCCGGCGACCGCTTGATCTCATCGACGAGCCACAGGCTGCGCGGCACCTTGTAACCGGCAATATCCTTGCGCACGAAGGCATCCAGACCCTCCAGCGCCGGGTGGGTTCCGGGGCGCGGCGCGACCACGGCGGCCACGTGCTGGCCGAAACGCTCGTCGGGCACACCGACCACGAGCGCGTCGAACACGTCGGGGTGGCCCTTCAGTGCCGCTTCGACTTCTTCGGGATACACCTTCTCCCCGCCGGTGTTGATCGACACCGAACCGCGGCCGAGCATGGTGACGGTGCCGTCCTCCTCGACCATCGCGTAGTCACCGGGGATGGCGTAGCGCACGCCGTTGATGGTGCGGAACGTCTCGGCGGTCTTCTTCTCGTCCTTGTAGTAGCCGACCGGGATGTTGCCGCGCTTGGCGAGGATGCCGCGCACCCCGGAGCCGGGCTGGACCTCGTTGCCGTCGTCGTCGAGCACCACGGTCTTCTTGTCGATGGCCACCCGCGGGCCGCCGCCCTGCGACGCACCTTTGGCCACGATGCTGGTGCCGCCGAAGCCGGTCTCCGAGGATCCGATCGAGTCGGTGATGACCCGGTTGGGAAGCAGTTCCAGGAAACGTTCCTTGAGGCTCGGTGAGAACAGTGCGGCGGTGCTGGACAGCACGTACAGCGACGACAGGTCGTACTCGCCGGACTCCAGCGCGTCGAGCAACGGACGGCCCATGGCGTCACCGGTGAAGAACAGCAGGTTCACCTTGTGCGCCTCGATGGCGCGCCAGACCGCGTCGGCGTCGAATTCCGTTGCCAGAACGACGGTCTGGCCGGCGAAGAGCGCCATCCAGGTGGCCGACTGGGTGGCACCGTGGATCATCGGCGGGATCGGGAACCGGATCATCGGCGGACCGGCGGCGGCCAGTTTGGCGTGGTCGTACTCGTCGGCCACGAATTCGCCGGTGGCGAAGTCGGTTCCGCCGAGCAGCACCCGGTAGATGTCCTCGTGCCGCCACATCACGCCCTTGGGGAAGCCGGTGGTGCCGCCGGTGTAGAGCAGGTAGATGTCGTCGGCGCTGCGCGCTCCGAAGTCGCGATCGGGCGAACCCTGGGCGAGGGCGTCGTCGAAGTCCACACCGCCGTAGCGGTGGTAGTCGTCGTCACTGCCGTCGTCGACGACGATCACGGTTTTGACGTTCGGGACCTCGGGCAGCACATTGGCCACCCGGTCGGAGTACTGCCGTTCGTGGATCAGTGCCACCATGTCGGAGTTCTCGAACAGGTAGCGCAACTCGCCCTCGACGTAGCGGTAGTTGACGTTGACGAGGATCGCCCCGGCTTTGACGATGCCGAGCATCGCGATGACGATCTCGATGCGGTTGCGGCAGTAGAGGCCGACCTTGTCGTCCTTGCCCACCCCGTGGTCGATCAGGTAGTGGGCGAAGCGATTCGCCTTCTGCTCCAACTCGGCGTAGGTGATCTGCTCGTCACCGCAGATCAGGGCGACCCGGTCGGGGACGGCATCGATGGCGTGCTCGGCGAGATCGGCGATATTCAGGGCCACAGTGCACAAATTAGAACGTGTTACATTTTTTCTCAAGCGAGTGGAAGGCGGATTCATGGCTGACGCCCTTATCGAACAGCGCGGACACGTCCTCATCGTGACGATGAACCGTCCCGAGTCCCGTAACGCGCTCTCCGGCGAGATGTTGTCGATCATGGTGGAGGCCTGGGACCGGGTCGACAATGATCCCGACATCCGGGTGTGCGTCCTCACCGGAGCCGGGGGCTACTTCTGCGCGGGGATGGACCTCAAGGCCGCGACAGCCAAGCCGCCGGGTGATTCGTTCAAGGACGGCAGCTATGACCCGTCCCGCATCGATGGCCTGCTCAAGGGCCGGCGGCTGACCAAGCCGCTGATCGCGGCGGTCGAGGGACCGGCGATCGCCGGCGGCACCGAGATTCTGCAGGGCACCGATATCCGGGTGGCCGGTGAGAGCGCGAAGTTCGGGATTTCCGAGGCGAAGTGGAGCCTGTACCCGATGGGCGGCTCTGCGGTGCGACTGGTGCGCCAGATCCCGTACACGATCGCCTGCGATCTGCTGCTGACCGGCCGGCACATCACCGCCGCCGAGGCGCTCGAGTACGGGCTGATCGGACATGTGGTGCCCGACGGCAAGGCACTGAAGAAGGCTCTTGAGATCGCCGAGGTGATCGCCAATAACGGGCCGCTGGCGGTGCAGGCGATTCTGCGCTCGATCCGCGAGACCGAGGGCATGCACGAGAACGATGCCTTCAAAATCGACACCAAGATCGGCATCGAGGTGTTCCTGTCCGAGGACGCCAAGGAGGGCCCGATGGCCTTCAAGGAGAAGCGGGCGCCGCAGTTCAAGATGCGCTGATCGCGCCGATTGACCGGACCATGCAGAGCCCCTGGTCGAAAGGCAGCATCA
Organism: uncultured Actinomycetes bacterium; assembly: GCA_903884065.1. Classification (GTDB taxonomy): domain Bacteria; phylum Actinomycetota; class Actinomycetes; order Mycobacteriales; family Mycobacteriaceae; genus Mycobacterium. The sequence goes on along the minus strand of CAISDL010000004.1, from coordinate 15,155 downwards.
ACACCTCGTATGCCGGGTCGCGGCGCAGCGTGTCCATGTATCGATACACGTCGTGCACATAGTGCTTGCCGGGGCCGTAAATGGGCGAGGTGAACTCCCGCACGCTGTCGTGGAACAGCGCGTAACCGTCGCATGCCAGACGTCCGGCGAATGCCTCGTGGTCGAATCGCGCCTGCGACTCGCTGTGGAATCCATCGACCAGCAGGATGCCGACGTCACCCAATTCTCGATAGGCCGCGCTTCCCACGTAGTCCTGCGTGGTCATGCAGTGGTGGTCGACGTTGTCCAGGCCGTACGCAGCAAAATGCGCCCGAACGCTCTCCGGATCGCGCCAGAAGTCGTCGACGAGCGACGGATCGATGAAGGTCACGCGGCCGCCTTCCGCATTGTCGGCCAGTGCTCTGGCAAACACCAGTGGGGCGAAGCCGCGATACGAACCGATGACGACGACGCGGGCGGGGCGCGCCACACGGGCCAGACCGTAGTAGATCCAGCCCAGGCCGAGGTTGAGATCTTCCACCCGCTGCGCGTGGCCCATGCGGGCTTGCTCAGGGTCGGCGAACAGCTCACGTATCCAGGCGGTCAGGCCATCCGGCATTCGAAATCCTCACGTTTGTAGCTGCGACCGAGCACAATGCTCTCAACCCGAGTCAATACGACGTTGAACGGGTGCTGCAGCCGGCGGCATACGGCGGCACGTAGTTCGGATTGCTCGTCATCGGTCAGCGGTCGCTCCAACACGAGTTCCAATTCGATGTCGCTCAGCGAGTGCTGGATGAATTTCACTTGTCGGATGATCGGCAGTTTCAGCAATGTCCCCATCGGGAATCCGGGGAAGGCAGTACGCCCGCCCGGCAGGCGCAGCATGTTTCGGGTGCGCCCGAGGATGCGCTCGATGGTCGGCAGCGTCCGGCCACAGGTGCACGGAGGGCCGGTCGTGGCATAGTCGCCAAGTTCGTAGCGCAACAACGGCATCGCGAAGTTGTGCAACGACGTGACGACGACTCGGCCGGGTTCCCCCTCGCCACAATGCTTTCCGTCGTCGCCGATGATCTCCACCAACACGTCTTCGGCTTGGATGTGGTAGAGGCCGGAGTCCGGGCAGCCCAGCGCCACGTATCCAACCTCATTCGCCGAGTAGAGGTCGGAGACACCGACGTTCCATGCCTGTCCGACCAGCTCGGCCAGGTCCGGCGGCAGTTGTTCGGAATAGCTGCGCGTTTCTGTGAGTCCCGGCAGGCGGAGGTTGCGTTCCAGGCTGCGCACTGCCAAAGCCCGCAGATTCGAGGCATGGGTCAACAGCACTGCCGGGGTTTCGGCGTGCAACCAGTCCAACTGGGAGTCGGTGTCATCGCGGGCGTCGAATTGCACACACGGGCCGGTGGAGTAGCCCGCATAAGCCGCGCCCCAGCTGTCAATGACGCCTCGCGCTCCGCCCACCCGGATGACCGCAAGCTTTCCCCGCAAGTCACGCCCGCGCCACAGCGAGTCACGCAGTGTTATCGCATTCCAAAACCGCACCGCAAGCTCCGTCTTGGCGATGGCAAGCGGTGTACCGGTGGAGCCGGAGGTCACGATCTCGAAGACTTCGCCATGGCCGGGCGGAACCGGGTGCCCGTACGCGTCCGGGCCCGCCGCCTTAACCTCACCGCGGGTCAACATCGGCAGCCGGGCGAACCAGTCGCCATCGTGACCGAAGCCTGCCGCTTCGAGCCGTTCTCGCCAGAACCCCGACGTGGCATATGCATGCGCCGCCACGAGACCAATCTGCGTGTGTTGCCCGGCGCGAATCACATCGGCCGGGGCCCGCTCGCTGATCCTGAACTGCTCCTGCAGCACTTCCATTTCCGCAGCCGCGCCAAGCAGCACCCGTGGCCACGAAACACCAGGTATGGTAGAGCTCGGTCGGGCCGGCGACGGCCTTTCCTCGCATTTCGCCACCGCGGGAGTCTAGCAAAACGTCCCTGCCGAGATGTCCTCGAAGTTGGGCCATGCACTACGATCGGGCAGGTGCGGCCTGCCCCCAATGACGATGGCATGCTCCCAATTTCGGGACGGTTGACCATCCCCATGCTTGAGCGTGCGGCGGCACCGATTGTCGTCACACTGGGTGACGACGTACGCGGCCGGGTCTCCAGGTGCCGCGACTTCCTTGAGGGACGTATTGCTGCTGGAGATGAGATTTACGGCAGCACAACAGGATTCGGCCCATTGGTGGGATTCGCCGGGCGCCCCGATGATTCCGACCAGTGCGAGAACGCGATCAATCATCTGCTCGCGGGCCAAGGCCGGGATCTGCCCCCGGCGGTTACCAGGGCGGCACTGCTGGCGCGGTTGTGGTCGTTGGCGCGGGGGCATTCTGGAGTGTCGATGGACACCGTCGACGCGTTAGCCGCAATGCTCGCCACGCAGTTCGCGCCCGCGGCGCCAGAACTCGGTTCGGTGGGGGCCAGTGGGGACCTGATTCCCTTGGCGTACATGGTCCGGTCGTTGATGGGCGAAGGTTATGCCCATCTCGCTGGGCAACGCCTGCCCGCCGCCGAGGCGCTGCGGCTGGCGGGTTTGGCGCCGCTGGCCCTCGACGGTCGGGACGCTCTGGCGTTGGTGAATGGAACCTCGGTCACCGCGGCCGCCGCCGGGCTGGCCGTTGCGTCGGCACGACGGTCTTACCACATTGGGGCGATGCTGTCGGCGGTGCTGATCGACATCCTTGGCAGCGACCCGGTATTCCTGTCGGCGTACCTGCTCGACGCTTTCGGCCACCCGCCCGCCGAGGCCACCGCCGCACTGATGCGACAGCTACTCAACGGCACCAAACCCACGGGCACCAGACCCTTCCAGGAGCCCTACAGCCTCCGCTGCACCCCACAACTCCTGGGCGCGGTGGCAACCTCCGTGATGCACGTCGGAAACGTCGTCGAGGCCGATCTCAACGGCATCAGCGACAACCCGCTGTTCTTCCCGGATCAGGACATCATCGTCCACGGCGGCAACTTCTTCGGCCAGCCGGTGGCTTTCGTCGCCGATCTGCTTTCCACGACTCTGATTCAGATGGGAAACCTGGCCGAACGGCAGCTGGACCTGCTGATCGACCCGCATCGCAATGGCGGTCTGCCCCCGATGCTGTCTGCCTCGCCGGGGGCTCAACACGGCGTTCAGGGCGTTCAGCTGGCCGCAACATCGGTCGTTGCGCAGATGCGCCGGGCGGGGCTTGCGGCATCGATCCAGAGCCTGCCGACCAACGGGCACAACCAGGACATCGTGCCGTTCGGAACTCAGGCAGCCTTGAATTCGCTCGAACTCGCCCGGTCCCTGCGATGGCTGCACGGATCGCTGGCCGTTGCGCTTTGCCAAGCGGCCCATCTGAGCGACAGGAAGCCGAGCGCACCCGCGTGCGCGGACGTGGTCGGGCAGCTGAGAGCGGTAGTCCCCCCCATCGATCCCGATCGGCCGCTCGACGCCGACGTCCGGGCGGCCGCCGATGTCCTGGACCGGCTCGCCGCGCAGTTCGCCGCCGAACGCGGAGGTGCGCTCTGACTACGCCGGAGCCGTCAGACCCGGTTGCCGCGGCACGGTACCGATGGCTTGTCGGGCATCAGCTCACGTTCCTGGTGTGGCGCCGGCTGGCCGAAACGCTCGGAACGCTGACGCGAGGTTCGTCGGATGCGGAGTCGGCAAGGACGGCCGCCACGCTGTACGACGCCTATTCGGTGCTACTGCTGTACTGCGGCAGTTGCCCGCCGCAGATATATGCCGACGCCATCCGGCCGCAGATGATGCGCGCCGATCCAGCGTTCAGCGGCCGCTGGTCGCGCGACTTCCAGCCGATCGAACCAATGATGCAGGCCCTGCGGACCATAGACGCGGCGCCTTCGCTCGACGAGTTGTTCACGGCCGCAGAGGAAAACGACCGTATACATCGGTCGGTTGCCATCCGACTCGTTCCCGGCGGTCGGTCACTGCTGGGGAGTTCGGGCCGCGAGGAGGATGCGCCGCCAACCGAAGATGAGCGCGATACCTATGATGCTTTCTTCGGAGTCGGGCACGAACGGCTGTCTCTCGAAGAGTCCATTACGGCTCTGCGGCAGCGGCTTTCGGCGGTCCGATCGGACCTGATTGCGAATCCGCTGCCGGTGCCCTGCGGATGGGAGGGGCTCAGGCACCGTGACATCGCGCTCGTCGATCGGTTTCACCGTGACAGCATCCTCATTCTTGATGATGTGGAAGAGGGCATAGATGAATCAACCTAGTCCCAAGATGGTCGCGCCGACCCCGCAGTTGTACGCCTACATGCTCGCGCACAATTCCCCACCAATTACTGTGCAGAGCAAGCTGATCGAAACCACTGCGCATCTGGGCGATGCTGCCGAGATGCAGATACCGCACGAACAGGCGGCCTTCCTCACGCTGCTGACCGGCCTGATCGGCGCCCGACGGGTCGTCGAGGTGGGAACGTTCACCGGCTATTCGGCACTGGCCATAGCATTGGCCCTACCTCCGGATGGACGGCTCATCACCTGCGACATCTCCCCCGAATGGGGGCGGATCGCCCGCGACGCATGGCGGGAAGCCGATGTGGAAGACCTGATCGATCTCCGGATCGGCGACGCCCGGGAAACCCTGCGCGGACTGCCGGACACCGCCGACATCGACCTTGTCTTCATCGACGCCGACAAAATCGGATACATCGACTATTGGGAACTGTTGGTGCCCCGGGTCCGTCCGGGTGGAATTCTGCTCGCGGACAACGTCTTCTACTACGGGGAAGCGGCCGCGACCGAGCCGATCGGCAACGCGAAGGCGATCGACACATTCAACGCGCACGTCCGAGACGACCAGCGAGTCGAATCCGTGATGCTGCCCATTGCAGACGGCCTGACGATCGCCCGAAAGCGTGCGCCGGCGCCGACCGCCGAAGGCAACGCACCTGAGATCCGCGGATAGGTCCCCGACCCGATGTCCGGAGCCAAGCAGGAAGCGTCCGTGGTGTTTTTCGCCATGCCCGACGAAAGCCACTTTCAGCGGCTGCGCGCCGTCATTTCCGGTGTCGTCCGCCACGGCGCGACGGCAAGCGTCTTCACGCACAGCAGGTTCGCGCCCGCCGTCGCCGACGCCGGCGCCGAATTTGTCGACATGTTCGCCCGTTACCCACTCGAAGCGGCAGACGACGAATCGTTGCCGGTCGTCTCGCGCTATGTCACCTATGCCGCGTGCTACGCCCAATCGATCGCCCAAGAACTCGAGGCGGCACCACCGTCAGTGATCGTCGCCGACACCTTCGCAGTCATCGCCCGTGCTGTCGCCGCGATCCTCAAGGTGCCGTTTGTCAACGTCTGCGCGGGTCACAACATGACGGCTGAGCGGGTGTTCGCCGAGATCGCGGTCTACCCGAGCCGGATACACACGTCGGAGCGCTGCCACCGCGCGGTGGAAATCCTCCGGGAGCGCTACGGTATCGCCGACGCGTCTCCCTTTTCCTATGGCACCTCACTGAGCCCATGGCTGAACCTGTACTGCGAACCGAGCGCGTTTCTGACCGAGGATGAGAGAAAGGCTTTCGAACCGATCGCTTTCTTCGGCTCGCTCCCCGAACGGGTGGCGACGACCCGGCACGCGCCGTACTTCGGCGACACCGCCCTCAAGATCTACGCCTCATTCGGGACCATCATCTGGCGTCACTATTCCGACCTCGCCATCGCCGTACTCACGGCGATAGCCGACTCGGTCGCGATGCTTCCGGATGCCGAATTGGTCGTCAGCCTGGGCCGCAGCGGCCACTCCCTCGGTTCGACGCCACCGAACGTCACCGTCCTGGACTACGTCGACCAGGACCCCATCCTGCGCGAAGCGGACGTCTTCATCAGTCACCAAGGATTGAACTCGACCCACGAAGCCATCCTGCATACGGTCCCGATGGTCTCGTATCCGTTTTTCTGGGACCAGCCGGGACTCGCCGCCAAATGCGCGACGTTGGGAATCGCGCAACCGCTCACGGACACCGTACGAGGCCCGGTAACCCCCGCCGGTGTCGGGCGAACGCTCCGCCGGGTGCTCGATGATCAGGCTGCGATCCACGAGCGGCTGCGAGAGGTCCGGCGGTGGGAGATGGAGACCATCGCAGCACGCGACGAGATCCTGGAGCGGATAGTGGCGCTTCCCGATTCGCAGTTGCCGCACAGTTGAGACGGGTGTCGTCAGCCCAGCACCGGCGCCGTCGGGGTGAAAACCACTGGCATCCGCTCCAAGCCGCTGACGAAGTTCGCCGGCCGCAGGGGCAGTGCGGATTCGTCGGCCAGTCGCAGATCCGGCAGGCGCGCCAGGATTTTGCGCACCATCGTGGTGAGCTCCAGCCGGGCCAGCTGATTGCCCAGGCAGAAGTGGGTTCCGAAGCCGAACGCCAGATGACTGTTGGGGTTTCGGTCGATGCGGAAGTTCTCCGGATCCCCGAACACCGCCTCGTCGAAGTTCGCCGATTCGAACAACAGCAGCATCTTCTCGCCCTCGCGCAGCTGCGTGCCGTGGAACTCGTTGTCCTGCAGAATCGTTCGCGCCATGTTCTTCACCGGTGAGGTCCAGCGCAGCATCTCCTCGACCGCGCCGGGCAGCAGTGCGCCGTCGGCCACCAGCCGCTCCCATTGATCCTGATGGCGCAGCAGTTGCTCGGTTCCGCCGGACAGGGTGTGCCGGGTGGTCTCGTCGCCGCCGATGAGGATCAGCAGGGTCTCGAAGACGATCTCGTCGTCGGCCATCCGCTGCCCGTCGACCTCGGAGTTGACCAGCAGGGAGAACAGGTCGCCGGTGGGTTCGGCCCGGCGCTTGGCGGTGGTCTCCATCGCGAAGCCGTTGTACCCGGCGAAGGCATCCATGAGCGCCTGGACCGCCGCCTCGTCGGCGCTCGCACTCAGCCCGCACACCAGGTCGTCGGACCACTTCAGCAGCGTCGCGCGGTCGGCCGGCAGCACACCGAGCATGTCGCCGATGACGGCCATCGGCAGCGGGGCGGCGATATCGCGGACGAAGTCGCACTCCCCGCGTTCGCACACCGCATCGATCAGCGTGTCGCACAGTGTCTCGATGCCGGCGGTCTTGTCCATCACCTGCTTGCGGGTGAACCCCGCGTTGACGAGTTTGCGGCGCAGCAGGTGTTGCGGATCGTCCATATCGATCATGTAAGGCATCGCGGGTTGGTCGGGCCGGATGCCACCGGTGTTGGAGAACACCTCGGGATTGCGTTCGGCGTCGAGCACCGCCTGATAGGTCGCCGCTGCCGCCAACCCGTTGCGGTCCCGGAACACCGGCTCATTGGCCCGCATCCAGCGGTAGCACTCGCGCGCCCCGCCGTCGGCGAAGAAATCACCATCGGTCAGATCCACATCAGGTTTCATCAGCCGACCTCCTGTTGTTCTTTCACTGCCTTCGAGGCGCGCACTACAGTGGCCCTATGCCCGCCGTCCAGCACACCATCGCCGGCACCGTGCTGACCATGCCGGTACGGGTTCGCAAAGCCGACGTGCACACCGCGATGTTCTCCGTACCCGCCGCCGACACCCAGCGCCTCATCGACTACAGCGGGTTGAAAGTCTGCCAATTCCGTCCGGGGCGCGCCGTCGTCACCCTGATGCTCGCGCGCTACCTCGACGGCGACCTCGGCCGCTACAACGAGTTCGGCACCTGCGTGATGGTCAACCAGCCCGGCGAGACGGCCAGCGGACTCAAGGCTCTGAAGAACGCGGCGGCGTTCATCCACCACCTTCCGGTCGACCAGTCCTTCACCCTGGAAGCCGGGCGCACCATCTGGGGCTTCCCAAAAATCATGGCGGACTTCACCGTTCACGACGCGAACCCGTTCAGCTTCGAGGTTCGCGAGGGCGGCGCGCTGATCGCCGGCATCGACTTCAGCCGCGGGATTCCGGTTCCCTCGCTGCGCAGCCGTCCGCAGATACTCAAGACCTACTCCTGCGCCGACGGCATCACCCGCGAGGTGCCGTGGGAGATGAAGACCTCCGGTGTCCGGGTCCGGCCCGGCGGCGCGCGGCTTCGCCTGGGCGAGCATCCCTACGCCAAGGAACTCGCCTCGCTCGGACTGCCGAAGCGGCCTTTTACGTCGGGCTCCGTCGGAAACGTCGAGATGACGTTCGGCGACCCGCACGTGCTGCGCTGATCTCATAGCAAGGCGGCGGCTTCCCGAATCTGCTCGGCGCTGCGCGCGCCGATGACCATCATGGTGACCCCGGCGGCCTCCCACACCGCGATCTGCGTGCGGACGAAGTCGATGTCACCGACGATCGCGGCGTCGTCGACGAGTTCGTCGGGGATGACGGTGGCGGCCTCCTCCTTGCGACCGGTGCGGAAGAGCCTGGTGACGTCGTCGACCACCTCGGAGTACCCCATCCGCCGGTAGACCTCGGCGTGGAAGTTGGTGTCCTCCGAGCCCATTCCACCCATGTAGAGCGCGAGGAACGGCTTGATCATCTCGAAGGTGGCGGCGCGATCGTCGGTGACGACGACCTGGGCGGTGGCGCAGATCTCGAAGTCGGCGCGGCTGCGTCGCGCACCGGGACGGGCGAAGCCCTCGTCGAGCCACTCGTTGTACATGTCGGCCAGTCGCGGGGAGTAGAAGATCGGCAGCCAGCCGTCGCAGATCTCGGCGGCCAGTGCGACGTTCTTCGGCCCCTCGGCGCCGAGCATGATGGGGATGTCCGCGCGCAACGGGTGCACGATCGGCTTGAGCGCCTTGCCCAATCCGGTGGTGCCCTCACCGGTCAGTGGCAGCGGGTAGTGCGGGCCGGCGCTGGTGACCGGCCCCTGCCGGGCCCACACCTGGCGGACGATGTCGATGTACTCCCGGGTTCGCGCGAGCGGCTTGGGGAACCGCTGCCCGTACCAGCCCTCCACCACCTGCGGGCCGGAGACGCCGAGGCCGAGGATGTGCCGGCCACCGGAGAGGTGGTCAAGGGTCAGCGAGGCCATCGCGCACGCGGTCGGCGTGCGTGCCGACAGTTGCACCACCGAGGTACCCAGTCGCATCCGCGTCGTCTCGCGGCCCCACCACGCCAGCGGGGTGAACGCGTCGGAACCCCATGCCTCGGCGGTGAATACGGTGTCAAAACCCGCCTCCTCGGCGGCGGCCACCAGTTCGGCATGGTTGCTGGGCGGCTGGGCGCTCCAGTATCCGAGTTGCAGACCGAGCTTCATCCCGTGCCACCTTCCCTCCCCCTGCAGGGGAGAACTGCCGATCCTTGCGACGATTCTTAGAACCTGTTCTACTCGATGTCGTGAGCGTCAGCCAGAGCACCTCCACTGCTGTACGAGCCCTACTAGATTCGCACGAACCGCCACTTTCAGCTCCGCTGACACTGTCGTTCGACTACACCCGTTCGGTCGGATCGACGATGAGTGCCTTCTTCACCGCGCTGCGCAACAGGCGCATCGTGGGTGTCCGCGGCTCCGATGGACGGGTCCATGTACCGGTGGTCGAGTACGACCCGGTGACCTACGCGCCGCTGACCGAGGTCGTCCCGGTCGCCAGTGTCGGGACGGTGCTGTCGTGGACCTGGCAGGCGCAGCCGCTGGAGGGCCAGCCCCTGGATCGGCCGTTCGCCTGGGCGCTGATCAAGCTCGACGGCGCCGACACCGCGCTTCTGCACGCCGTCGACACCGGCGGCGCCGCCGACGCCATCGCGACCGGCGACCGGGTGCACGCGCACTGGGTGGCCGAACCGGTCGGGGCGATCACCGATATCGCCTACTTCGTGCCGGGTGCGGCCGTTGAGCAGGTGCCCGATGACGACGACGATCGCGATCCGGTGACCCTGCTGGTGGTACCGACGAGCATCTCCATCCAGCACACCGCGTCGGCGCCGGAGAGCATCTACCTGCGCGCGCTGCAGCAGGGGATGCTGCTCGGCGCCCGCAGCGGCGACACCGGGAAGGTGTATTTCCCTCCGCGGGAGGCAGATCCGGCCACCGGCAGGGAACTCGATCAGTTCGTGGAACTCCCCGACACCGGGACCGTCACGACGTTCGCGGTGATCAACATCCCGTTCGCCGGTCAGAAGATCAAACCGCCCTACGTCGCGGCTTACATCCTGCTCGACGGCGCCGACATCCCGTTCCTGCACCTGGTCACCGAGATCGACGCCGCCGACGTCCGGATGGGCATGCGGGTGCAGGCCGTCTGGAAGCCGCGGGAGGAGTGGGGTCTGGGCATCGACAACATCGAACACTTCCGGCTCACCGGCGAACCGGATGCCGAGTACGACTCCTACAAGCATCACCTCTAGAGGACATCGATGACGAGAGAAGTGGCGGTCGTCGGCTTCGCCCACGCACCGCACGTTCGCCGCACCGACGGCACCACCAACGGCGTGGAGATGCTCATGCCGTGCTTCACCGAGATCTACGGCGAACTGGGGATCAGCCAGAAAGACATCGGCTTCTGGTGCTCGGGGTCGTCGGATTACCTTGCCGGACGGGCGTTCTCGTTCATCTCCGCGATCGACTCGATCGGCGCGGTGCCCCCGATCAACGAGAGCCACGTCGAGATGGACGCCGCGTGGGCGCTCTACGAGGCCTACATCAAGGTGCTGACCGGCCAGGTGGACACCGCACTGGTGTACGGGTTCGGCAAGTCCAGTGCCGGGACACTGCGCCGGGTGCTGGCATTGCAGACCGACCCGTACACGCTCGCGCCACTGGTGCCCGACGCGGTATCGATGGCCGGTCTGCAGGCCCGTCTCGGACTGGACGCCGGGAAGTGGACGCAGGAGCAGATGGCCCAGGTGGCCCTGGACAGCATGTCGGCCGCTGCCCGTACCGACTCGGTGACCCCGGCATCGAGCATCGCCGAATTGCTGGAACGTCCGTTCTTCGCCGACCCGTTGCGCCGCCACGACATCGCCCCGATCACCGACGGGGCGTCGGTGATCGTCATCGCCGCCGACGACCGTGCTCGTGAGATGCGGGAAAAACCGGCGTGGATAACCGGTTTCGAGCACCGCATCGAGACGCCGGCCATCGGTGCACGCGACCTCACCACGTCACCCTCGACCGCGGCGTCGGCGAGGGCCGCGACCGGAGGCGATACCGGATCCATCGACGTCGCCGAGATCTACGCCCCGTTCAGCCATCAGCACCTCATCCTCACCGAGGCGATCGGGCTGGGCTCCTCCACGAGGATCAATCCCTCCGGCGGCGCACTGGCCGCCAACCCGATGTTCTCCACCGGACTGGAGCGGATCGGCTTCGCCGCCCGGCGCATCTTCGACGGATCGGCCCAGCGGGTCCTCGCGCACGCAACGAGCGGCCCTGTGCTGCAACAGAATCTGGTGGCCGTGCTGGAAGGGAAGGGATCCTGATGGGCGCGCCGACGACGATGCAGGGCGAGGCACGAGCGATGCGGAGGAGTGGCGCAGATGGCTAAGAAGCACCTGGCCGCCGTGCTGGGAACCGGGCAGACCAAGTACGTCGCCAAGCGCTCGGACGTGTCCATGAACGGCCTGGTCCGCGAGGCGATCGACAAGGCTCTCGCCGACAGCGGTTCGACGCATCACGACATCGACGCCGTCGTCGTCGGCAAGGCCCCGGACTTCTTCGAGGGCGTCATGATGCCCGAGCTGTTCATGGCCGACGCCATGGGCGCGACCGGAAAGCCGCTCATCCGGGTGCACACCGCCGGTTCGGTGGGCGGATCGACCGCCGCCGTGGCCGCAAGCCTGGTGCAGTCCGGCAAGTACCGACGCGTCCTGGCGGTTGCCTGGGAGAAGCAGTCGGAGTCCAATGCCATGTGGGCGTTGTCGATTCAGGTGCCGTTCACCAAACCGGTCGGCGCCGGCGCCGGCGGCTACTTCGCCCCGCATATCCGCGCCTACATCCGTCGTTCCGGCGCGCCGTCGCATATCGGCGCCATGGTGGCGGTCAAGGACCGGCTCAACGGTTCCAGGAACCCGCTGGCGCATCTTCACCAGCCAGACATCACCCTGGAGAAGGTGCTGGCGTCGCAGATGCTTTGGGACCCAATCCGATTCGACGAGACCTGCCCGTCGTCGGACGGCGCGGCCGCGATCGTCATCGGCGACGAAGCCACCGCGGACGCACGGGTCGCCGACGGGCATCCGGTGGCCTGGATCCACGCCACCGCCCTGCGCACCGAACCCCTGGCCTACTCCGGACGCGACCAGGTGAACCCGCAGGCCGGCCGTGACGCCGCGGCGGCGTTGTGGAAGGACGCCGGAATCACCAGTCCCATCGACGAGATCGACATCGCGGAGATCTACGTGCCGTTCTCGTGGTTCGAGCCGATGTGGCTGGAGAACCTGGGTTTCGCCCCCGAGGGCGGGGGCTGGAAACTCACCGAGGCCGGTGAGACGGCCATCGGCGGGCGGATTCCGGTCAACCCCTCCGGCGGCGTCCTCTCGTCGAATCCGATCGGCGCATCGGGCATGATCCGCTTCGCCGAGGCTGCCATCCAGGTCATGGGGCAGGCCGGCGAGCATCAGGTGCCGGGGGCGCGAAAGGCACTCGGCCACGCCTACGGCGGCGGCTCGCAGTACTTCTCGATGTGGGTGGTCGGCGCCGACAAGCCGGCATGATCACGCCCCGGTCTGAACCTCTTTGAGCCCTTTGAGATAGCGCTGCGCGAGGTCGCGGTAAGCCTGCGGATTGGCCTGCACCCACGCCTCGGCACGGGTTCCGGCGATGGGGCCCTTGACCTTCGCGGGGGCGCCGGTGACGAGGACGTCGGGCGGGATCTGAGTCCCCCCGATGACGAGCGCGTGCGCGGCGACGAGGCTGCGCGCGCCGATCACCGCGCCGTCGAGGATCGTGCAGTGATTGGCGATCAGCGCCTCCATGCCGACGTGCACGCCGTGGATGGTGCACATGTGGGCGATGGTGGCGCCGGGTCCGATGTCGACCGGGATCCCGGGCGGCGCGTGCAGCACCGAACCGTCCTGAACGTTGGCGCCCTCGCGGATCACCACCGGCGCATAGTCGCCCCGAAGCACCGTGTTGAACCACACCGACGCCCCCGCCTCGACGGTGACGTCCCCGATGAGGACGGCGGTCGGGGCCACGAACGCGGTGGGATCGACCTTGGGCGCGCGGCCCTCGAACTCGTAGATCGGCATCGCTCAGATATACAGCAGGAACGGCCGTCCGGCAGGCCTGTTGTTGCGGGAGAGGAGCACAAAACTGTAACGTGTTCTAATTAGAGACCAACAGTGGAGGCGCGATATGACCGACGTTCGCGAGATCGACACCGGAACGCTTCCCGGCCGGTACGCCCGGGGTTGGCATTGCCTGGGACCGGTCAGCGAGTTCACCGACGGGCAGCCGCATGCCGTCCACGCCTTCGGGACCAAACTGGCGGTGTTCGCCGACTCCGCCGGTGAACTGCACGTCCTGGACTCCTACTGCCGGCATATGGGTGGGGACCTGTCTCAGGGCGCCGTCAAGGGCGACGAGTTGGCCTGCCCGTTCCATGACTGGCGCTGGGGTGGCGACGGCCGGTGCAAGCTGGTGCCGTACGCCAAGCGGACACCGAAGCTGGCCAAGACCCGCTCCTGGCAGACCGATGTGCGCGGCGGACTGCTGTTCGTCTGGCACGACCACGAGGGCAATGCACCCCAGCCGGAGGTTCGCATCCCGGAGATCCCCGAGCATGACAGCGACGCCTGGACCAACTGGCGGTGGAATTCGATGCTCATCGAGGGCTCGAACTGCCGGGAGATCGTCGACAACGTCACCGATATGGCGCACTTCTACTACATCCACTTCGGTCTGCCGACGTACTTCAAGAACGTCTTCGAGGGCCATGTCGCCTCGCAGTACCTGCACAACGTCGGCCGGCCCGACATCAACGACATGGGCACGGCCTACGGCGAGTCCCAATTAGATTCCGAGGCAAGCTATTTCGGTCCGTCGTTCATGATCAACTGGCTGCACAACACCTACGGCAAGTACAAGGCCGAGTCGATCCTGATCAACTGCCATTATCCGGTGACGCAGGACTCGTTCATGTTGATGTGGGGCGTGATCGTGGAGAAGCCCAGGGGCCTCGACGAGGCGGTCTCCGATGTCTTCGCCGAGGCGATGACGACCGGGGTCACCAAGGGATTCCTGCAGGATGTGGAGATCTGGAAGCACAAGACCCGCATCGAGAATCCGCTGCTGGTCGAGGAGGACGGCGCGGTCTACCAGATGCGCCGCTGGTATCAGCAGTTCTACGTCGACGTCGCCGACATCACGCCGGATATGACCGATCGTTTCGAACTCGAGGTGGACACCACCAAGGCCAACGAGAAGTGGCAGGTCGAGGTGCAGGAGAACCTGCGCAGGCAGGCGGAGGAAGAGAAGGCCGGCACGCCGTGACCGGCGAGGAGCCGGCGCCCGGCCCCGACGTCGACCAGATCGCGCGGTCGATGTTGCTGCTGTACGGGGGACACGACGACGAACACCGTCCCGGTGACGACGATGACGTCACCACCTGGTCGAAGGCCCCTGATTTCGCCAACGACCCGGTTCGCGCGGCGGCCGTGCACGAGGCCACCCGACGGGATCGGGAGCGTTACCTCACCGCCGGACTCGCCGAGGTCGACTGCCGGTTCTGCCATGCCTCGGTGAAGGTGAAGAAACTGGGCGCCCCCTACACCGCGGTGCAGTGGAACGGCGACGCCGCGGCACGCTGCGCCTACTTCGCCGAGGTTCGCGCCTCCGGTGGCGAGAGTGCCCGTATCCCGTCGTGCCCCCGCCTGGGCGACAGCATCAAACACGCTGTGGCAGAGGGGTGTTTGGAGGAGTACTCCAGCGCACCGGCGCCCGGCGACGGCTGACTGCAGACTTCAGGGGCTTGGAACTCGCTCTTCTCGATTGCCGCCGCCCACTAGGCGACCGCCGGCCTGTCTGACGTGAACACAGTCGGCCCCTCCCTTGGAGGGGGGTGGGGGGAGGGGCCGACTGTGTGGTCTTTTACCGGTGGGTGCCGGTGGCGATCAGGACGGTGTAGGGGTGCCGGGGGTGCCGGGGGTGCCGTTGGTGCTGGTGGAGTTGGTTCCGTAGGCGGACGCGAGTCCGCGGGTGCCTCCGGTGCCGCCGGTCCCGGAGGGTCCGGCGTCACCGCCGTTGCCGCCGTTGCCGCCGGTAGCGAGGGAGGACGT
>CAISDL010000003.1 GCA_903884065.1 uncultured Actinomycetes bacterium | reverse complement strand
GGCCCGACGGGAACGGTCTGGGAACGACACCTCCGCATAGAAGAAGGAATACAGCCCTGTGGCACGTCTAGTGGGCGTGGATCTCCCGCGCGATAAGCGCATGGAGATCGCGCTGACCTATATCTACGGCATCGGCCGTACCCGCTCCCAGGAGATCCTGGCGGCTACCGACATCGATCGGGACCTTCGCAGCAAGGACCTCTCCGACGATCAGCTGACCCAGCTGCGCGACTACATCGAAGCCAACATCAAGGTCGAGGGTGACCTGCGCCGCGAGGTGCAGGCCGATATCCGTCGCAAGATTGAGATCGGCTGCTATCAGGGTCTGCGGCACCGTCGCGGCCTGCCGGTTCGCGGTCAGCGGACCAAGACCAATGCGCGTACCCGCAAGGGCCCGAAGCGCACCATCGCCGGTAAGAAGAAGGCTAAGTAAATGGCACCTCCGAAGAAGGCCGCGTCCGGCGCCAAGAAGGGCAAGACCACCCGCCGCAGGGAAAAGAAGAACGTCCCGCACGGCGCTGCCCACATCAAGAGCACGTTCAACAACACGATCGTGTCGATCACCGACCCGCAGGGCAACGTGATCGCATGGGCGTCCTCGGGCCATGTCGGCTTCAAGGGCTCGCGTAAGTCCACGCCGTTCGCCGCCCAGTTGGCCGCCGAGAACGCGGCCCGCAAGGCCCAGGAGCACGGCGTCAAGAAGGTCGATGTGTTCGTCAAGGGTCCGGGCTCGGGCCGTGAGACCGCGATCCGCTCCCTGCAGGCCGCCGGCCTTGAGGTCGGCGCGATTTCCGATGTCACTCCGCAGCCGCACAACGGTTGCCGGCCGCCCAAGCGGCGCCGGGTCTAGCAGGAAAGGGAAAGACACGAAATGGCTCGTTATACCGGACCTGCCACCCGCAAGTCGCGCCGTCTGGGCGTCGACCTCGTCGGTGGTGACCAATCGTTCGAGAAGCGCCCCTACCCACCCGGCCAGCACGGCCGCGCGCGGGTCAAGGAGAGCGAGTACCGCACCCAGCTGCAGGAGAAGCAGAAGGCCCGCTTCACCTACGGCGTCATGGAGAAGCAGTTCCGCCGCTATTACGAAGAGGCGAACCGCAAGGCCGGCAAGACCGGTGAGAACCTGCTCCAGATCCTGGAGAGCCGGCTGGACAACGTCGTCTACCGCGCCGGCCTGGCCCGGACCCGGCGGATGGCGCGCCAGCTCGTCAGCCACGGTCACTTCACCGTCAACGGCGTCAAGGTGAACGTCCCGAGCTACCGGGTGTCGCAGTACGACATCATCGACGTTCGGGACAACTCGCTGAACACCGTGCCGTTCCAGATCTCCCGGGAGACCGCGGGTGACCGTCCGATCCCGGCCTGGCTGCAGGTCGTCGGCGAACGCCAGCGGGTGCTGGTTCATCAGCTGCCCGTGCGTGATCAGATCTCGGTGCCGCTCGCCGAGCAGCTCATCGTCGAGTTCTACTCGAAGTAATCAAGGCTTCTGCCGCGGCGTCCGCCGACGGCAGGACCCCAACGGCATCAAATAGCGGGTGCCGAGAAGGAGATAGAAGAACACCATGCTGATTTCACAGCGCCCCACACTGAGCGAAGACGTCCTCGCCGAGAACCGTTCGCAGTTCATCATCGAGCCGTTGGAGCCGGGTTTCGGCTACACCCTCGGTAATTCGCTGCGGCGTACCCTGCTGTCGTCCATTCCGGGCGCAGCGGTGACGAGCATCCGCATTGACGGCGTCCTGCACGAGTTCACCACCGTGCCGGGCGTCAAAGAGGACGTCACCGACATCATCCTCAACCTCAAGAGCCTGGTGGTGTCCTCCGACGAGGACGAGCCCGTCACCATGTACCTGCGCAAGCAGGGGCCCGGCGCGGTCACCGCGGGTGACATCGTCCCGCCGGCCGGGGTGAGCGTGCACAACCCGGACATGCACATCGCCACCCTCAACGACAAGGGCAAGCTCGAGGTCGAACTCGTCGTCGAGCGCGGCCGCGGTTACGTCCCGGCCGTGATGAACAAGGCGTCGGGTGCTGAGATCGGCCGTATTCCTGTCGACTCCATCTACTCGCCGGTGCTCAAGGTCACCTACAAGGTCGAGGCGACCCGCGTCGAGCAGCGCACCGACTTCGACAAGCTGATCCTGGACGTGGAGACCAAGAACTCCATCAGCCCCCGCGACGCCCTGGCCTCGGCCGGCAAGACCCTCGTCGAGCTCTTCGGGCTGGCCCGCGAGCTCAACATCGAGGCCGAGGGCATCGAGATCGGCCCCTCCCCGCAAGAGGCCGACCACATCGCGGCGTTCGCGCTGCCGATCGACGACCTGGACCTGACCGTCCGGTCGTACAACTGCCTCAAGCGCGAGGGCGTTCACACCGTCGGCGAGTTGGTCGGCCGCACCGAGTCCGACCTGCTCGACATCCGCAACTTCGGTCAGAAGTCCATCGACGAGGTCAAGATCAAGCTGCATTCGCTCGGTCTGTCGCTCAAGGACTCCCCGGCCAGCTTCGACCCGTCCGAGGTTGCCGGCTACGACGTCGCCACCGGCACCTGGACCAGCGACAGCAGCTATGACCTGGACACCGACCAGGACTACGCCGAGACCGAACAGCTCTAAATCCCTGCCCGGTCCTACCTGATACGGGGATCGGCCCAACTAGGAGATTGCAATGCCCAAGCCCACCAAGGGTCCTCGTCTAGGCGGGTCCTCATCGCACCAGAAGGCGATCCTGGCCAACCTGGCCACATCGCTGTTCGAGCACGGCCGGATCAAGACCACCGAGCCCAAAGCTCGGGCGCTGCGGCCCTACGCCGAGAAGCTCATCACGCACGCCAAGAAGGGCACCCTGCACAATCGGCGTGAGGTGATGAAGAAGATCCGCGACAAGGACGTCGTGCACACGCTGTTCGCTGAGATCGGGCCGTTCTTCGCCGATCGCGCCGGCGGCTATACCCGGATCATCAAGGTCGAGGCACGCAAGGGCGACAACGCCCCGATGGCCGTGATCGAACTGGTCCGGGAGAAGACGGTCACCTCGGAAGCCAACCGGGCCCGCCGGGCCGCGTCGTCGGCCAAGAAGGCTACCCCGGCAGTGCCTGAGCAGGAGGCCGTGACGGAGCCTGAAGAGAGCATCGAGGCGGTTGAGGCCGAGGACGCCGGCATCGCCGACGCGCAGACCGCGGAGGAAGAGATCGCCGAGGCTGGCGAGTCTGACAACGCCTGATCCTTTGGACATCACCGTGCCCGCCACCGAATCCGGTGGCGGGCACGGTGCTTCCTCCGATGTGCGGCTTCGGCTCGACATCGCCTACGACGGAACGGATTTCACCGGATGGGCGGCCCAGGAGGGCCACCGTACCGTCGCCGGGGTGCTCGACGCGGCACTCTCGACGGTCTTCCGCACTCCCGTGCGGCTGTTCGCGGCCGGCCGAACGGATTCCGGCGTGCATGCCACCGGCCAGGTGGCGCACCTCGACGTTCCACTCGATGCCCTGAGCCATGCCTACCCCCGCCGGTTCCGCACCGGCGATCCGGAGTTCGGACCGTTGGTGCGGAGGTTGGCAAAATTCCTGCCCGAGGACGTCAGGGTCCGTGGCATCTCCCGTGCGCCAATGGGTTTCGATGCCCGGTTCTCGGCGTTGCGTCGACACTATGCGTACCGGTTGGCTCTTGCGCCCTGGGGTGCGGACCCGCAGCAGAGAAGATTCGTCACACCGTGGCTGAGGACTCTCGACCTCGACGCGATGACGGAGGCTTCCCGGATTCTGCTGGGATTGCATGACTTCGCCGCGTTCTGCCGGCTGCGGCCTGGTGCGACCACCATCCGTGACCTTCAGCGCCTGGATTGGGTTCGGGACGGCGACCTGCTCACCGCCTACGTCAGCGCCGACGCCTTCTGCTGGTCGATGGTGCGGTCACTGGTTGGCGCCCTCCTGGCGGTGGGGGAGGGACGGCGTGAACCGGATTGGTGCACAACGCTGTTGACGGCCCAGTCCCGCTCCAGTGATTTCGCCGCGGCGCCTGCCCGCGGACTGACGCTGATCGGTGTGGATTATCCGACCGACGATCAACTCGCGGCCCGGGTCGCCGTGACGCGCGACCTCCGCAGCCTCGGCTAGGGCCGCTGGAGACCGCTAAACCTCGATCCACTGATGGGATGTGGTGTGTCCGGGTGTCGCGATAGCGAAAGTGCCTCCTGAGCTGGGATGATTGATGTTCTTCACGCATTAATCGGTCCAGTCCCGAAAGGCACTTTCGGTGCAAGTTTCGCATGG
>CAISDL010000002.1 GCA_903884065.1 uncultured Actinomycetes bacterium | reverse complement strand
GGCGGTGGTGTCGCCGGTGACGGCGACGGCGACGGTCTGGGTGGTGACGCCGGGGGCGAAGGTGAGGGTGCCGGTTTTGGCGGTGTAGTCGGTGCCCGCGGTGGCGGTGCCGTTGGCGGTTGCGTAGCCGACGGTCACGGTCTTGGTCGAAGCCTTCGAGAGCGAGACCGCGAATGAGGCGTTGGTGGTGCCCGAATTACCTTCGGCGACCGTGGCATTCGCGACCGAAACTGTGGGGGTTGCGACGGTCTGCGCGTTGGTGATGAGGGTCTGCCACTTGGCGACGGTGCCGGTGTCTTTGGCGACGATGTTGGTCATCGTCAACTTGCTCAGGGGGACGTTCTGGAGCGTGTAGGTGTGGTTGTTGTCGACGATCGCGATCTGGGTGGATCCGGACGCCTCGGCGACGGTGAAAGCGCTGGGTTGCATCCAACCGAAGTCGAGCTTGTCGGTGGCGGGGTTGAAGTTCAGGACCGGGTTGGTGCCCCACGCCCAGGTGACGGTGGTCGTCGTACCCGTGGCCGTGGCCGCGCCCGGGACGACGGCTGCGGCCGCCGGTGCTGCCGTCGCCTGTGCGGCCAAGGGCCGCAGAGCCGCCGGCCTACCGAGGCGCCGGGTGGCCGCGGCGACCATCCATGACACCGGCGACTCGACCGGTGAGCCCGTGCCGGTCCCTGACACCGGGGCCAGTATCGCGTTGAGCAGTCCGATGACCGGGGCGACCGTCGCCGCGGTCGCCGTTGCCGGCTTCCCTGCGGCAACCGGCTGGACCGCGGCCGGGGCGACCGCCACCATTGCGGATGCTTTAGCGGTGGGAACCGCCGCCGCAGTGGCGGCAGATGCGGTCCAAACGGGCGCCTCGACGGGGACGCGGAACGAAGCGCCCACCGGCGTTTGTTTGGGCGTCGGGGCGATTGGGGCCGACTGGGCGACCCGGTCGGGCGCCGGCGCGTTGTTGTCGTTGCGGGTCGTGATCTTCGATGCGACCGGATCGGCGTCTGTGGTCGTTGGACGGGAGCCACGCTGACTGGGCGCACCGCCGGCGCTGGAATTCACGGTTGTGGACGTACTGGTCGCGGAACCCCCGGGTGTCGTCGGAACTCGGCTTGTCCGGCCCGTGCTCGCCCGGCCCCGTGGCGACTGCGTCGCCGAGTCCGAAGAGGCAGAATCCTGCATGGTGTCGGCGGTAGCGACGACCGGCCCCCACACCGCTGCTCCGATTCCCAGGCTGACGGCCAGCGCGCCGACTCGTCCCACGAAGCGGCCGTAGTTCGGCTGGATGGCGCCGGAGTTTTCTGTCTTCAGGGTGTTGTCGTGGCTGTTCATGTCAGAGCTCCTGATCCGTTGCGATGATGCGTCGACCGTCCCTGCCGCCGCTTCCGGTCTGGTGCGTCATCGCTCCGGTCTGGTGCAGACCCGGATGTGCGAAAAACTCATCGCCCTATCAGCCTCTTCTTGGCATTGGTAGAGACTGTAAACCCAAGAACTTGACACGTGCCAACTCCGGTTTTGGCTGATCAGGCGTCAGCGAATCGATTTCACCACCGGTCCTGGCCCCTACGTGGCCTCACTGGTCGTATCGCGAACGTGTGGCGAAATCGGAATTGGTTGAGAAAGGCAGGGCCAGGAGCGAGGTCCGGCGGTCCTCGACTTGGGAAGTAGCCACTGCCAGCGGTTAGGGTGTCACCGGCGGTTCCCGCCAACGGATACGGGGAGATCCCGAGCGATCCCAGAAAGCACACGCACAGCTCATGACAGAAATAAAGACGACCGTGGGCGTCGTCGCCGAGTCGGGCGCCGACGAGCGCCGCGTGGCACTCGTGCCCAAAGCGGTCTCCGCGCTGTTGAACAGCGGCGTCGCCGTGGTGGTCGAATCCGGCGCCGGCGAGCCCGCTCTGCTGCCCGACGAGCTCTACACCGCCGCCGGAGCCACCATCGGCGATGCCTGGGGATGCGACGTCATCGTGAAAGTCGCTCCGCCGTCGTCGTCCGAGGTGGCGCGGCTGCGGGCCGGGCAGACGCTGATCGGCTTCCTCGCGCCGCGCAATGCGGACAACCAGATCGGCGCACTCAAGAGCGCCGGGGTCCAGGCCTTCGCCGTCGAGGCGATCCCCCGCATCTCGCGGGCGCAGGCGATGGACGCGCTGTCCTCCCAAGCCAACGTCGCCGGTTATAAAGCCGTGCTGCTGGCCGCAAGCGAGTCCACCCGGTTCTTCCCGATGCTCACCACCGCGGCGGGCACCGTCAAACCGGCCACCCTGCTGGTGCTCGGCGTCGGTGTCGCCGGGCTGCAGGCGCTGGCCACGGCCAAGCGGCTCGGTGCCCGGGCCACCGGCTACGACGTTCGCCCCGAGGTCGCCGACCAGGTGCGCTCGGTGGGCGCCCAGTGGCTGGACCTCGGCATCGACGCGGCCGGCGAGGGCGGGTACGCCCGCGAGCTCACCGAGGAGGAGCGCGCCCAGCAGCAGAAGAAGCTGGAGCAGGCCATCGGCGGCTTCGATGTGGTCATCACCACCGCACTGGTGCCCGGCCGGCCCGCGCCGCGACTGGTCACCGCCGCTGCCGTCGAGGGCATGAAGCCCGGCAGCGTGGTCATCGACCTCGCCGGTGAGACGGGCGGCAACTGCGAGCTCACCGAGCCGGGCCAGACCGTCGTCAAGCATGGGGTGACCATCGCCTCGCCGCTGAACCTGCCGGCCACCATGCCCGAACACGCCAGCGAGCTGTACTCCAAGAACCTCACCTCGCTGCTGGAACTGATGATCAAAGACGGCGCGCTGCAACCGGATTTCGACGACGAGGTCATCTCGGCCTCCTGTGTGACTCGTGAGGTGCAGAACTGATGTACACCCAACTTCTGGCCAATATCGCGATCCTGGTGCTTGCCGGGTTCGTCGGGTTCGCCGTGATCTCCAAGGTGCCCAACACCCTGCACACCCCGCTGATGTCGGGCACCAACGCCATTCACGGCATCGTCGTGCTCGGGGCGTTGCTGGTGCTGGGCAACCTCCCGGCCGACGCGAACTGGGGCGTGCGGATCATCACCTTCGTCGCGCTGGTGTTCGGCACGCTCAACGTGATCGGCGGCTTCCTGGTGACCGACCGGATGCTCGGCATGTTCAAGGGCAAGAAGGACAAAGCTCTCGCTGCCGGGGATAAGGCGAAGGAGCTCGCCAAATGAACTACCTCGTCGACGTTCTCTACATTTTCGCGTTCGCGCTCTTCATCTATGGCCTGATGGGCCTCACCGGACCCAAGACCGCGGTGCGGGGCAACTGGATCGCCGCCATCGGTATGGGTATCGCGGTGGTCGCCACGCTGATCAAGATCCGCGACACCGCGTCGATCAACTGGATCCTGATCATCGCCGGTCTGGCGATCGGTGTGATCCTCGGTGTGCCGCCGGCCAAGAAGACCAAGATGACGGCGATGCCTCAGCTGGTCGCGCTGTTCAACGGTGTCGGCGGCGGCACGGTGGCGTTGATCGCCTGGGCGGAATTCATTGAGACGAAGGGCTTTTCGCATTTCACGCCCGACCAGTCGCCCACGGTGGCGCTGGTGGTCGGATCGCTGTTCGCGGCGATCATCGGTTCGGTGTCCTTCTGGGGATCGCTGGTCGCCTTCGCCAAGCTGCAGGAGTCGATCCCGAAGAACGTCGAGAAGACGCTCGTCAAGAGTGCGAAGTTCTTCCAGGCCGCCAACATCGTGCTGCTGATCGCGGCCGTCGCCGCATCGGTGTACATCGGGCTGCACAAAGGTCTTTCGGTCTGGTGGATCGTGCTGGTGCTCGTTTTGGCCGGCATCATGGGCCTGTTTGTGGTGTTCCCGATCGGCGGCGCCGACATGCCGGTGGTGATCTCGCTACTGAACGCGATGACCGGGTTGTCCGCCGCGGCAGCAGGTCTGGCGCTCAACAACACCGCGATGATCGTGGCCGGCATGATCGTCGGTGCCTCCGGTTCGATTCTGACCAACCTGATGGCCGTGGCGATGAACCGGTCCATCCCGGCGATCGTGTTCGGGTCCTTCGGCGGAACGGACGCCGTCGGCGGCCCGGCTAGCGGCGACCAGGGTCCGGTGAAGGCGACCTCGGCTGCCGACGCCGCGATCCAGATGGCCTACGCGAACCAGGTGATCGTGGTTCCCGGTTACGGCCTGGCCGTCGCGCAGGCACAGCACGCCGTCAAGGAGATGGCGGACCTGTTGGAGAGCAAGGGCGTTGAGGTCAAGTACGCCATCCACCCGGTGGCCGGCCGCATGCCCGGTCATATGAACGTTCTGTTGGCCGAAGCCGACGTCGAGTACGACGCGATGAAGGAAATGGACGACATCAACGGCGAATTCCCGCGCACCGACGTGACGTTGGTGATCGGCGCCAACGACGTCACCAACCCGGCGGCGCGTACCGACCCGTCCAGCCCTATCTTCGGCATGCCGATCCTCAACGTCGACCAGTCCCGGTCGGTGATCGTGCTCAAGCGGTCGATGTCGTCAGGATATGCCGGTATCGAGAACCCGTTGTTCTTCGGCGCGGGGACCTCGATGTTGTTCGGCGACGCCAAGAAATCGGTCGGCGAGGTCATCGAGGAACTGAAGTCGCTGTAGAGATCGGTTAGAAGCTCGGCGGGTCGGCTGCCCACCGCGCCTCGTTGATCCCGCGCTCCCACTGGATGCGCGCGGCGCGTTCCTCCGCCCGGGTACGCCTGCGGGTCGGCATCATCAGCGTCCGCCCGACAGTCGAACCCCCTTGGTGCACATCGACGTTGAGGTCGGCGGTCGGCTCGGCCAGCTGTGGAAAGAACAGCGCCCCGCAGGGCTTCGTAACGTAGACACGCCCGGAGGGCGATGTCCACGCGATCGTCCCGTCTGCGGATTGGCTTTCCGCCCAACCTTTTTCGACGGACCAGAAGGTCTTCAGAAGGTGGTGCGCACGGCAGAGCAATGCCAGGTTCGACGGGTGCGTCGGACCGCCCAGTTGCCACGGAATGGTGTGGTCGATATCGCACACCTCGGCGCGTTTGTCGCACCCCGGAAAGCGGCAGGTGAGATCGCGGGTGCGGATGAAGTCGGCCAGGGTCGCCGACGGCCGGTAGCGCGGCTCGGCGCACAACAGTGCCGGCGGGGTCAGCGGGCGCAACCTGGCCCGTCGGGCAACCTCGCGCAACATTGCCGGGGGCACGGTTCCGAACCCGGGCAGGTAAGCCGGCGTGCTGCTCTCCCCGCTCAGGGTGGCGGCCTCGGCGATCAGGTGGATGACGACCGGCCCCGGCGATGAAGCTTCGGCTGCCGGGCAATCCGCCGTGCCGCACTCACAAACGAGCTTCGATGGTCCGGCGGTCATCGCGGTCAGGGCGTCGGCCCGCCTCTGGCGTCTGGTGCGCGGATCGGTGGCGCAGACGCTGTCGGCCACGCTCTCCAGGGTCCGTTCGAGCACCGCGGCGTCGCTGGCGCGCAACGCACCCCAGAACTCCACCATGCCGTCTCGGCTCTCGCCGAACTCGATGTGGCGGTCCTCCTCGGCGCTGCGCGGTCGACGCAGGGCCGCCGGATCCAGTGCGGCGACCCATCTGTCGATCAACTCCGCGATCCGTTTGCGGGAGAGGGTGTTCCAGTGACCGGCGCGCCGCGCAACCACGTCGTCGATCCGCGCGAGGACCTCGGACTCGGTGATCAGCCCGGTGCGAAAGACCGCCGCCGCCACAATCCGGAAGTCGACGTCTCCGGCAAGGAACACCGCGCCGAGTCGAGGTAGGCGCTCCAGCAGTTCGACCCCGTAATTCATCTGCGTGGAGGCCCGGCGGCGGCTGACTCCGAGTTCGGCGCCGATCTCCGCGGCCACCGACTCCCAGTTATCGATGCACCACTGGGTGCGGTCGTCCTCGGTGACATGCGCCATCCGTGTCTGACACAACCGCCCCGCGGCGAGTATTCGGCGCGCGGCGGCCGCGCGTTCGGTGCGCTGGGCGGCGGACATCTCGGCAAGCAGACCGGGCCCGTCGAGTGTGTCGAACATATGTGCGATTCTACGGATGGTGTGTGACAGAATCCCTCGGACTCGGAGGCGACCCCAGCAGTGCTGACTGAAGCGCCGCCCGGAACTCCGCGGGGATCGGTTCGGGGCCGTCCTCGCCCAGCATCACCAGCACGGTGTCGCACACCCCGATGCACTCACCGGCGACGAACAGGCCGGTCGAGGCGATGAAGGACGTGCGCCCGATCCGGCCCACCCCAGCGCCGGTCTGGATCGTCACCGGCCAATGGGCTTCGGCCAGGAAGTGCACCGCATTCTGCGACGTCACCAGCCGAAACCGGCGGGTTCCCGCGCGGTAGGCCGCGGGGTAGAGCCGCTGGTTCATCGTCGCCCGGGCGTTCTCGTGCAACGACTCCAGCGCCAGGTTGTTGATGTGGGCGTTGGCGTCCATATCCCCGTACCGGGTGGCGATCTCGTCGACGAACGGGTAGCACTCCAGCGTCAGCCGCAATGGGTCGGGGCGCGCCGCCGTCGTCGTCAGATCACTCACAAGAAGCGCAGCCTAGCCTCGTTACACTCTGCTGTGAGCTCTGACCGGCACGGCATCGGCATCGACCCCGAACGACTGGCGGTCACGCTGGCCGTGCTGGCCGAACTGCACCAGCTCGACGAGAAGCACCCGGACTTCATCGCGGTTCGCCGGGCGACCGCCCACATGTTCAAGGCCGCTAAGAAGTCGCGCCGCCGCGAGAAGCAGGCGGAGATCGCCGACGCCGACCGCGCGGTGGTCGCCGCGACCGCGACCGGCGCCCCCGATCGCATCGACGACGAGACCCGCGGCATCCCGCTCACCACGTCGGCCGCCGCACCGAGCGCGGGCACCCTCATCCGATCGCGCGCCTGCTACATCTGCAAGCAGCACTACACCGAGGTCGACGCCTTCTATCACCAGTTGTGTCCGCAGTGCGCGGCCTTCAGCCACGCCAAACGGGAGGCGCGCACCGATCTGACCGGCAAGCGCGCCCTGCTCACCGGCGGCCGCGCGAAGATCGGCATGTACATCGCCCTTCGCCTGCTTCGCGATGGCGCGCACACCACGATCACCACCAGGTTTCCCCGGGATGCCGTACGCCGCTTCTCGGGTCTGCCCGACTCCGCGGACTGGCTGCACCGACTCCGTGTCGTGGGCATCGACCTGCGCGACCCGGCCCAGGTGGTCGGCCTGGCGGACGCCGTCGCCGAGGCCGGCCCCCTCGACATCCTGATCAACAACGCAGCCCAGACGGTGCGCCGGTCCCCGGGGGCCTATGCGCCGCTGGCCGAAGCCGAACTCGCGCCGCTGCCCGATGGCCCGATTCCCGAGCTGCTCACCTTCGGGCACACCAACGACGCCCATCCCCAGGCGCTGGCGGCCTCGGTCGCGAGCCACCCGATTCTGGCGGCCGCGGCGTCGCGCGCGGATGAACTGACGGAGGCGGCACTGACCGCCGGATCGACCTCACTGGAGCGGCTTGCCGCCGGAACCGCCATCGACGCGGGCGGCCTCGTTCCCGACGAGCATCACGTGAACAGCTGGACTCAGCACGTCCACGAGGTCGAGCCGCTGGAGATGCTCGAGGTGCAACTGGCCAACACCACCGCACCTTTCCTGCTGATCAGCCGTCTGCGTCCGGCGCTGGCCGCGTCGCCGGCCCGGCGCACGTATGTGGTCAATGTGTCGGCCATGGAGGGGGTGTTCTCCCGCCGCTACAAGGGTCCGGGACACCCGCACACCAATATGGCCAAGGCCGCCCTCAACATGCTCACCAGGACCAGCGCCGGGGAGATGTTCGAGACCGACGGCATCCTGATGACCAGTGTGGACACCGGATGGATCACCGACGAGCGTCCGCACTTCACGAAGGTCCGACTGGCCGAGGAGGGCTTCCATGCCCCACTGGACCTCGTCGACGGCGCGGCCCGGGTGTACGACCCGATCGTGCAGGGCGAGGCCGGCGTCGATCTGTACGGGGTTTTCCTCAAGGACTACCGCCCATCCGATTGGTGAGCATCCGGACGGTGGGAAGGTCGTAGAGTGGCGGCCGTGCAGCACAGCCGAGTAGTGCGAACCGTCCCCGCGATTGCGATTTCGATCGCCATCGCGATGGTGGCCGGTTGCGCCGGGGCTGAGAAGTCCGGCGCCCCGGCGTCGACGGGCCCGGACGCCGATCACAAGCCCGCGCTGTTCTACGCGAAGGACGGGGCGTTGTACGTCAGCGACCCGGCCGGCACCCCGGGTCGCAAAATCACCGACGGACCTGCCGACACCGAGCCGGCGCCGTCCCCCGACGGAAGCCGACTTGCGTTCGTGCGCAAGGCGTCTCGCGACGACGGCGGCGGCGAACTGTGGGTACTCGACCTCCCGGCCGACGGCGCTCCCACGCCGACTCCCCGCCGGTTGGTGGACCCGGCCGCGCTGGTGCCGACCTTCGGCGGTGACGATCCCGCGAAAAGCACTCTGGAGCGTCCGCGCTGGTCTCCGACAGGCGACCGGATCGCCTTCCTCAAGACCGCCGGCGGCGGGGGATTCCTGCTGACCGCCGCCGCTGCCACCGGGGTGGTCCAGGCCCCTGACCGACCGCTGTACGCCGACCGGGATTACGCCTGGGCGCGCGATGGCAAGCACATCGCCTGGGCGGGCGGGCGCATGGACGTCAGCCCGGTGGAGATCAACGTGCTCGGCGTCGGAGGAGCCTCACAACCGGTGGCGACCGGTACGAACGCCTCCTCCGTCGACTATGCCGACGACGGCCGCTCGGTTCTGTTCGCCAACGGGGATGCGGCTGGAAGTCTTTTCAGCGCAATACCATTCACGCTGCGCGGAGGCGGAATCTACTCGGTCGAACCCCCGGCGGCACCACGGCCGGTGTTCACCGGGACGGGCGCCTACGACGATGTCGCCGCGCTGTGGCGCGGCGCGATCGGATTCACGCAGTGGAGTCCGGACCAACGCACCAAGAGCATCCAGGTCGTCACCGCCGGCGGGTCGCCGCACACGATTGCCGATACCCGCGGCGATGCGCCCGGTCCGGAATGGGTGGGCGACGTTGTCGCCTTCATCGGAACGGCCGACGATCGTCCGCTGATGATTGCGACGGATCGGAATCCGGCAAACGACAGCCAGAAGAAGCAGAACGAGAACAACGACAAGGAAGACGCCCAACAGATCGACGTGGGCGTGGACGCTTTCGCGTGGGGCGACTGACGGGGCCGGAGCGGCGCCGGATCAGACCGGCGGGTAGGCCGGGGTGCCGGTCCAGTCGGTACCCCGCAGCGCCCAAGGCAGCCAGCTGAAGAAGTACTCGATCTCGTCGGTCGCGTCGTAATCCGGGTTCGGATCGGGATTCATGGCTGGCCTCCTTGGCATCCGAGCGGCATCCGACTCGAAGTGAGTCTATCCCTCCCAGCCGCTGGGGAGTGGCGATCGGGTGCCATTATCTAGACTGTCCAACCAGTTGATAGGGAGGACCGCTCATGCCACCGGAGAACGGCTCGACGCGCCGGGAGGAACTGCTGGCCGTCGCCACCAAGCTGTTCGCCGCACGCGGCTACCACGGCACTCGGATGGACGACGTCGCCGACGTGGTCGGCCTCAACAAGGCGACGGTCTACCACTACTACGCCAGCAAGTCGCTGATCCTGTTCGACATCTATCGAAGCGCAGCGGAGAACACCCTGGCCGCCGTGCACGACGATCCGTCCTGGACTGCCCGCGAGGCGCTCTACCAGTACACCGTCCGACTTTTGCGGAACATCGCGGAGAATCCGGAGGGCGCCGCCGTCTACTGGCAGGAACAGCCCTACATCACCGAATGGTTCACCGACGAGCAGGTCGCCGAGGTCCGTGAGAAGGAAACCCAGGTCTACGAGCACGTCACCGGGGTCATCGACCGGGGCATCGCCAGCGGGGAGTTCTTCGAATGCGATTCGCACGTGGTGGCACTGGGCTACATCGGCATGACGATGGGCGCCTACCGCTGGTTGCGGCCGGACGGCCGGCGCACCGCCACCGAGATCGCCGAGGAATTCAGCACCGCACTGCTGAGAGGCCTGATCCGCGACGACAAGACCCGCGTGGAATCCCCGCTGGGCGAGGCGGTACGCGCCGGGCGCACGAAGAAGGTGCACGCCTGATGCCGCTGGTGAGCAAGACAGTGGAGGTCAACGCCGAAGCTGCCGCGATCCTGGGGATCGTCGCCGACTTCGAGGCCTACCCGCAGTGGAACGACGAGGTCAAAAGCGTCTACATCCTGGCCCGTTACAACGACGGACGGCCCAGCCAGTTGCGGATCGACACCGATATCCAGGGCCAGCAGTTGACCTACATCCAGGCCGTCTACTACCCGGGCCCGACGCAGATCCAGACCGTGATGCAGCAGGGCGAGCTGTTCTCCAAGCAGCACCAACTGTTCTCGGTGGTCGAGATGGGTCCGACCAGCCTGCTCACCGTCGACATGGACGTCGAGACCTCGGTGCCGGGTGTGCCGGCTCTGATGGTGAAGAAATTGGTCAATGACGCCCTGGACCATCTCGCGGGCAACCTCAAGGCCCGCGCCGAGCAACTGGGGTCCTGATTTTCTGACCACTTGCGGCGTTTCGCACCGTCCCGTCGGCGGTGTGACGCAAGCTGGAACGCGATGGACACCGCCGTGGGACAGGCCAGCGTCGAGCAGCCCTACCTGTCCCGCCGTCAGAACTGGGTGACCCAACTGACGCGCCACGCACTGATGCAGCCGCAGGCAACCGCGTTGCGTTTCCTCGGCCGCACCGTCACCTGGGCCGAGTTGCACCGGCGGGTCTGCGGGTTGGCCGGCGCGCTGCACCGGCGCGGGATCGGATCCGGTGACCGGGTCATGATCCTGATGCTCAACCGGCCGGAGTTCCTGGAAACCTGCCTGGCCGCCACCATGCTGGGCGCCATCGCCGTGCCGGTGAACTTCCGGCTCACCCCACCCGAACTCGGCTATCTGGTGGAGGACTGCGGCGCCGCCGTAATGGTCACCGAGCCGATGCTCGCGCCGCTTGCGGTGTCGGTCCGGGAGCTCGCCCCGGAGTTGACGACGGTGATCGTCGCTGGTGCGGACTCCGACCTGCCGGCGTCGCTCGGTTACGAGGATCTGCTCGCCGAGGACGGCGAGTCCGCGCCCCCCGTCGACGTTCCCAACGACAGCCCGGCCCTGATCATGTACACCTCGGGGACCACCGGACATCCCAAGGGTGCGGTGCTCACTCACACCAACCTGGCCGCGCAGGTGATGACCGCGATCTACACGACCGGTCCCGACATCAACAATGACGTCGCCTTCATCGGGGTGCCGCTGTTCCACATCGCCGGCATCGGCAACACCCTCCCCGGCCTCACCCTGGGTATCCCCACGGTGATCTATCCGTTGGGCGCCTTCGACCCCGCCGCACTGCTCGACGTCCTGGCCGCCGAGAAGGTCAGCGGGATCTTCCTGGTCCCGGCCCAGTGGCAGGCGGTGTGCGCCGAACAGCGTTCCCGTCCAAGGGAGTTGCGCCTGCGCAATCTGTCCTGGGGGGCTGCCCCGGCGTCGGACACCCTGCTGCGCCAGATGGCCGAGACGTTTCCGGGCGCCAAGATCCTGGCCGCCTTCGGTCAAACCGAGATGTCGCCGGTCACCTGCATGCTGCTGGGTGACGACGCCACCCGGAAACTCGGTTCGGTGGGCAAGGTCATCCCGACGGTGGCCGCCCGCATCGTCGACGAGGACATGAACGACGTGCCGGTCGGCGAGGTCGGCGAAATCGTCTATCGGGCACCGACCCTCATGGCGGGCTACTGGAACAAGCCGCACGCCACCGCCGAGTCGTTCGCCGGTGGCTGGTTCCATTCCGGTGACCTGGTTCGCAGCGACGGCGAGGGCTACATCTGGGTCGTCGACCGCAAGAAGGACATGATCATCTCCGGCGGGGAGAACATCTATTGCGCGGAGGTCGAGAACGTCCTGGCCGCCCATCCGGCAATCGTGGAGGTCGCAGTCATCGGGCGACCGGACGACACATGGGGCGAGGTGCCCGTCGCGGTCGCAGCGGTGAGCCAGGCCGGGCTTCGACTCGAGGACCTCGCCGAGCTCCTCGATGAGCAACTGGCCCGCTACAAACACCCCAGAGCGCTGGAGATCGTCGAGGCGTTGCCCCGGAATCCGGCTGGCAAAGTCATGAAAACCGTGTTGAGGTTGCGTTTCGGCGGCACCGGAAAACCGATGGAGACCCAATCGTGGAGTTGAGATGTAAGTGGCCTGAGCTATCGGGTACATTCCTGTGGTCCCGCTCACTGAGTGACCAGAGCGGGCCGCTGATCACGTTTGCTCGGTCGAAGGAGGGGTGCGTGCCGAACCAACTACCCTCACGCCGCTGTGACCGGGTGAGCCGTGGTGAGGAGGTAGTGCGGTGACGGCATCGACCGCGTTCCTGCGTAAGCGGTTCAACGGCCCCATGCAGGCCATGGGCGGCTTCTTCAAGATGTGCGTGCTGACCGCGAAGGCGCTGGCTCGTCCGTTCCAGTGGAAAGAGTTCACCACCTTCAGCTGGTTCCTGATGACGGTGTCGCTGCTGCCGACCTTCGCGATGTCCATCCCGCTGACCGTGCTGATCATCTTCATCTTCAACCTGCTGCTGACGGAGTTCGGCGCGGCCGACGTGTCCGGCGCGGGCGCGGCCCTGGCCTCGGTGACCCAGCTGGGCCCGCTGGTGACAGTGCTGGTGGTGGCCGGCGCAGGCTCAACCGCCATCTGCGCCGACCTGGGCGCCCGCACCATCCGCG
Source organism: uncultured Actinomycetes bacterium (assembly GCA_903884065.1). Lineage (GTDB taxonomy): Bacteria > Actinomycetota > Actinomycetes > Mycobacteriales > Mycobacteriaceae > Mycobacterium. The sequence continues at coordinate 54,973 of CAISDL010000002.1, read as the reverse complement.
AGGAGATCGACGCCCTCGAAGTTCTCGGCATCGACCCGATCCACCGACTGGTGGTTCCACGCGTGGCCGCGGCAACGCTGGTGTCGGTCCTGCTCAACGGCGCGGTGATCGTCATCGGCCTGGTGGGCAGCTTCATCTTCGGGGTGTACCTGCAGAACATCTCGGCTGGTTCCTACCTGCAGACGCTGACTCTCATCACCGGGCTGCCAGAAGTCATCATCGCGATCGCCAAAGCCGTCGCCTTCGGTTTGATCGCCGGCCTGGTGGGCTGCTATCGCGGGCTGACGGTCGGTGGCGGTGCCAAGGGCGTGGGAATCGCCGTGAACGAGACCCTGGTGCTCTGCGTGGTGGCATTGTTCGCGGTGAACGTCATCTTCACGACTATCGGTGTTCGGTTCGGGACGGGGCGGTAGATGGCAACTGCGACAGCACCCAAGACGGCGATCCCGTCCCGGCTCCCCCAGTTCGATGCCGCCAAGTTGGCCAAGGCGCCCAACCGGTTCCTCGAGAGCAGCGGCAAGGTCGCCTGGTTCGCCATCGAGGCGATCCGGGAGATCCCGCACGCCGTGGCCCACTACCGCAAAGAGATCATCCGGCTGATCGCCGAGGTCGGCATGGGTGCCGGTGCCATGGCGGTGGTCGGCGGCACCGTCGCCATCGTCGGCTTCATCACCCTGTCCGCCGGGTCACTGATCGCCATCCAGGGCTTCGCGTCGCTGGGCAACATCGGGGTTGAGGCGTTCACCGGCTTCCTGGCCGCCATGGTCAACGTCCGCCTCACCGCTCCGATCGTGACCGGTCAGTCGATGGCGGCCACAGTGGGTGCCGGTGCCACCGCGGAGATCGGCGCGATGCGGATCTCCGAGGAGATCGACGCGCTGGAGGTGATGGGCATAAAATCCATCTCCTACCTGGTGTCCACCCGCCTCGTCGCGGCGTCGGTGGTGATCATTCCGCTCTACGCGATGTCGCTGATCATGGCCTTCCTGGCCGCGCAGCTCACGACCACCGTGCTCTATGGGCAGTCGGGCGGAACGTACGCCCACTACTTCCATACGTTCCTGCGGGCGGACGACGTGTTCTGGTCGTTCGTCGAGGTCATCATCATCTCGGTCGTCGTGATGATCAACCACTGCTACTTCGGCTACAACGCCAGCGGCGGCCCGGTGGGCGTCGGCGAGGCGGTCGGCAAGTCGATGCGCGCGTCGCTGGTCCTGATCCAGTTCGTCGTTCTGTTCGCTTCGTTGGCGCTGTACGGCACCGACCCCAACTTCAACCTGACGGTGTAGGCATGACGGCCCCACTGAACTCTCCGCGCACCCCGCCGTACAAGCTCGCCGGCATTGTGCTGCTGCTCGTCACCGCTCTCATCCTGACGTTCGTCGTGATGCAGTTCCGCGGCACGCTGAAGCCGAAGACGTACCTGACCATGGTGGCCTCGAGGGCCGGCTTGGTGATGGATCCGGGCTCGAAGGTGACCTACAACGGGGTCGCGATCGGACGGGTCGACACGATCGAGCCGACCGTGGCGGACGGCAAAGAGGCGGCGAAATTCTCCCTCGAGGTCGACCCGAAGTACATCAAGCTGATCCCGTCGAACGTGCAGGGCGACATCCAGGCCACCACGATCTTCGGAAACAAGTACGTCTCGCTGACCAGCCCGTCCGATCCGAATTCGAAGCGGATCTCCAGCTCTGACGTGATCGACGTACGCAACGTGACCACTGAGTTCAACACGGTGTTCGAGACGGTGACCAACCTCGCCGAGAAGATCGACCCGGTCAAGCTCAACCTGACGCTGTCCGCGACGGCCGAGGCCTTGACCGGCCTGGGTACGAAGCTCGGCGAGACGCTGGTCAAGACGAACGTCGCCCTGGACAACCTCAATCCCCGCCTGCCACGCCTGCAGTACGGCTTGCAGCGGCTCGCCGATGTGGCCGACATCTATACCGGCGCCGGCCCGGATTTCTGGGACTCTCTCGATAATGCGCTGACCACGGTCCGCACCCTGAACAACCAGCAGGGCGACCTCGACGCCACACTGCTGGGTGCGATCGGCTTCGGCAATACCGGTGCTGACGTTTTCGAACGCGGCGCTCCGTACCTGGTCCGCGGAATGTCGGACCTGATCCCGACCTCGAAAACGCTCAACACCTACAGCCCCGAGATTTTCTGCACGCTCCGCAATTACGCAGAGGTGATCCCCACGGCAAACGCCACCTTCGGCGGCAACGGCTACTCGCTGGCCGATCGCGCCTCGCTCGTCGGCGCGCCCAACCCCTACGTCTACCCGGACAACCTGCCACGGGTGAACGCCCGCGGCGGACCGGGTGGGGCGCCCGGTTGCTTTCAGAAGGTGACCCGGGACTTCTGGCCGGCGCCCACCCTGGTCGCCGACACCGGCGCCTCGATCGCGCCGTATAACCACTTCGAGCTCGGGCAGCCGCTCCTGACCGAGTACGTCTGGGGCCGTCAGGTCGGGGAGAACACGATCAACCCATGAGCATCAAAGGAACGGCGATCAAGCTCGCCATCGTCTCGATCATTCTGGCGTTGTGCACCGCGCTGCTCATCGTCGTGTTCGGACAGCTGCGCTTCCAGCGGTTCAGCACCTACGAGGCCGAGTTCAGCAATGGCAGTGGTCTGAAGCCCGGCCAGTTCGTGCGGGCAGGCGGCGTCGAGGTCGGCAAGGTCAAGTCGGTGCGCCTGCTCGAAGGCGGACAGCGGGTCGTGGCCACACTCAACGTGGACAAGTCGCTGCCGCTGTACCAGTCCACCGGCGCCCAGATCCGGTACGCCAACCTGATCGGCGAGCGGTATGTGAACCTCGACCGGGGCACCGGTGAGGGTATGGAACGGGTGCTGCCTCCGGGTGGACTCATCCCACTGGCGCACACGCAGCCCGCTCTCGACCTGGACGCCCTGATCGGCGGATTCAAGCCGTTGTTCAAGGCCCTGGATCCGGAAAAGGTCAACAACATCGCCACCTCGTTGGTCACCGTCTTCCAGGGGCAGGGCGGCACCGTTGCCAGCATCCTGAGCCAGACGGCCCAGTTGACGTCCACGCTGGCCGACCGCGACAAGGCCATCGGTGAGGTGATCACCAACCTCAACACTGTTCTGGGCACGGTGAACAAGCACCAACGGGAGTTCGACTCCACGGTGAGCAACCTCGAGATCCTGGTCACCGGGCTGAAGAACCGGGCAGACCCGCTGGCCGGCGCGATCGCCGACATCAGTAACGGATCCAGCGAGCTGGCCAGCCTCCTCGCCGATGACCGGCCGCTGCTGCAGCAGACCCTCGGAAAGCTGGAGGCCATCCAGCAGCCGTTCGCGGACGACCCGGCGAAGCTCGACAAGCTTCTGACCGAGTACCCGACGGCGATCAACCTCATCGGTCGTGCCGGCGGCATCTACGGTGACTTCTTCAACTTCTACCTCTGCGACATCACTCTGACGCTCAACGGCCTCCAGCCCGGCGGCCCGGTTCGCAAGGTCCGGATCACCAAGCAGCCGACGGGGAGGTGCACGCCGCAATGATGACCTTGCAGGGCAACAATCGGATCCGGGTCGGTCTTCTGGGCCTGTTGATATTGATCATGGTGGTGGCGGTGGGGCAGAGCTTCGCCAGCATCCCCATGCTCTTCGCCAAGCCGATGTACTACGCGCACTTCGCCGACTCGGCCGGCGCCGCCCCCGGTGACAAGGTTCGCATCAGCGGTTACGACGTCGGTCAGATCAAGTCGCTCAAGATCGATGGCGACCGGGTCAAGGTCGGCTTCACCTTGGGGAATTACCGGATCGGCGAGAACAGCCGGTTGTCCATCCGCACGGACACCATCCTGGGCAAGCGCGTCATGGAGATCGACCCACGCGGCAACAAGCCGATGGCGGTCGGGGCAACGCTGCCACTGGAGCAGAGCACCACGCCCTATCAGCTCTACGATGCCTTCTCGGATTTGACCACCAACACCAGCCAGTGGGACCTCACCGCGGTCCGCAACTCGCTCAACGTGCTCTCCGAGACCCTCGACGCGAGCAAGCCGGAACTCAAGGCGGCCCTCACCGGTGTCGCCCGCTTCTCGGACACCATCGGCAAGCGTGACAAGGAGTTCAAAGACCTCCTCGGGCAGGCCAACAAGGTCGCCAGCGTGCTGGGCAACCGCAGCGAGCAGATCAACCGACTGCTGGTCAACACCCAGGTTCTGCTTGCGGCAATCAACCAGCGCAGCCAGGAAGTGGACGTTCTGCTGCAGAACGTGTCCGCGGTGTCCCAGCAGTTCGCCGGGTTCATCGACGACAACCCGAACCTGAACAACGTCCTGACCCAGTTGCAGACCATCAGCGACGTGTTGGCGCAGCGCAAAGAGGACTTGGCCTACTCGATCACCACCGCCTCGAAGTTCATGGGTTCGCTCACCGAGGGCATCGGCTCCGGCCCGTACTTCAAGACGCTGATCGTGAACCTGTTGCCGTACCAGATCATTCAGCCGTGGGTCGATGCCGCGTTCAAGAAGCGCGGGATCGATCCGGAGGAGTTCTGGCGCAACGCCGGCCTGCCCGCGGCCAAGTTCCCCGACCCGAACGGCCAGGCGCAGCCCAACGGCGCCCCCGCGCCGGCGCCGCAGTTGCTGGAAGGCACCCCGGATTACCCGGGACCTGCCGTTCCTCCCGGTTCGCCGTGCTCCTACACCCCGGGACTCGGTGGCGTTGGAACCCCGGACAACCCGCTTCCGTGCGCAGCAGCCACCCAGGGCCCCTACGGCCCGGTACCGGGTGGGTTCGGTCCGCCGGACGTGGTCATGGCGCCGGCCAACCCGGCCGCGGCAACGCCGAACCACGGAGTGCCGGCCGCTGCTGTCCCCGGCATGTCCGGCCCACTGCTGCCCGGCGCTCCCGCGCCGGCGTTCGCTCCCGGTCCTCCGGGAGCCCGGACGGTCCCGGTCGGCCCGGTTTTGGATCCGTCTACCGTCGCTCCGGTCGACACGGGAGGGGCTTAGCCGATGTCGGTACGTAACGTGACGCTGCAGAAGGTGTCCCGCGCGGGTGTGATCATCACCGTCGTGGTGGCGGTGCTGGCTGTTCTGGCCGCATTCCTGGGCTACCGGATGTACAAGAAGGCGACGACGACGAACGTCAGCGCCTATTTCTCCGACACCCTGGCGCTGTACCCCGGCGATCGGGTGCAGATCATGGGCGTCAAGGTCGGTGCGATCGACAGCATCGAACCGGCCGGCGATCGGATGAAGGTCAACTTCCACTTCGACAGCCAGTACAAGGTTCCCGCCGAGGCCACCGCATCGGTCCTCAACCCCACCGTGGTGGCGTCCCGCGTTCTGCAACTCGATCCGCCCTACACCGGCGGTGCCGCGATGGCCGACAACGCCGTGATCCCCTTGGAGCGGACTCAGACCCCTGTCGAGTGGGACGACATTCGCAACCAGCTCGACAAGTTGGTCAAGGAGCTGGGCCCGCAGGGTAAGGCCGGAGACAAGGGCGCGCTGGGCGGTTTCGTGGACTCCCTGGCCGACACGCTCAGCGGCAAGGGCAAGGACATCAACTCGACGTTCCGCGCGCTGTCCGACGCGGTCGCCACCCTCAACGAGGGCCGCGGCGACTTGTTCGCTACGACCAAGGCCCTCGCGGTGTTCGTCAATGCACTGCATCAGAGCGATCAGCAGTTCGTCGCGCTGAACAACAACCTCGCGACGTTCACCACCTCACTGACGAATTCCGACCAGGAAGTCGCACGTGCTTTGCAGGACATCGACAGCCTGCTGAAGACGGCACGAAAGTTCGTCGACGACAACGGGTCGCTGCTGTCGCGGGATATCAACAACCTGGCCGACGTCACCAACGCGCTGATGCAGCCCGATGCGCGCAACGGCCTGGAGACCGTTCTGCACGTCTATCCGACGCTGCAGGCGAACTTGGCCAACATCTACCACCCGACGCACGGTGCCATCGTCGCGATCCCGGCCATCGCCAACTGGGCCAACCCGATGCAGTTCCTGTGCAGCGCGATTCAGTCCGGTAGCCGGCTGGGCTACCAGGATTCCGCGGAACTGTGTGCTGAGTACCTGGCGCCGATCCTGGACGCGACGAAGTTCAGCTCGCTGCCGTTCGGCGTCAACCAGTTCTCCACGGCCGAGACCCTGCCGAAGTATGTCGGGTACTCCGAGGAGCGGTTACGCCCCCCGCCGGGCTACAAGGACACGACCGTTCCCGGTGTGTGGTCGCGTGACACCCTGTTCTCGCACGGGAACCACGAGCAGGGCTGGATCGTCGCCCCCGGGATGCAGGGCCTGCAGGTGCAGCCCTTCACCGCCAACATGCTCACGCCGGATTCGCTGGCGTCGCTGATGGGCGGACCGGATCCGACGTCGTACCCGGCGGCCGGACCCCGTGGCGGTGCTCCGTCGAACTCCTACGACCAGCTCAACCCGCTGCCCCCGCCGTGGTATCCACCGGCCCCGCCGGTTCCCGCACCGGGGCAGGACGTGGTCCCCGGACCGCTGCCCGTCTCGGAACTGATCGGACCGCCCGCACCGGGAACCGTTGCGCCTGCCGCTGCGCCGATGCCCGCACCGCCCGCTCTACCTGCAGAAACGGGGGCTGGACAGTGAGCTCGTTAGTCAACCGCGCCCGACGGCTGGGGCAGCGAGGGCTCGCCCTCGGTGCTGCAGCGATGGTGCTGACCTCCTGCGGGTGGCAGGGCATCGCCAACGTCCCGCTCAATATCGGGCCCGGTTCCGTCAAGGGCTCCAAGACCCTCTATGTCCAGATCCCGGATACGTTGGCGCTCAACGTCAACAGCCGGGTGCGGGTGGCGGACGTCTTCGTCGGCACCGTTCGCAAGATCGAACTGAAGGACTGGGTCCCCACGCTGACGCTGAGTGTGGACCCGCAGGTCCAACTTCCCGCGAACGCGACGGCCAAGATCGGCCAGACCAGCATCCTCGGCTCTCAGCACGTCGAGTTGTCGGCGCCGGCGAATCCCTCGGCGCAGCCGCTGCGTGACGGTGCCACCATTCCGATCGATCGGACGACGGCATTCCCGACCGTGGAGCGCACCCTGGCCAGCGTCGCCACGGTCCTGCGCGGCGGCGGCATCCCGAACCTCGAGGTGATCCAGAACGAGGTCAACAACCTGCTGACCGGTAACGCCGACCAGATTCGGGCCTTCCTCTCCAAGCTCAATGTCTTCACCGCCGAACTGAACAAGCAACGCGACGACATCGCACGGGCCATCGACTCCACCAACAACCTGTTCGCCTACGTGGCCAGCCGGAACGACACCCTCGATCGCCTTCTGGTCGACCTTCCGCCGCTGGCCAGCTACCTGGCCAACTCCAGGGACCGGGTCGCCGACGCCGTTATCGCGCTCGGCCGGTTCAACAAGGTGACCGGTGAGACTCTGGCGGCGGCCTCGCCCGACCTGCGCACCAACCTCGAGATCCTGCAGCGCCCGCTGGTCCAGTTGGGTCGCGGTGCGCCGTACTTCCTCGACGCGATGCGCCTGATCGTCACCGCCCCCTATCCGCTGGACGGCATTCCGAAGGCGATCCGGGGTGACTACATCAACCTGTCGCTCAACGTCGACGCGACACTCAGCTCGCTGGACAACGGTCTGCTGACGGGCACCGGTGTGAGCGGGATGTTGCGGGCGCTCGAGCAGTCATGGGGCCGGGATCCGAGCACGATGATTCCGGATGTCCGGTTCACCCCGCACCCGAACATGACCGACGGCGGCGGACCGTTCGTCGAGCGCGGCGAGTGAGGACTTGACGACATGATGCTCACCCGTTTCATCAAGACGCAGTTGTTCATCTTCCTTGCCCTCACGTTGGCGGCACTGGTCGCGCTGGGCGTGTTCTACTTGCGCCTCCCGGCTCTCGCGGGGATCGGTCAGTACCCCTTGCAGGTGGATCTTCCGGCCGCCGGCGGTCTCTACAAGACCTCCAACGTCACCTACCGTGGTGTCAGCATCGGGAAGGTCACCGATGTGGAGCCGACCGAAACCGGTGCCCGCGCGACGCTGAGCATCGGCAACAAGTACAAGATCCCGGTCGACGCGAGCGCCAACGTGCACTCGGTGACCGCCGTCGGTGAGCAGTATCTCGACCTGGTGTCCACGGGGACTCCCGATCAGTACTTCAAGCCCGGTCAGACGATCACCAAGAGCACGATCCCGGTTCCGGTCGGGCCTGCGCTGGACGCCGCCAACGAGGCACTGGCGGCCATCCCCGCCGGCAAGCTGCCGAACCTGCTCGACGAGGCCGCGCAGGCGGTCGGCGGACTCGGACCGACGCTGCAGAAGTTGGTCGAGAACACCAACACGTTCGTCGGCGCGCTCAACGAGAACATCGGCGACATCAACGACCTCGTCGACAACACACCGCCCATCCTGGACAGCCAGGTGCAGTCATCGTCGGCCATCTATCAGTGGGCCAGGAATCTCAATACGCTGACCTCGCAACTCAAGGAGCAGGATCCGGCGATGCGCAGCATCCTGGAGCAGGGTGCGCCGACCGCGACCCAGTTGAGCACCTTGTTCGTCGACGTGAAGGACGCCTTGCCCCAGACGTTGGCCAACCTCGAGATCATCGTCGAGATGCTCAAGCGCTACAACAAGGGTGTGGAGCAGGCGCTGGTGCTGTTGCCGCTGGGCGCAAGCGTCGCTCAGACGAACACCCAGGTGTTCCCTGGCGAGGCCTTGCTGGACCTCGGCCTGTCGATCAACCAGCCCGCCCCCTGCCTCACCGGGTTCCTGCCCGCGGGTCAGTGGCGGTCCCCGGCCGACACCAGCTTGAAGCCGGTGGAGAATGGGCTCTACTGCAAGATCCCGCAGGACACCCCGGCGAATGCCGTGCGCGGCGCCCGCAACATCCCTTGCGTCGACGTTCCGGGTAAGCGTGCGGCCAGCCCGGCCGAGTGCCGCAGCAACGAGCCCTACGTGCCGCTGGGAACGAACCCCTGGATCGGCGACCCGAACCAGATCCTGACCTGCCCCGCTCCCGGTGCCGCCTGCGACCAGCCGGTGAATCCGGGTACGGTGATCCCGGCCCCAACGATCAATACCGGGCTGAACCCGCTCCCCGCGGATCTCCTGCCGCCACCGGCGGCGCCGACCAGTGACCCGGTCTCCCAGCCGGGCCAGGGCGCGGTGCAGTGCGCCGATCCGGCAGCTGGTGTCGACATCCGGGGTGTGCAGCCGGGATGGCCCCAGCCCGGCCAGTGCAGCTACTCACCGGCGGGTGCCCCGGCGACGAACATGTCGGCGACCTACAACGCCTCGAGCGGCGAGATCGTCGGCCCGGATGGCACGAAGTACACCGTCAAGAATTCGACGACAACAGGAGACGACGGATGGAAGGAGATGCTGGCTCCGGCCAGCTGACCCCAACCCCGCCACTCACAGCTGACGAGACGGTAGTACCGGATCCAGAACTCAGCGATCATGTGGATGACGCTGGGCTTTCCGCGCCGGCCCAGCCGGCTGTGGACTCCCGGCTGCTGAGTGGGGGCTGGTTCCGTGCTGTCCTGGGTGGCCTCGTCGCTGCAGCGTTGCTGCTGACTGTGGCCGGGGTGGTGTCCCTGATCGGACATCGCCAGGACGCGGCAGCCGCCCGTGACGAGGCGACCGCGGTCGCCGCGGCCAAGGACTGCATCGCTGCGACCCAGGCGCCCGACGTCAAGGCGATGAACGACAGCCAGCGCAAGATCGTCGAGTGCTCCACTGAGAACTTCGCGGCGCAGGCGAATCTGTACGGCGGACTGCTGGCTGACGCCTACAAGACGGTGAACGCACAGGTGAAGATCACCGATATGCGGGCGGCCGCCGAAAAACACAACCCGGACGGTTCGATCGATGTGCTGGTAGCCACGAGAGTCGCCATGACGAACAACCAAGAGATCAACCAGGAATTGAGTTACCGGCTTCGGGTCCGGATGGCCAAGGACGCCGGGGCCTACAAGATCGACAGCATCGAACCGGTGAGCAAGTGACCGTCGCTCTCGACGAGGCCACCCACACCGACACCGCGACCGACGTGTGGCAGGACGAGGGGCGCCCGGCAGGGTGGTGGGCCCGGGCGGCGGCTTTCACGATCGACGTTCTTGGACCGCTTGCGGTGGTGGCCACTGTTCTGCTGGTCGGATGGTCCGCACCGCGCGGCGGATGGCTGTGGTGGGTCTGCCTGGTCGTGGCCGCGGCCCTGGTCGTGGCCATCGCCGTCAACCGATTGCTGCTGCCGGACGTCACCGGGTCGAGCCTGGGCCGTTCGATCGTCGGCATCGCCGTGGTGGAGGCGGACGGTGGCGCCCGCCCCGGCCCTTGGCAACTGCTCCTGCGGGACCTTGCCCATCTTCTGGACACGATTCCGCTGGCCCTCGGCTGGCTCTGGCCGCTTCTGGACGCCCGCGGACGCACCTTCGCCGACATGATCGCGCGCACCGAAGTGCGCGAGGTCGATGGCGCACTCCCGGACCGACGGCGGCTGACCGCCATGCTGATCGGCGCAGCGACGGCATTATCAGTGCTGGCCGCGGGGTTGGGCTACGGGGCGGTGTACCGGCACCAGCAGTCACTGGACAATGCCCGTGCGCAGATCGCCGAGGCCGGTCCCCAGATCGTCGTCGACATGCTCAGCTACACGGTGAAGACCGCCAAGGACGACTTCGCCAGGGCCCAGACGCTGGTCACCGACGGCTACCGTCCGGAGCTGACCCAGCAGCAGGAGGCTGTGCAGAAAAGCGGCCTCGTCGACAACGACTACTGGGTGAGCAACAGTGCCGTGTTGTCGTCTTCCCGGGACCGGGCCACCATGCTGCTCCTGCTGCAGGGACAGCGTGGCCTCGCAAACAAGCAGCGATTCGTCACCGCGTCGTTGCGGGTGGACTACGAGAAGGACGGCGATCAGTGGAAGGTCGCCAACTTGACCGTGCTGGCCGCCCCCAAGCCGCCGCCGCCGGCGCCGGCGCCGGCTGAGTCGTCCGCGCCCAAGTCCGCGCCCAAGGCCAAGCCCGAGCCGTCAAAGTCGGCTGCGCCGAAGCCGGCTGCGCCGAAGCCGGAACCGTCGAAGCCCGCGCCCAAGCCCACTAGCGGTGGCCGATGAGCCCGCGTCGCCGATTCGACGAGGGTGAATCGTCATCGTTGCGGATGCCCGCACCGCGACCCAGTCGCCGACGCTTGCTGGTGGTGGCCTCGATCGCGGCAGTGGTGGTGCTCTGCGCATTGAGCGTGAGTGCTTTCGTGTTCGCCAAGAGCCTCACCCAGCAGCGCGCCAGCGTCCGGAACGCGGCGGTGATCGACTTCGTCCGTTCGTTCGTCACCCAGTACACCTCGCCGGATCCGTTCAATGCCAACGCTTATGCCGACAAGGTCCTCGCGCTCGGCACCGGGAACTTCGCCAAGCTGTACTCCGAGAAGATGACCGAGGTCGTCATTCAGGTCGCTCAGGCCGAACCCGGTGTGGGAACGGTGCAGGAGATCGGGATCGAACGGTGGAACCCCGACGACAGCGCCAATGTGATTGCCGTCGCGAACATGACCACGACAATGCCCGACGGCAAGAAGATCGACAGCGGGAGCCGTTGGGAGATCACGGCAGTCAAGGAGGGGGACCAGTGGAAGGTCAGCGACCTGATTCAGGTGCTGTGAACGACGCCACGCCCGACGAGGGCACACAGTCAGCCGCCGCGCCCGACGAGACCACCGACTCCGACCTCGGCGATGTGCAGGCTGAGGAGGTCGTTGCCGTCGAACCGCCGGTCCAACCGGCCGTGAAGAAGACTTCCCCGGTGCGGAAGTGGTTGGTGGACAACAAGAAAATCGTCGCCATCGCCGCGATTGCCTCATTCGTCGCGGCGGGGGCCTTCGCCGGCGCCGCGGCCCAGCCATACCTCATGGACCGGGCCACCGTCGCCACCAAGCTCACGATCGCCCGGACCGCGGCCGACGCGATCACCACGTTGTGGAGTTACACCCCGGAGAACATGGACAAGCTGCCCGACCGCTCCGCACGCTACCTCGGCGGCGACTTCGGGGAGCAGTACCGCAAATACGTCGACGCCATTGCCGCAACCAACAAACAAGCCAAGGTCACCAGCAACACCAAGGTGGTCGGGACGGCGGTCGAGTCGCTGCGCGGATCGGAGGCCACCGCGATCGTCTACACCAACACCACGTCGACCACCCCGCAGAGCAACGACATCCCGTCGATGAAGTACCTGTCCTACCGCCTGGACATGAAGCGATTCGGACGTGATTGGCGGGTCACCAAGATGACCACCGTCACGTCGCTCGACCTGACGCCCAAGCTCGGGCTGTAGGGACCCGCGGGACTAATCGAACGCCAGCCACGCGGGCAACGCCCGTTCGCGGGCGTCGCACAGCACCTGCATCGTGTCGCAGGACCCACGCGGTGAGCCGGCGCCGGCCCACATCCCGCCGGAGTCGCGACGCAGTACGATCGCCGAGGAACCACCGCCGTCGAGCAGGATCGCGGTGTCGCTGCCCAGTCCGCGAAAGAGGTCCTGAACCTGGTCGGGGGTGTAGCTACCGCCCTGGAAGACGTACAGCTCGTCCTTGTCGCCGGCATAGGCGATCGCCGTCCGCGCTGCACTGGGGCCGGGATCCCTCAGCTGGCCGGTATCGCCCGGAGCCAGCAGTTTGAGACCGGAGACCGCCACGAATCTGGTGCCATCGTCCAGTAGCGACGCGATCACCGGGGACGCTGCGTCGTAGTCGCGATCGTTCGACGGTGTCACCAGGTACGGCGCGCCCTGCACCGGAATGATCAGCGTGCTCACGGCGGTCCACACCTCGTCGCCGCCGGACAGCGCCTGCTTGCCCGCGTAGGCCAGGGTGCCGGTGACCGCCATATTGGCCCGGCCGAGGTCGCCGGTGTTATCGACGTAGGCGCCCAGCGGTGAGCTGCACCCGGTCGTCTTCCAGGAGCCGCCCCGCTGCGGCCGGACGTCGAAGAAGTTGGCGTTGATGGCAATGGCCGGCCGGCCCAGGACCTGCCAAGCCTGTTGCGGCGCATAGGTTTCCGCGGACTGTGAGAGGCCCTCCGCGGTCCGCGCCCCGGGTGTGCGCTCGCACCGCGACTGTGCCCCCTGATGGGTGTCGACCAGCAATTTCGGGGAGAGTCGTTGGGAAGCGGCCTTGATGACCATCAACCGGCCGCCGTTGGCCATCTCGTAGCCATGGCCGGCCGCGTCGAGCATCGGTGCGGGAAAGCCCGGACCGAAGTTGTACACCAGGTAGCTTCCGCGCGTGGTCGAGATCGCCTGGGTGAGCTGATCGCGTGCCGCGGCGTGACCGGGCGGCGCGGTCCCGGTTGCCAGCGTGAGGCAGGCCACCGCGGCGCACAGTCGCCCGATGCGGCGCAGCGACATGGGGTCGGCCTCTTTCGATAGGGAGCACAGGATTGATCAAACGATAGCCCCATCAGCAACTCTGTCAACATTGATAACAGGCTGGTCAACGAACGAATCCGGTCGGATCACGAACCGCCGCAACCCAATTGGCCGATGGGGCGGTCAGTCCCGGCGAGGCGCTGTGCTGACCGGATCCGCACGGTGGCTACGCTGGCCTGATGGCAGAACGCATTGAGCGGACGTTCGCCGGACACGGCGGCGTCCCGATCGTCTACGACGTTTGGCGTCCGGAGGGTGAAACACGGGCCGTGGTCGTCCTGGCGCACGGTTACGGCGAGCATGCCCGCCGTTATGACCACGTCGCGCAGCGCTTCGGGGCGGCCGGGTTGACCACCTACGCGCTGGACCACCGGGGCCATGGGCGGGCCGGGGGCAAGCGGGTGCGGGTCCGCCACATGAACGAGTTCGTCTCGGACTTCCGCGAATTGGTGAAGATCGCTCGCGAGGAGAACCCCGACCGCAAGGTGATCGTCCTCGGCCACAGCATGGGCGGGGGCATCGTGTTCGCCTACGGGGTGCAGCACGCCGACGACTACGACCTGATGATCCTGTCCGGCCCGGCGATCGCCGCGCATACCGGAGTGTCGAAGGCCAAGGCGGTCATCGGCAAGGCCATCGGGTCGCTGTTTCCCAACCTGCCGATCGAAGCCATCGACGCCGACGCGGTGTCCCGCGATCCGCAGGTGGTGGCCGACTACAAGGCTGACCCGTTGGTGTATCGCGGCAGGGTGCCTGCAGGCATCGGTAAGGCACTGCTGATCGTCGGCGAGAAGATGCCCCTGCTGGCCCCGGGCATCACCGCCCCCCTGCTGGTGGTGCACGGCGAGGAGGATCGTCTGGTCTCCGCCGAGGGAAGCCGTCGTCTCGTCGAGCACGTGGGATCCCGCGACGTCGAACTCAAGGTGTATCCGGAGCTATTCCACGAGGTGTTCAACGAGCCCGAGCAGGACCGCGTGCTCGACGACGTCACCGCGTGGATCGCGGCGCGGCTGTGACGCGCGAATCGGGCGGGGCGCGGCTGTGACGCGCGAATCGGGCGGGGCGCGGCTGTGACGCGCGAATCGGGCGGGGCGCGGCTGTGACGCGCGAATCGGGCGCGGCGCGGCTGTGACGCGCCGACTGTTCGTCGCGCTCATGGCGCTGCTCCTGCTCGCGTCCTGCAGCCGTCCCGGCACTGCCGAGCGGGTCTGGGTGGACGACGAGGTGACGTTCGACGCCGACGGCCTCACGTTGCACGGCACCTACCGCCATCTGTCCGGAGACGGCAGTGGTCCGGCCGCCCTGCTGATCTCCGAGAGCGGCGCGACCGACCGCAATGGCGACAACAACGTGGCCGGGCCGATCGGCAACATGCGTCAGTTGGCCGAGTTCCTCTCCGACCACGGTGTGGCGACGCTGCGCTACGACAAGGTCGGCACCGGGGCCACCGGGCTGGGCCCGCATGCCGATCGCCCCAGCGACGTCGGCACCGCCGTTTACACGGCGGGTGCGGAATCGGCCGTCCGGTTCCTGGCTGCTCAGCCCGGGACGGACGCCGCCCGCATCTCGGTCTACGCGATGGGGGAGGGCACCGTGCACGCCATGACGCTGGCCGACGACACATCGGCGGGTGCGCCGAAGGTCCACTCGCTGGGTCTGCTGCAGCCGTTGACCGCCCGCTACCTCGACTTGATCACCGGCCGGGTGAACGCCGACGTCGCCGCCGGGGTTCGCAGCGGCGCCAAGACCCAGCAGCAGGCCGACCAGGTGCTCGCCGCCTGGAGCGCCGCGGTGGCGCAGGTCCGGGCGTCGGGCACCGTCGCCGCCACGCTCCCGGAGGGACTGGGTGCCATCGTCAACCCCGGCAACGTCAAAGCAGTCGCCGAGGCCGACGCCATCGACCCACTGGATCTGGCCGCCCGCGTCCCCGCCGGCACGCCGGTGCTGCTCACCTGCTCGGACTCCGACGCGCAGGCACCCTGCGCCGGTATCGATCCGCTGGCCCGGGCACTGGCCCACACCGACCTGGATCTGGTGCGGCTCAAGGGCGTCAACCATGTGCTGCGCGACGACCCCACCGACAGCATCGCCAACTACGCCAAGAAGGATCCGCTGTCGGTTCAGCTCACCGACGCGCTCGCCGCCTTCCTCGCCCGGTAGTCCGGTAGTCCTCGTGGGTGTGGACCGATTCGACTCTGTGGGTGGAACGACGTCGTGTCGGCTGGGGCCGGCCGGAACGTCGGCGGAGTCCCTTACCGTGACGTCATGACCGACGACAGGATGCTGGCCAGGATCGCCGCGCTGCTGCGACAGGCCGAGGGAACCGACAACCCGCACGAGGCCGAGGCGTTCATGACCGCCGCGCAGCGACTCGCCACGGCCACGTCCATCGATCTCGCCGTGGCCCGCGCGCACTCGGCCACCCGTACCGCCGCGCAGGAACCGACCCAGCGGACCATCACCATCGGCGAGCCGGGCTCGAAGGGCCTGCGAACCTATGTGCAACTGTTCGCGGGGATCGCCGTGGCCAACGACGTGCGCTGTGACGTGGCGTCGAACTCGGCCTATGTCTATGCCTACGGCTTCGCCGAGGACATCGACGCCAGTCACGCGCTCTACGCCAGCCTGGTGGTGCAGATGGTGCGCGCATGCGACGGCTACCTCGCCACCGGCGCGCACCGCCCGACGCCCACCATCACCGCGCGGCTCAACTTTCAGCTCGCCTTCGGCTCCAGGGTCGCCCAGCGCCTCGCCGAGGCACGCGACCAGGCCCGGCGCGAGGCGACGGAGGCTCGCAGCGCAGTGCCGGGGACGGCCTTAGTGTTGCGCAACAAGGAAATCGAGCTGCGCGACCATTACCGGACGCAGTCGAAGGCCCGCGGCAGGTGGCGCGCGACCAGTTCGTCGGCGGGGTACTCCTCGGCGGCCCGGCGCGCCGGCGACCGGGCCGGTCAGCAAGCCCGTCTGGGGGGAAGCCCGGAACTGCCGGGAGCGCGGACCCGGCTGTCGCGGTGAGTGCCCGCGACACCCAGCGTTCCCGCGTCTACGCGGCCGAGCAGTTCGTCCGCACCCTGTTCGACCGCGCCGGCCAACACAGTTCACGGGTCATCGATTTCTTCGGGGAGTCCATCACCCTGCCCCCTGAAGCCCGGTTCGCGTCGGTGGAGTCGGTGCAGCGCTATGTCGATGAGGTGCTGGCACTGCCGACCGTCGCCGAGATCCGGGCGGACCCGGGCCCACTCGCGGTCCGGGCCCGCCGCGCCGCCACCGCCGCCCACTATGAAAGCAGCGGCGACGCCGGTGTGATCGCGGTACCCGACCAGGTCGGCGCCGGTTGGGCGTTGCGGGAGTTGGTCGTGCTGCACGAAGTCTCCCATCACCTGTGCGGTGCCGGCGGTCCCGCGCACGGCACTGAGTTCGTGGCCACCTTCTGCGCGCTGGCCACCGCCGTCATGGGCGCGGAGGTCGGCCACGTGCTGCGGGTGGTGTACGCCAAAGAGGGTGTGCGGTAACCGCTAGTGTCGATGGCGTGGACGAGGTGATCGGCCCTGATCAGTGGCTCGCCGTCGATGCACTGCTGGACCGTCTGCTGCTCGGGGACGATCCCGCACTGCGCGTGGCGCTGTCGGAGTCGCAGTCCGCCGGCCTGCCCCCCATCGAGGTCTCGGCGCAAGGCGCCCGACTGCTCTACCTGCTCACCAGGATCAGCGGTGCCCGCCGGGTTCTGGAGATCGGCACACTCGGTGGATTCAGCACCATATGTCTGGCCCGCGGGGTCGGGGCCGAGGGCATCGTGGTGACGCTTGAACACAACCCCCGGCACGCCGAGGTGGCGTCGCGCAACCTGCAGAGCGCCGGCCTGGCCGACCGGGTGGACATCGTCGTCGGCTCGGCACTGGACACCCTGCCTGGGCTCAGCGGCGACTTCGATCTGGTGTTCATCGACGCCGACAAGGAGAACAACGCCGCCTATGTGCGTCACGCCATCCGCCTCGGGCGGCCGGGAACGGTGATCGTCGTCGACAACGCGGTGCGGGCCGGGCGCATCCTGGACCCTGCCGCCGACGATCATCAGGGCCACGGTGTGCGCGACATGCTCGAAACCATCAGCGCTGAAACGCATCTCGAGGCCGCAGCAATCCAGACCGTCGGGGCCAAGGGCTGGGACGGGTTCGTCATCGCGCGCGTCCGTTAGGGAGACGGGTCCACCCAGCCTGCGGCCGCAACCTCCACCGGTACACCGCTGAGCACTGCGGTTCCCGACAGTGGCTCGATCAACGAGCTGTCCAGCAGGGCGTTGACGTTGACCCCGGCGTGGGTTGCCGCGACGGACAGTCGGGTACCCGGCGCGTCGTGACCCCAGCCGTGCGGCATCGACACCACCCCCGGCCGGATGGCATCGGTGATCTCCACCGGCACCTCGAGGGTGCCGCCCGGTCCGGTGATCACCGCGGTGTCGGTGACGCCGAGTCGCGCCGCATCGTCGGGATGGATCTGCAGCGTGCAGCGGTTGGTGCCACCGGCCAGGGCGGGCAGGTTATGCATCCAGCTGTTGTTAGACCGCAGGTGCCGTCGGCCGATGAGCAGCAGCCCATCGGTGGGTGAATCGACCGACTCCCGCAGTCGCGGAATGTCCGCCATGATCGGGCCGGGAGCCAATTCGACTCTGCCGGAGGGTGTTCGGAGGACTTCGGGTATGCGGGAGGTCAGCGGACCCAGATCGATGCCGTGCGGGTTCTCCGTCAGGCGCTGCAGGGTGAGCCCGTCGGTCCGGGTGCCGAACGCATCGCCGAACGGACCCAGTCGCAGCATCATGTCCAGCCTTCGTTCGTAGCCGGGGCCCTCGGCCAGCATCGCCACCAGTTCGTCGATGTCGCGACCGGCCACCGGCGAGGACTCGTCGGCAACCTCCTTGCCCAGCGCCGCCGAAATGATCTGCTGATCAACAAGTCCGGGGTCCGCGCCGGTGCCCAGGCCCAAGACGCCGAGCGTCAGGCGGCACAGGATCTCCACCTCGTCGGGGCGTCCGTCGGGCAGGGGGAACACCGGCGGGGAGTAGCGGGCCGTGGTGCGCACCGCGGTGTTGGACAGCGCGACGTCGAAGTGCGGGCTCTGCGAGGGCGGCGGCGGGGGCAGGATGACGTCGGCGTGCCGGGTGGTCTCGTTGAGGTACGGATCGATCGAGACCATGAACTCCAGGCCGTCCAGTGCCGCGGAGAGTCGCTCGCCGTCCGGCGCCGACAACACCGGGTTGCCCGCGATGGTGACGACCGCCCGGATCCGCCCCTCGCCCGGGGTCTCGATCTCCTCGGGCAGCAGCGCGGTCGGCAACTCGGAGGCGACCTCGGGGTACCCGGAGACCCGGCTGTGCCAGCGGCCGATGGAGAAGCCGCGGCCGGGCTTCGCCGGGCGCGGAGCGGGCCCGATGGGCGAGGTGGCGAACATGACCCCGCCCGGCCGGTCGAGGTTGCCGGTCAGCAGATTCACCACGTCGACCAGCCAACTGGTGATCGTGCCGAACGCCACGGTGGACGTGCCGATGCGTCCGTAGACGGCGGTGCGCGGACCCGCGGCGATATCGCGGGCCAGCGCGCGGATCTGGTGGGCCGTCACGCCGCAGTGCTCGGCCACCGCCTCGGGCGGGAACTCCAGCGCGGCGGCGCGAACCTCCTCCACTCCGGTCACAGAGGGAGCCAGGCCGCCGAGTTCGGGGTCCACCAGATCCTCGTCGAAGAGCACGTTCACGACGGCAAACAAGAGCGCGCCGTCGGTCCCGGGCCGCGGGGCGATGTGGCGGTCGGCCGTCTCGGCGGTGCGGGTGCGGTTGGGGTCGATGACGGTGAGCCGTCCGCCGCGACGGCGCAGCTCTTTGAGTTTGCCGGGGAAATCGGCTGCGGTGGCGACGCTTCCGTTGGAGACGAGCGGGTTGGCGCCGATGACCACGAGGTGGTCGGTGCGGTCCAGATCAGGCACGGTGAACGCGAACGCATTGCCGAACAGGTACCCGCAGGCGACCTGCTTGGGCATCTGATCCAGGGTGCTGGCGGAGAAGACGAGGCGGGTTTTGAGGGCTCGGATCAACGGCGGCGCGTACAGCCCGCCGGCGATCGTGTGGGCGTTCGGGTTGCCCAGATAGACGCCGATACCGGCGGCCGGGTCGGCCGCGACCCGAGCCAGTCCGGCCACCGCCGCGTTGAGCGCCTCGTCCCAGGTGGTCTCCACCAGCTCGCCCTCGCGGCGGACCATCGGGACGCGCAAGCGGTCCGGGTCGTTGTCCAACTCGGGGAAGCTCGCCCCCTTGGGGCAGATGAAACCATGGCTGAAGACGTCGTCACGATCACCGCGGGCGCCGGTCACCCGGCCGTCGGCGAGGGTCAGGACCATCCCACAGGTGGCCTCACACAGCGGACAGATGCGCAGCGCAGTTTGGCTCACCTAGCCACTGTGCGGCACCGCATTGCCCGAGGCAATAGTCCAGGCACAGCGCATCCGGCAACCGTCAGTCGCAGACCGCGCCCCGGGCCGCCGTGCCGACCAGTTTGCGGTACTTGGCCAGCACTCCGGTGGTGTAGCGCGGGGCCGGCGGGGTGAAGCCGATCGCGCGGGTCTCGATCTCCGACGGGTCGACGAGCAGGTCGAGCGTTCCGTTGGCCACATCGAGCCGGATCCGGTCCCCGTCGACGACGAACGCGATCGGCCCGGCGTCCACCGCTTCGGGGGCCACGTGGCCGACGCACAAGCCGGTGGTGCCACCGGAGAACCGGCCGTCGGTCAGCAGCAGTACGTCCTTGCCCAGGCCGGCGCCCTTGATGGCACCGGTGATGGCCAGCATCTCGCGCATGCCCGGCCCGCCCTTGGGGCCCTCGTAGCGGATCACCACCACGTCACCGGCCGCGATGGTGCCGTCCTCCAGGGCGTCCATGGCGGCACGCTCGCCGTCGAAAACCCTTGCGGTGCCTTCGAAGACGGTCGCGTCGAAGCCGGCGGACTTGACCACCGCGCCTTCGGGGGCCAGCGATCCGTGCAGGATCGTGATGCCGCCGGTGGGGTGGATCGGGTTGTTCATCGCGCGCAGCACCTTGCCGTCGAGATCCGGCGGGTTGATGTGGGCCAGGTTCTCCGCCATGGTCTTTCCGGTCACTGTCAGCACGTCACCGTGCATCAATCCGGCGTCGAGCAGGGCCCTCATGATCACCGGGACGCCGCCGATGCGGTCGACGTCGGTCATCACGCTCTTCCCGAACGGCTTGACGTCGGCGAGGTGCGGAACTCTGGAGCCGACGCGAGTGAAGTCCGCCAGCGAGAGTTCGACGTTGGCCTCGTGGGCGATCGCGAGCAGATGCAGCACCGCGTTGGTGGACCCGCCGAAGGCCATCACCACCGCGATGGCGTTCTCGAAGGCCTCCCTGGTGAGGATGTCGCGGGCGGTGATGCCGCGGCGCAGCAGTTCGACGACTGCCATGCCGCTTCGGCGGGCGTACCCGTCCCGGCGGCGGTCGGTGGCCGGGGGAGCGGCGCTGCCGGGCAGCGACATGCCGAGGGCCTCGGCGGCGCTGGCCATGGTGTTGGCGGTGTACATCCCGCCGCAGGCACCCTCGCCCGGGCAGATCGCGCGCTCGATGGCATCGACGTCCTCCCGCGACATCAGTCCGCGGGCGCACGCGCCGACGGCCTCGAACGCGTCGATGATCGTCACGTCCATCTCGGTGCCGTCGGACAGTTTGGCCTTGCCGGGCAGGATCGATCCGGCGTAGAGGAACACCGCGGCGAGGTCCAGGCGTGCGGCGGCCATCAGCATGCCGGGCAGCGATTTGTCGCAACCGGCGAGCAGCACCGAACCGTCAAGACGTTCGGCCATCATGACCGTTTCCACGCTGTCGGCGATGATCTCGCGGGAGACGAGCGAGAAGTGCATCCCCTCGTGGCCCATCGAGATGCCGTCGGACACCGAGATGGTGCCGAACTCCATCGGATAGCCGCCGGCCTCGAAGACGCCTTCCTTGACGGCCTGAGCCAGTCGCTGCAGGGACAGGTTGCACGGTGTGATCTCGTTCCACGACGACGCCACCCCGATCTGGGGCTTGGCGAAGTCGTCGTCACCCATGCCGACGGCGCGGAGCATTCCGCGGGCGGCGGCCCTCTCCAGGCCATCGGTGACGTCTCGACTGCGGGGCTTGAGGTCGTGGGATTCACTCACCGGACAAGTATGAACCGCGGGGGGTGGTCGCCCAAATCCCGTTTAATACCCCCGAGGGGTATGCGCTAGACTGCCGTTCATGACCTCTGCAACCACCCGCCTCGCGGCCGGGATCGCTGCTCTGGCCGCAGCCGCCCTCACCTCCTGCAGCACCGCAGCCACCCAGGACCACAGTGCGCACCAGTCCACCGTGGCCGCCACCGGCGAAGCATCGGCGCCCCATGACGCCGACGACGCCATGTTCGGCCAAATGATGATTCCGCACCATGAGCAGGCGGTGGAACTCGCCGGACTCGTCCCCGAGCGGTCCACCAACCCCGCGTTGGTCACGCTGGCGGCGACGATCGCCGGTCAGCAGAAGCCCGAGATCGACAGCATGAAAGCGATGCTGACGGCCTGGGGCGTCAATCCCGATGACGCGTCGCATGGCAGCGGTCATGCCGGAATCACCATGCAGGGCATGGTCGGCGAAGCCACGATGGTCACGTTGGAGGCGCTTCGCGGAGCGGAGTTCGACAAACTCTGGCTGACGTCGATGATCTCCCATCACCGCGGCGCCATCGACATGGCCAAATCCGAGATCGCCGATGGCAAGAACCCCGAGATGATCGCCCTGGCCCGCAACATCGTGACGGCGCAGCAGGCCGAGATCGACCAGATGACGGCGATGCAGTCCGGCAGCGCAGGGTAGACCCCGGGATGACCTCGGCTGAGAAACATGGCTATTCGGCCAACAAGGAGAGCTACGCCAAGCGGCTGCGCCGGATCGAGGGCCAGGTGCGGGGTATCGCCAAGATGATCGACGACGACAAATACTGCATCGACATCCTCACCCAGATCAGCGCTGTCAACAGTGCGCTTCAGTCGGTGGCCCTGGGGTTGCTCGACGAACACCTCCACCACTGCGTCAGCGATGCCGTGGCCGCCGGGGGCGAAGAGGGCGAGAAGAAACTGGCGGAGGCGTCAGCCGCGGTTGCGCGGCTGGTGCGGTCCTGACGACCGCACGGCGACGATCGGCCCGTCACGTGTCTCGGCCCGGTCTCGAACCGGCGGTCCGGCGCGTCGCTGGGTGATGCGCGGCGGTCCCAGCCGATACCGTGGTGAATGCCTTATCAGGCAAGCCCTATGACAGCCGACGTCTCCTCCCCGCCGCGTTCCGGCCCCTGGACACCACGGGTCGCGCTCGCGCTGTCGGTCCTGGCCGCCGCCGCCTTCGTCTACGTCACCGCCGAGATCATGCCGGTGGGCGCCCTGCCGGCCATCGCGGCCGACCTGCGGGTCAGCGAGGCCGTGGTGGGAACCCTGCTGGCCACCTACGCCCTTGTCGCGGCGGTGGCCACGGTGCCGCTGGTCCGCTGGACGGCGGCGTGGCCGCGGCGGCGGACGTTGATGTTCACCCTGATCTGTCTGACCATTTCCCAGCTCATCTCCGCGCTGGCTCCGACGTTCGAGGTGCTGGCGCTCGGCCGGGTGCTGTGCGCGTTGACCCACGGTCTGATGTGGTCGGTGATCGCCCCGATCGGGGCACGCATGGTGCCCGCGAGCCACGCGGCGCGCGCCACCATGGCGGTGTACGTCGGAACCGGCCTGGCGCTGGTGGTCGGAAGCCCGCTGACCGCGGCGCTGAGCGAACTATGGGGCTGGCGACTGGCGGTGGTGGCGATCACCGTCGCTGCCGTCGTCGTGCTGGTCGCCGCCCGGTTTGCGTTGCCGCAGATGGCGACGACGGCCGAAGCCGTGCGCGAGCGTCGCCGGCAGACCGGGAACCACCGCAACGGGCGGCTGCTCACCATGTGCGGGCTCACCCTTGTCGGGGTCACCGGCCACTTCATCTCCTACACCTTCATCGTGGTGATCATCCGCGACATCGTCGGCGTCAGCGGCCCCAACCTGGCCTGGCTGCTGGCCGCCTACGGCGTTGCGGGGCTGGCGGCGATGGGAGTGCTCGCGCGCCCCGGCGACCGGCGCCCCAAGGCGGCCGTCGCGGGCTGTCTTGCCGGACTGTCGCTGGTATTCGCCGTGCTGGCCGGCCTCGGCTTCAGTGGCGCCAACACCGCTGCCACGATGCTGGTCGGCGTCGTTGCCGTCATCGCCTGGGGCGCGACGGCCACGGCCGTACCGCCGATGTTGCAGTCAGCGGCAATGCGGCACTGCCCGGAGGACCCGGACGGGGCATCGGGCATGTATGTCGCGGCCTTCCAGGTGGGGATCATGGCAGGCTCGCTGATCGGCGGCCTGCTGTTCGAGCACGCCGGCGAGCCGATCATGCTGAGCGCCTCGGCGGTGCTCATCGCCGGCGCCCTGGCCGGTGTCCTGGCGGGCCGCCGAAACCTCTTTGCGACCCCCGCGGTGACCTGCGACAAGTAACGCTCGTCACGTCACGGCCGATCATCTTCACAGTTCAGCGCGCTGACGGGTATCAGCGCGACCATGACCATCGTCTGCGCTGTGCAAGACTGGGACGACGGCAAAGTTGTGGAGGAGTTCTGTGATGCGGGTACGAGGCGTTCTGGCCGCCGCGCTCTGTGTGGTGGGTGTCGCGGCAAGCGGCACCGGCCTGGCGATGGCCGATCCGGACCAACCGCCGCCACCGCCACCGCCCGCCCCATGGGAAGTCCCGCCGCCGGTCGTGATGCCGCCGCCACCCTCCCCGGAGCCGGGTGATCTGGCTGCGCCGGGCGTGGTACCGCCCCCGCCGCCCGCAGCTGAACCGGCTGTCCCGGCCGCCGCTCCCGCCGCCGCCCCGGCGGCAGCCCCGTCGAAGGCGCCGATTCCCACACTCCCGCAGTCGGAGACGAACACCAGCACGGCGAAGGGCCAGAACAACTCGCCCTTCACCGGTGACCCGGTGTTCGCGCCGCCGCGCTTCAACCCGGTCAACGGGGCCCTGGTCGGCGTCGCCAAGCCGATCATCATCGACTTCCAGCGTCCGATCGCCAACCGCGCGTTGGCCGAGCAGGCGATTCACATCTCGTCGAGCCCGCCGGTGCCGGGGACCTTCTACTGGACCACCGACACCCAGGTGCGCTGGCGGCCGTACAACTTCTGGCCGGCCGGCACCGTGGTCAACATCGACGCCAGCGGCGCCAGGTCGAGCTTCCGCGTCGGCGATTCACTGATCGCCACCATCAACGACGCCACCCATCAGATGACGATCACCCGCAACGGCGTGGTGGAGAACACCTTCCCGGTGTCGATGGGCATGCCCGACGGCAAGCATGAGACCAAGAACGGCACCTACTACGTGCTGGAGAAGTTCCCGGCGATCGTCATGGACTCCTCGACCTATGGCGTCCCGGTGAACTCGGCGGACGGCTACAAGATCAACGTGCAGTGGGCCGTTCGCATCGACAACAGCGGCGGCTTCGTGCACAGCGCGCCGTGGTCGGTGGCCGACCAGGGCAAGCGCAACGTCAGCCACGGCTGCATCAACCTGTCGCCCGCGAACGCCAAGTGGTTCTACGACAACTTCGGCAGCGGCGACCCGGTCATCGTGAAGAACTCCGTGGGGCTCTACACCAAGCCGGACGGCGCCGACGACTGGCAGTGGACGCTGTACTGACAGTCCGTTGGTCTGGCTAGCTCCAGATCCGAACCCGCTGCGGCGGTTCGAGGTACAGCGCATCGTCCTCGGTGACGCCGAACGCCTCGTAGAAGGCGTCGATGTTGCGAACCACCCCGTTGCAGCGGAATTCCGGCGGTGAATGCGGGTCGGTCGCGAGTCTGCGGACCGCCTCGGCCGGCCGCGACTTGGTGCGCCACACCTGTGCCCAGCCGAAGAGCACCCGTTGCTCGCCGGTGAGTCCGTCGATCACCGGCGCCGGCCGGCCGGCCAGCGACAGCCGGTAGGCCAGCAGGGCGATCGACAACCCGCCGAGATCGCCGATGTTCTCCCCGACGGTGAAGGCGCCCTGCACGTGCGGCGCTTCCGGGCGCTCGGCGAGGTCCCGGGGGACGAAGGCGTCGTACTGCTCGATCAGCCGGGTGGTGCGGGTGGTGAACTCGCCGCGGTCCGCATCGGTCCACCAGTCGACCAGATGGCCGTCGCCGTCGTATTTGGAGCCCTGGTCGTCGAAGCCGTGGCCGATCTCGTGGCCGATCACCGCGCCGATGCCGCCGTAGTTGGCGGCGTCGTCGGCCTCGGCGTCGAAGAACGGTGGCTGCAGGATCGCTGCGGGGAAGACGATCTCGTTCATTCCCGGGTTGTAGTAGGCGTTGACGGTCTGGGGTGTCATGAACCACTCGTCGCGGTCGACAGGGCCGCCCAGCTTGCCGAGCTCCCGGTCGGTGGACAGCTGGGTGCCGCGAATAATGTTGCCGTACAGGTCATCCCGATGAATGACCAGAGCCGTGTAGTCGCGCCATCTCGCCGGATAGCCGATCTTTGCGGTGAAGCTGTCCAGCTTCGCGAGTGCGCGCTGCCGGGTGGCCGGCGTCATCCACTCCAGATCGTTGATGCTCTCCCGGTAGGCCTCGGTGAGATTGCCGACCAGAACGTCCATGCGGGCCTTGGCCTCCGGCGGGAAGTGCGCCTCGACGTAGAGGCGTCCCACGGCGTCGCCCATCAGACTCTCCACCAGGGAAACGCCGCGCTTCCATCGCTCGCGGATCTGCTCGGTTCCGCTGAGAGTGCGGCCATAGAACTCGAAGTCCTCGTCGACGAGGGCCACGGGCAACGCCGAGGCCCGGGCGTGGATCAGCCGCCAGCGCGCCCAGTCCTGCCAGACGGTGAAATCTGCTGCCGCCCATTGCGCGGCGAACGCGGTCAGGTAATCCGGCTGGCGCACAATGACTTCCGAGACACGCTCCGGCGATGCGCCGATCGCAGCGATCCAGCGCACCCAATCGAAGCCGGGTGCGGTGGCGGGCAGATCGGTAAAGGTGCGCAGGTTGTAGGTCAGGTCGGCGTCGCGGCGGCGCACCACGTCCCAATGCGCGGCGGCAAGTGCGGTCTCCAGCGTCACGATCCGGCCGGCCCGGTCGGCGTACTCGTCGGCGCTGCCGCCGAACACCAGCGCGAACATCGCCGCGATATGCGCCGGGTACGCGCCGAGGATCGCCGCGTGCTGGTCGTCGCGGTAGTAGGACTCGTCGGGCAGTCCGAGGCCGGACTGGTTGAGGTGGACCAGGTACCGGGAGGAGTCCTTGGAGTCGGTGTCGACGTAGAGGCCCACCCCGCCGCCGACGCCGCTGCGTTGCAGCCCGCCGATCACCGCGGCCAGCGCGTCCGGGCCGTCGGCGGCGTCGATGGATGCCAGCTCGTCGAGAAGCGGGCCCAGGCCCCGGCGTTGCACCTCAGCGTCGTCGATGAAGCTGGCATACAGGTCGCCGATGCGCTGCTCGTCGGTGTCCTGCCCGCCGGGTCCGTTCCCCGAGTCGCTTCGCTCCTGCCCGCCGGGTCCGTCGGCTCCGACGGCGTTGGTGATGATCTCGTGCACCTGCTCCTCGGCCCGGTCGTAGAGCTCCCGGAACGCGCCGTCGGTGGCCCGGTCGGCCGGCATCGCGTAGTCGGCCAGCCAACGGCCGTTGACGTGGCCGAAAAGATCGTCCTGGGGGCGGATCGTCGGATCGACGTAGGACAGGTCGATCCCGGAGTGTTGAGTGTCTACCGTCACGCAGCCATCCTTGCGTATTTCCCAGTCGGGAGGCGCGGTAGCCTCGCCTGATGCCTGAAGCCGGGGAACACCGAGACGAGTTGGGTGTGGTGACTGGACCCGAGTACGGGACCTCCGCGCCGGTGAGCACGTTCGGGGTGGCCTCGGCGATCCTGGCGGTCATCGCGGTGGCGGCGGCCGCGCTGGTCGCCGTCATGTGGTCGGGACATCGTTCCGCCGAGTCCGAGCGCAGCCACCAGGCGCGGGCGATGCAGGCCGCGGCGCAGTGGACCGGCATCTTGATCAACATGAACGCCGACAACGTCGAAGACAGCATGGGCCGGTTGCGCGACGCCACCGTCGGCGAACTCAATGCCGGGTTCGACGGGTCGATCGCGCCCTACCGGGACGTGGTCAAGACCCTCCGGTCACGGACCAATGGTCAGGTCGAGTCGGTGTCGATCGAGGTCGGTCATAACGACCTCGACCGTCAGCCCGGCCAGCGCCCGCCCGCACCGGCCACCCTTCCCCCCGAGTTGGCCGATCGGACCGACACCGTTCTGGTGGTGGCGACCTCGGTCAGCGAGAACGCCGGGACGAAAGCCCAGCCCGCAGCCCCCGGGGCGCCGACGGGTCCCGTCACCGTGCGCTGGAACCTTCGGCTGGGCGTCTCCGATGTCGACGGCCAGCTGAAGATCTCGCGGTTGGAGTCGCTGCGATGAGGAACCTCACCAGAGTGCTCGCCTTCGACGTCACGGCCCCATTGGCCGCCATCGCCGCGCTGCTGATGATCGGTGTGATGCTCGGCTGGCCGATGTGGTGGGTGTCGGTCTGCTCGATGCTGTGTCTGCTCATCGCCCAGGCGGTCATCGTCAATGTGGTTCTGTTCCGCCGTGATTCGGTCACGGTGGGCACCGACGACGACGCACCCGGACTCCGGTTGGCGGTGGTGGCCGTCACGGCGACCGCACTGGCTGCGGCGGTCACCGTGGGCTACTCCCAGTGGACGCTGTCCGACCGGGCCTTCACCCGCGACACCGGCGAGGTGGTGCGAATCGCCGCCGAGGTCGGCGAGGCCACCGCAACCTTCTCGCCGACTGATCCGGCATCGGCGCTCGACCGGGCCGCGTCCATGATGACTCCCGAGAGCGCCGAAGCCTATAGAGCCCAGTTCGCCGGTTCCGCAGCGGATTTGGCGAAACGGAAGGTGACGGCGCAGGCGCGCACAATCTCGACCGGCCTCGAAACGCTCAGCTCATCGGCAGCCAGTGTCGCCGTCCTGATGCGCGGAACCCAGACCGAGGCCGGTCAGCAGCCCACCAGTGCCGTCCTGGCGCTGCGGGTGGCGCTTTCGAAGCTGGACGACGGCTGGAAGGTCGTCGACGTGACGCCCATCAACTCCCGGTGACCAGCAGGGCGTAGTCGACTTTGAGGCAGCGGTCCATGATGACCGTCATACCCGCCGCGCACGCCGCCTCGCCGACTTCATCGTGCCATAAACCCTGTTGCAGCCAGAGGTACTTCGGGCGGGGCGTCAACTCCAGCGTCTCCCGTAGCACGCCGGGCAGATCGTCGTAGCGGCGGAATACGTCGACCATGTCCACGGCGACCGGCACATCGGCGAGCCGCGGATAGGCCGTCACACCCCCGACCTCGGTGACGTTGGGGTTCACCGGATAGAGCTCGAAGTGGCTGGACCGGGCCAGGTAGCCGAACACGTCGTTACTCGGACGGGCTGGGTCATCGGACGCTCCGACCACTGCCACCGTGCGGGTTTCCCGCAGAATCAGGCTCAGCTCAGTCGTATTCGGGTTCGGGATACTCATCGTTCGCCCCGGGCGGTCTGTCCCTGGGACTGTTGGGCCCGCATCTTCGCGAACCGGTCGGACAGCCGGCGCATCCGGATCATCAGCGAGGCCGGCGGGCTCACCGCCGCGTCGAGATAGCCGGCGAAGTCCGCCGGGGCGACGCCGATCCTGGACGCGAACTCCTCGACGCTGAGTCCGGACCGCTCCATCAGGATCCGGACATGTCGGGCCGCTTCTTTCCTCTCGTTGAGCTCCAGGTGACTTCGCGCACGCACCAGAACTTCGGCGAGTGCCTGCGAGACACCGTAGGGGGCGGCCGAGTGCAGCACCTCCTCGACCTGACGGGCGGTGCGGCCGTAGGGGTCGCGCTTCATCGCCACGACGATGCGCTGCCATACGGCGATGTCGCCGCCCTGCAACGCATCGCGGATCGACGCCGTCGGCCAGAACTCGACCGGGGTGCCGTCGACGCGCTGATACGGGCGAGTCAACCCGCCTCCTCCATGATCGCCACCGCGAGCGACAGGCACCGCTGCCGGACGTCGTCCCACCGCGCATCCGCGTCCGGCCCGGACCACCGGTCGTCATCGGGTGCCTCGGAAGGAATCGGACCGGCCAACCGGCGAACCAGTTGAGTCGCAATCCACAGTCGCTCTCGTCGTCCAGCACTGTAGTACCCGTCGATCCCGGCCAGCACCCTGGCGGCGTTGTCGACACCGGCCGCGTCTGCGAGGTCTGCCAATTCGGCGAAGTCCGTGCGGCTGTTCCGGCACAGCGCCAGAAAGCCCTTCATCCGCAGAGTCTCCGCCGCGGTAGGAATCTGCAGCCGGTCGCCGGTGGGCAGCTGCACGTTGGTCGTCTCGACCGGAATGCGACGCGCCACGGCCGCCTCGGTCTCCAGCGCGTCGAGCGCCACCGCGAGCCGGCCCCGCCACATCGTCACCGGATGGACCGGACGCAGGGTCGCGGAGCGGGGCGCCCCGGCGGGGCGGGCGCGCCGCCAGTCGAGGGCGCTGCCGAGCGTGGCCGCCAGCCGCGCCGGAGCCGCCGCCGCGAGTTCACCGTCGTTGCGGGTCGCCGCCGAACCGCACCCGCTGAACGCCATCGGGTCGATGACGTTGACGGCGTCGGGTGCCAGTACCTTGAGCCGGGCGGCGTCGCGGACAACGGTGCGCATATCGGCCTGTGGCGGCACGAGGCTGGAGATGTCGTCGGGGATGACGACGACATCGCCGATGTCGAGCTTCGGTAGCGGCCGGTCGAAGTCCACCGACGGCAGGATGCGGGCCAGCCAGCCAGGCAGCCACCAGTTCCACTTGTCGAACATCGCCATCAGCGCGGGCACCAGCACCAGGCGCACCACCGTGGCGTCCACGGCGATCGCCACCGCGCAGGCCACTCCGAGTTGGGCGACCAGGGGCATGCCGGCGAACGCGAAGCCGATGAACACCGCGATCATGATCAGCGCCGCGCTGGTGATGGTGCGGGCGCTGGTCGCCACGCCGTACGCGACGGCGTCGCGGGTGTCGCCGGACTGCAGGAAGCGCTCCCGGATCCGGGTCAGCAGGAAGATCTCGTAATCCATCGACAGGCCGAAGGTCATCGCCAGGACCAGTGGCGGGATGGTGCTGTCGATGGAACTGATCGGCTCGAAGCCCAGCTTCTCCAGCCATCCCCACTGGAAGACCACCACCAGGCTTCCGTAAGCGGCCGCGACCGACAGCACGGTCATCAGGACGCCCTTGAGCGCCAGCACCACCGATCGGATCGAGATCAGCAACATGATGAAGGCGATCACCGAGACGAACGCGAACACCAGCAGTTGGGTGTGGGCGACCCGGTCGTCGAAGTCTTTGATCAGGGCGGTGGGTCCGCCGACGTCGATGCGGACACCGGCGACATCGGTTCCCGTAGCCGCCTGGCCGGCGGCATCGAGTTCAGGGATTTTCGGCAGAGTGGCGCGCAGCCAGTCGATGGTGTCACGCGCCCGCATCTCCTCGGGATCCACCGCGAGCACCGCGGACAACAGGGCGCTGCGATTGTCATCGCCGAACATCGGCGGCGACACCGACACGATGTTGACCGCCTGCCCCGTCGCCCGGGCCACCGCGTCCAGCGTCGGAGCGTTGCGGGGATCGTTGGCGTCGGGATTCGGGAAGGAGACCAGGATGCGCACCGGGCCCAGCGCGCCCGGGCCGAGTGCTTGCGCAGCGGCTGCCACGCCGCCCCGGATCTCGTGCGAGGACGGGAACTGTCGCTGCAGGCTGTTGCCCAACACCATGCCGAATGACGGGGCGGCGAGAACCAGTAGGAGCGCGGTCGCGGACACCGCCGAGACCCACGGCCGGCGCATGACCGTCCCGACCCAGCGCGTCCAGAACCGGGACTGGGTCGCTTCCGGGCGGCGCGACCAGTTCAACAGCGGGGAACGCCGGGCCGCCGCGCGCCCGAAGAGCGACAGCACGGCCGGAATGAGGGTCGCCGAGGTGAGCACCGCGAACGCCACCGCG
Organism: uncultured Actinomycetes bacterium; assembly: GCA_903884065.1. Lineage (GTDB taxonomy): Bacteria > Actinomycetota > Actinomycetes > Mycobacteriales > Mycobacteriaceae > Mycobacterium. The sequence continues at coordinate 23,439 of CAISDL010000002.1, read as the reverse complement.
AGGATCGCCCCGGTCGCCATCGACCGCAGCACCGGTGTGCCGATGAGATAGATGCCGGTCAGTGAGGCCACCACGGTGAGCCCCGACAGCACGACGGCCAGGCCCGAGGTCGCCATCGCGGCGTCGGCGGCCCGATCGGGATCGCGGCCGGCCCGCAACTCCTCGCGGTACCGCATGAGAATGAACAGCGAATAGTCGATCGCCAGCGCGATGCCGAACATCGACACCGTCGACGTGACGAACACCGACATGGTGGTGACCGTCGACAGTAGGTAAACCACGCCCATGGTCACCACCACCGTGCAGATGCCCAGTGCCAGCGGGATCGCCGCGGCAGCCAGCGAGCCGAACACGGCGACCAGCACGATCAGGACGATCGGCAGGTTCCAGCGCTCGGCGGCGGCGATGTCGTGTTTGGTGCTGGTCTGCGCTGCGGCGCCGAGTGCGCCCTGCCCGATGACGTAGAGCTTCACCCGGCCGTTGGCTGTCCTGCCCGGCTGGTCGCCGCTGACGCCGACCTTGGCGCGAAGCTGACGCGCGACGTCGACCGCGCCGGTGTTGTTGAAATCCAGTTTCAGCGAGACCACGTAGGGCCGGTCGGGCGCCGGGGCCGGCTGGGTCGGGTTCGGCACGACCTCGAGACTGGGAACCTGCTTCGCGGCCTGCTCCAGTTGGGCGACCGCGTCGGCCATGTCGGTGTAGGTGGCGTCGGCGCGCGGCGCGGCGACGAGTGCGAGCGGCGATGCGCCCAACTGCGGGTAGTGGTCCTCGAGCTGATACTGGACCTTCAGTGACTGTGAGCCCGCGACGTCGAATCCACCGCCGGTCAGCTGGTTGGACTGAGTCAGCGCCAGCGTCAACGACGGCACCAGTGCCAGCAACCAGCAGAGGAAGACCACCCAACGGTGTCTGCGCAGGCCGGCGCTCAGACGCATCATGAACTGCTGGATGGCTTTTCTCCCCGCATCTCCCCCGGTGAACACCGATCTGCGTGGCTGCGAGCCTACCGCAGCACGGTGTGTGCAAACCTTTGCCGCGTGGTGTCCCCAGCTGCCGCACAGCACCGGCGATCGCTCCCGACGCCCGGGTGAACCGGCCGTTTGCCTTAGGATGGTGCGCGAGGCTGTCAGTGATGCAGTGCACGAATAGGAGTCCGAGGATGATGCTGAATTCCCGCCAGGCGCGCCGCCTGATCGGTGCAACGATCGGCGCGAGCGCGTTGCTCGTCGGGATGGCTCCCTCGGCACTGGCCGACCCGCCGAACTGCACCGCCGCCGACCTGGCCGGAACCGCGGCCGGTGTGTCGGCCGCGACGTCGGCCTATCTCTTCACCCATCCGGACGTGAACGCCTTCTTCACCGGCCTGGAGGGCACGCCGCGCGACACCCTCCGCAGCCAGATTCAGCAGTACCTCGACGCCAACCCGCAGGTCAAGGCCGAGCTCTCGGGGATCCGCCAGCCTCTGACGGATATGCGGAACCGCTGCGGCGGCGGCGACTCGTCCGACGACGCCGCGTCGTAGTCAGCGGCGCCGGGCTCGCGCTGTCGCGATGGCGCGCCAGCCCAGCATGAGCGCTGCGGTGACTACCGTGGCCACCGCGACGAAGCTCAGTGCTATGCCGGCTCCGGTGGCCTTGCGCAGCGCCATCCCGACGGCGACGGTGCACACCCACACCACGACTCCGGTCGGGACGAGCGCGGTGGGCCTGCGCCATCCGCGACTGGCCAACCACCCGACCAGGGCCCCCGTCACGAACGGCCACGCGGTCTCGGCGACCCCCGCGACGGTCACACCTTCTGCGTGGTTGCGCCGGCCCAGTGCGATGAAGGCGATGATGCAGGCGACGTCGGCCGTCAGCGCCGGCAGCGTGCGGTTACCCGCAATCCCATCGGGGCGTGTCACGGACTCGGGGTGGTCTTCAGACATGGTCATCGAGGGTATTCAGAGTCGTCGGTCGGGCTCGTCCGGCGGGGCCAGTTCCTCGACCACGGCCTCGGGATCCAGGACGCCCTCGGTGCGGAACATGAAGAAGAACACCACCCAGCCGATCGTCGAGATGAAGATCCAACTCACCAGCCGGTAGATCAACATCGCCGAGATCGCCGACGGCAGCGCCATACCGCTGGAGACCAGACCCGGTACCAGCACCGCCTCGACCACCAGCAGCCCGCCCGGCATCAGCGGGATCGCCCCGACGGCACGCGCGGCCGCGTAGGCCACCGTCAGGCCCGCCAGGGAAGGGTGTCCGCCGGCGGCGTACGCCGCGAACGCCAGGCACGCAACGTCGGCGATCCAGTTGAACAGCGACCACCCGAACGCCTCGCCGAGTGCGCGCCGGCCCAGGCTCACCGACTCCAACTGCGAGAGCGTCTCCCGCCACTTGCGCAGGCCGGTGTCGACGGGCTTACCGCGGGCCGAATTCACCCAGCCCAACACCGTCACGCCGATGCCGTCGATCAATTCGGGCCGTGTCGCCACCGCCTGGGCCAGCAGCAGCAGGATGACGAAACCGCCGAGCGTGAACAACAGCGAGAACGGATTGTTCTTGGCGCCCAACAGGAATGCGCCACCCAGGCCCAGCAGCGCCAGGCCCACCACCTGAAGCGCTCCCGACATCACCAGCTGCCAGGACGCCACCACCCGCGAGGCGCCCCACTGGCGCTGTTGGCGGTAGACGAACGTGGCTGAGAGCACCGGCCCGCCGGGCAGGGTGGTGCTCAACGCGTTCCCGGCGTAGAACGCCGCCTCCGAACGCCATTGCCGGACAGTCACACCCGCGGATCGAAGCAGGGTCCGCTGGATCTGGGCGAAGCTGTGCATCGACAGCATCGCGGCCGCGACCGCCGCCAGCACCCACCAGACGTTGGCCGACAGCAGACTCGCCCACGCCTTGGCCAGTTGGTCCCACACCAGACTGGCTTCCACGACCAGCACGACCACGGCGACCGCGAGCACCGCCCACCGTAGCCACCAGTACTTGCCCCTGGTCCGGGGACGGTGTTGCTCGCGGGCGCCGTCTGCCGGCGCGTCGTGGGCCACGACATCCAGGGTAACGGCGTGCCCGGGGGGTCCGCCGCTTTGCCGCGGCATGTCAGCCACCGGCGATTAGGCTGGCTCCATGCAGGTCTGCGACGACGATGCCGTTGACCCCCTTGTCCGCAAGGCCGCCGCCTGGGCATGGCGCCTGCTGCTGATCCTCGCCGCGATCGTCGCCCTGCTCTGGCTCGTCGGGCGCCTCAAGGTGATCGTGGTTCCGGTCGCCATGGCCGTCATCCTGACCGCGTTGCTGCTTCCCGCGGTGGACTGGCTGGACCGCCGTGGGGCACCGCGCGGCGGGGCCGTCGCACTCGTCCTGCTGAGTTCTCTGGCGGTATTCGGCGGCATCATGACTTTCGTTGTGAGCCAATTCGTTTCGGGTTTGCCAGACCTCACCGAGCAAGTGACCCGGAGTATCGACAACGCCACCCGCTGGCTCATCGAGGGCCCGGCGCATCTGAGCCGGGATCAGATCGACAAGGCCGGTGATGCGGCCGTCACGGCGTTGCGCGACAACCAGGAGAAACTCACGACCGGCGCACTGTCCACCGCGGCGACGATCACGGAGATCGTGACCGGCGCGCTCCTGACGTTGTTCACGTTGATCTTCCTGCTCTACGGCGGCCGCAACATCTACGACTACCTCACCCGGATCGTTCCGGCGCACACCCGGACGCGGGTGCGTGCCGCCGGTCGCGCCGGCTTCGGATCCCTCATCGGGTATGTGCGGGCGACATTTCTGGTGGCACTGGTCGACGCGATCGGCATCGGCACCGGCCTGGCGATCATGGGCGTGCCACTTGCGCTGCCGTTGGCATCGCTGGTCTTCCTCGGCGCGTTCGTGCCGCTGATCGGTGCGGTCCTCACCGGGTTCCTCGCCGTCGTGGTGGCACTGCTGGCCAAGGGCGTGGTCTACGCGCTGATCACCCTCGGCCTGATCATCGCCGTGCAGCAACTCGAGGCCCACGTGCTGCAGCCGTTGGTGATGGGGCGCGCGGTGTCCATCCATCCGCTGGCCATCGTGCTCGCCATCGCCACCGGAGCGGTGCTGGCCGGCATCATCGGCGCACTGCTGTCGGTACCTGTGCTGGCCTTCCTCAACAGCGCCATTCGTGTTCTGGCAGCACCGGATCCGGCCGTCGAGGCGGCCGTGCTCGAGGCCGGCGACGATGCGGTCGTGATGGACGCCGAGCCCGACACGGCCGGTTAGAGCCGGCCCTCGCGGCGCAGCAGGTCCGCGGCGCTGACGCCGCCGCCGCTGTTCTTACCGCGGGCATTGAGCTGCTCCGTGGCGACCTCGGTGTCGACGTTGTCCGGCCGGCTCACCGGGATGGCCCGGGTCTGTTCGGCGGAGATGCGCTCGGTCGCGTCGGCGGATTGGACCCGGATCGCCGTGGTGGCATCGTCGGTGGGCGCGGCGTGGATGACGTTGGTCGGCTGACCGGAAGGATCCACGCCGGCCGACCGCTTCGACGTCTTGCGCCGCAGATCCCCGAGCCACGAGCTGATATCCCGCTCGTCGTGGGCCTTGGGGGCGGTGAATCGGGTGGTGGGGGCCTCGCTCACCGGGTCGCTCGCCGGAGCGCTCACCGGCGCGGTGACCGCGGCGGTCGCCGCCGCCACCGGTTGGCGCGGCGTGCTCAGCGCCACCGGTTGGCGCGGCGTGCTCATCGGCCCGGGGGATGGGGCGGCCGGGGCGGCGGCGAGCGCATCCTCGGGTGCCGTCAGCGCCGGGCGTAGACGCTCGTCGGGAAGGGTGGTCTCGCCCAGGCCGATCTTGTTCTGCAGACGCTTCATCCACTTCGGCGCCCACCAGCAGTCGTCGCCGAGCATCTTCATGATGGCCGGCACCAGGAACATCCGGACGATGGTGGCGTCGAGCAGCAGGGCGATCAACAGGCCGAACGCCAGGTATTTCATCATCACCAGGTCGGAGAACACGAACGCGCCGGCGACCACGGCCAGCACCAGGGCCGCGGCGGTGATCAATCGGCCGGTGGTGGCGGTGCCGATCCTGATCGCCTCAGTGGTGGACATGCCCTGCTCACGGGCCTCCACCATTCGGGATACCAGGAACACCTCGTAGTCGGTCGACAAGCCGTAGATGACGGCGATGATCAACCCGATCATCGGGGCCATCAGCGGCTGCGGGGTGTAGTTCATCAGGCCCGAGCCGTGGCCTTCGACGAACATCCAGGTGAGCACACCCATCGTCGAGCCCAGCGTCAGCGCGCTCATCAGAGCCGCCTTGATCGGCAGCACCAGCGAACCGAACGCCAGGAACATCAGCACTGTCGTGGTGGTGATCAACAGCAGCACCATCAGCGGCAGTCTGGAGAAGAGGCTGTGGATGCTGTCCTGTTCCAGCGCGGGGGTGCCGCCCACGTAGAGCGACAGACCCCTGGGCGGCACGATGCCGCGCAACTCGGTGATCTTCTTGGCGGCGTCGTTGCGGACGACGAGTCCGTTCTGGATCACCCGCACCGAGGGGTCCTTGGAGGCGCCGTCGAGGTAGGGGCGCTCCTTCCACATCGCGTCGGGGTTGTTGTCGGGATCGGTGAACCCGTTGATTCCCATCGCCTTGCTGCGGATTTCGGCCACCTGCTGGTCGGTGACCGGCTGGCCGTCCTTGTTCTGGATCACCAGCGTGATCGGCTCGGTGCGGAAGCCCGGGAAGGTCTTGTCGAACTCCTCCTGGGCGAGCCGAACGGAGTTGTTGGGAGGCAGGTACTTCTCGCTGATGCCGCCCAGTGAGAGCTTCCCGAGCGGAATGATCATGGCGATCATGACGAGGATGATCGGGACGGCGAACAGCAACGGCCGTTTCATCACGCGGTTGACGAGCTTGCCCCAGAAGCCGTTCTCCACCTCTTCGCGGGTCTTGGTCTTCTGGGTCTTCTCGGCGAACCAGTCGATGATCTTGCGGGAGAACGGCCAGTCGCGCAGGAACGGCACCCGGAGCAGGGTGTTGACCCCGAGGGCGTCGACGTTGGGGCCGAGGATGGCCAGGCTCGCCGCCAGCACGGTGATCGACAGGATCGCGGCCAGCATCACCGAGGCGATGATCGCGTAGGTGATCGACTTCAGGAAGCCCTGCGGGAACAACAGCAGCGGCAACGACGACGCCACGATGATCACGGCCGAGAACACCACCGTCCGTCCGGCCGTCATCACCGTGCGGCGCACCGCGGACTCGGTGTCGTAGCCCTCGGCGAGTTCCTCACGGAATCTGCTGACGATGAACAGTCCGTAGTCGACGGCGATGCCCAGGCCGATCAGCGTCACCACCGGCTGGGCGAAGAAGTGCACCGGGGTCACCTCGGCGGTCATCCGCATGATGCCCAGGGCGCCGGCGATCGACAGGCCACCGATGATGGCCGGGAGGCTGGCGGCCACCACGCCGCCGAAGACGAAGAACAGCAGCACCGCCACCAGTGGGATCGCCGCCACCTCGGCGCGCTGCTGATCCACACCGATGGTGCCGGTCAGTTCGTTGGCCAGCGGCTGCAGGCCGGCCTGCTTCACATCGATGCCGTCGATGTTGAAGCTGTCCTTGACCTCTTTGTAGTTGTTCAGGATCGTGTCGTCGTTGTCGCCCTTGAGCTGGATCGACATGAAGGCGTGCTTCTTGTCGGCATCGGCCATGTTCGCCAGGAGCTCGGGATTCTTGAAGTAGCCGATCGCCCGGAGGATCTGGTCGGGGTGGTCCTTCTGGGCCTGGTCGAGATTGTCGAGGATCTTCTTGGTGAACTCAGGGTCGTCGACGGTTTTGCCGTCGGGAGCGGTGTAGAGGGCGACGATGTGTCCCGAGGTGTCCCGGCCGTAGGCGCCGTCGGCGAGCAGCGAGGCCTCCACCGACTGGCTGCCCTCGTCGTAGAAACCACTCTGGGTCACGTGCTTGCCCAGGCTCATGCCGTAGATACCGCCGCCGATACACAACGCGACCATGAGACCGATAACGATGTATCGATACCGGTATACGGTTCGACCCCACCAGGCGAACATCGATCTCCTCTACGTCTGAGTACTAACTACGTCTGAGTACTAACGCACGACCGTGCGGCTCTACAGTCGCGACGTCAACAACGTGGACAACGGCCGGAACGGCTGCAGCCACGCTCCTTGCTCTGGAAGCGAATCCAAGCCGATCCTGGGCAAGGGTTCGCGGAACACACCGGGAATGTCCTCCAAGTCGACGAATTCCAAGGTATCCGACGCTAATGCCCAGCTGGCATGTTCGCGAAATCCGAGAACGCATACCGGGGTGCCGGATCTCGCGATGTCCTCCAGCGGCAGCCGGAAGGCCTGCCCGTCCGCTGACGCCACCAGCACGCCGGCCAGTCCTTCGCGGTTCCGCAGGGCGATGTGAGCCAGCATGTCGCTGTCCACGTCGCTGTCCTCGTCGATCTTCGGCTTGGCGAAGACGGCGAAGCCCACGTTGCGCAACGCCTCCACCCATGGGCGGACCACGTCGGCGCTGCCCGCGGCGATGTTGGTGAACACCGTCGCCTCGGGCTCCAACGACACTTCGGGCCGGCCGATGGCCAACTCCGCGGTGCGGGCCAGCAGCCAGCGGCCGAGGGCGTCGAATCGGGGGCGGTGGGCCGCAGTCGGCCGGCCGCCGAGGATGCCGCCCAGGCCCATGTCGAGGTTGGGTGCGTCCCAAACCAGCAGCACCCGCTTCGGTGCGGGTTCGGCATTCGCCGCCGGGGCGGTGTGCGGGTCGTCCGGGGCGGGAGCCTGATCGGGGGTCTGGTCGATCACGGTCATGGTCGCCTCACCCAGACCAACTCGGTCACCGCGTTGCCCGCGACGCGGGCCTTCTCCTCGTACTTGGTGGTGGGGCGCTGCACCGAGATGGGCAGCGCCTCCCCGGGCTGTGCCCGGCGCAGCGCGGGCTCACCGTCGCCGGCCTCGGCGATCTGTCCGGCATAGCCGGCGTGATCGGTCGCCACGTGCAGCACGCCGCCCGGCCGCAAACGGTCGGCGATCAGCGCGATCGTCGAACGTTGCAGCAGGCGCCGCTTGTGGTGCCGGGATTTGGGCCAGGGGTCGGGGAAGAAGACTCGGACGCCGGTCAGCGATCCGGGTCCCACGAGGTGCTCCAACACGTCCAGACCGTCGCCGCGAAGCAGTCGGATGTTGGGCACTGCCTCCCGGTCGATCGCGCTGAGCAGTTGGGCGAGGCCACGGCGGTAGACCTCGACGGCGATGACGTCGACGTCGGGCTCGGACCGGGCCATGGCCAGGGTGGACGTGCCGGTGCCGCAGCCGATCTCACACACCAGACCTCTCCCCGGGTCGCTGCGCTCCTGCCCGCCGGGTGGAGCACTCCGCCCGAACCACGCCGCGACGTCGAGGCGCTCCACCGGGATACCGGGCTCTGTTCCGGCCGGGATCGCCTGCCGGCCCAGCGTCGGCCACACGCGGTTCCACACGTCCTGCTGCGCTTCGTTGAGCGAAGAGCGGCGGGAACGGAAGCTGGTCACCCGGCGCGGGGGATGCGCGGGTTGCGCGGCGGTCTCGGGCGTGGCTGAACCACCCAGGCGCTGCGCGTGCATTGATCCATGGTGGCCCATGAACCCCGTGGGACCCTCATCGCAGTCCAGATTGATACCCAACAGTTGCCTTCTCCGGTGACTCGCGCCGCGCCCGGCCCGCTGCCACCATGACGCCGTGGTGGACTGCCCGATCCCGGCGACCGTTCTCGACCCCTCGCAGGCTCTGCTGGTCGGTGTCGGCGGCCGGCCCGGATCGGGACGACGCACCGTGACCCGCGCGTTGCGCGGCGCCGGGCTGGCGGTGGCGGGGCCCGGGGAGTCCGCCGATGTCGAGGTCTATGTGTTCGTCGAGACGGTGAACGCTGACGATCGCGCCGCGTTGGCCTCAGCCCTACGGCCCACGGTCGCTGTGCTCAATAAGGCGGACCTGGCCGGCTTCCGGGGCGACGGACCGATCGAGGTGGCGACGCGGCGCTGCCGGGAGTTGGAGCGGGCCACCGCCGTCCCGACCCGTCCGCTGTCGGCCCTGCTGGCTGTCGCCGGGACCGATCCCACGGTGCTGGACCGGGCGCTGGTCGATGCCCTGCGGATCCTGGCGACGGCGCCGGAGGCGGTGCCCGACGCGGCCCGCCGCCGACTTGGCGCGGAGCTCGATCTGTTCGGGACGGCGTGCGCGGTGTCGGCCGTCCGGTCCGGAGCCCGCCGTGACGATCTGGCCGCCCTGCTGCGCACGGTGAGCGGCCTTGCGGAGCTGTCTGCCGAGATCGAGCGCACCGCGGCGCCGGTGCGCTACCGCAGGCTGACCGCAGGGTTGGCGGCAATGGCGGCCCGGGACTCCCGGGTGCTCACCGGAGACGACGTGGTGCTCGCCCGGATGGCTGCGGCTGCCGCCGTCGTTGGGGCGGCCGGCGTTCCCGACCGCTCGGAGGCCACCCGCTCCGATCAGCTCCGCCGCGCGATTCACTGGCAGCGCTACGCGGTCGGCCCGGTGTCGGCACTGCATCGGGCCTGCGCGACGGACATCGCCCGCGGCGCATTGCGTCTGTGGGCGCGCGCCGACGACGCTCCGGCGGCCCGGCGATGACCGACACCGTTCTGGTGGTCGGGCCGTCCCTGGCGGGTGCTGCCGGCGTGGCCAGGGCCCTGCGCGGCCGACTCGAGGGGTGCGCGATCGTCGAGCCGGCACATCTGGCGCCCGGGCAGATCCCGGACGCGGTGGTCTTCGTGACCTCCGCGGCCGCTCCGATGAGCGACTGCGATGCCGCGCTGCTCGCCGCGTCGGCGGGCCGCACCGATGCGGTGGTCGCCGCGGTCTCCAAGATCGATGTGCACCGCACCTGGCGGGCGGTGCTCGACACCAACCGGACCGCGTCGGCCCGGTGGCGGGCCGTGCCCTGGGTCGGCGTGGCAGCCGAGCCGGAGGTCGGGCCGGTACTCATCGAACCGCTCGTCGACGCGGTCCGCGCCGAGTTGGACGACGTGCATCGCCGGCAGCGGAACCTGTTGCGCACCCGGGAGTGGATGCTGCAGCGCCGGATCGCCGGGCACGAGCGCGAGGCCGCCACCCGCGCGACGCTACGGGCGCAGGCCGTCCGGCGCAGTGCCGTGCGGGTTCGGATTCAGCAGGCACGGTTACAGCTTGCCGCGCAGGCCAGGGCGGCGTCCGCGGCGTTGCGGACCGACGTGCAGAGCGAGGCGGCCGTGGTGTCCCGCCGGGGTCTTGATTCCTTCGACGGGCGGGTGCATGAACGGGCGCAGCGGGTGGCCGACGAGTTCGACAGTGCCGTGGCGCACTGCATGGCGGAGGTCGCCACCGGCGCCTGTACGGCCGTTCCCGCGCTGGCGCCGTCGCGACCGATTCAGACCTACCTGCCGCCGCGGCGCAGGGCGGTCCAGGAGGACCGGCTGGCCGCCGTCGTCGGGACCGGTTTCGGCATCGGCGTCGCGCTGACCCTCGGCAGATTCCTGGCCGAGGTGGTTCCGGCGTTGGCGCCGGCGGTGATCCCGCTCTGCGGCGGTGTCGGACTGGCGCTCGCCGCCTGGGTAGTGCGCACCCGCCGCCTGCTGACCGCCCGCGGCGCGCTGGATCGCTGGGCGGCGGAGGTGGCCGCGGGCCTGCGGACCGCTCTGGAGGAACGGGCACTCGCCGCCGAGTCCGCGCTGCTGGAGGCCCATATCGGCGTTGCCGGCACCGTCGGGTCACCCGATCGCGCGACGGCCGCCCCGACCGTTGACGGCTGGATCGGCGAGTTGGCGCGGGTTCGTGCCGAACTCGACGGCGGCTCCGGGGGCGAATCCGGATCACGGGCGGCCGCGGCTGAGCGATAATCCCAATTAACGATGGGTATCGCGCCCGCGTTAACCTTCAGTCAGGATGCCGTCTGTCCCCGCGGCTGCGCGGAAGGGCCTGCGGGCGGCAACAACCTACGCGGGAGATACCGATGACCTCAGCGACCATCCCAGGTCTGGAGAACGCACCCACGACACATCCCGGCTTGCTGTCCTGGGTGCGGGAGGTCGCCGAGCTGACGCAGCCGGACCGCGTCGTCTTCGCCGACGGCTCCGCCGAGGAGTACGGGCGGCTCTGTGAGCAGTTGGTCGCCGCCGGCACCTTCACACCGCTGTCCGCCAGCGAGGAGCCGGCGTCGTATCTGGCCCGCTCGACCCCGTCGGACGTCGCCCGCGTCGAGTCCCGGACCTACATCTGCTCCGAGCGGGAGGTCGACGCCGGCCCCACGAACAACTGGATGGCCCCGGACGAGATGCGGGCCATCATGACCGACCTCTACCGCGGCTGCATGCGCGGCCGCACCATGTATGTGGTGCCGTTCTGCATGGGACCGCTCGGTGCCGACGATCCCAAGCTCGGTGTGGAGATCACCGACTCGGAATACGTCGTGGTCTCGATGCGCACGATGACCCGGATGGGCAAGGCCGCCCTCGACAAGCTCGGCGACGACGGGTTCTTCGTCAAGGCGCTGCACTCACTGGGTGCTCCGCTGGAGCAGGGACAGCAGGACGTCCCCTGGCCGTGCAGCGACACCAAATACATCACCCACTTCCCGGAAACCCGCGAGATCTGGAGCTACGGCTCCGGCTACGGCGGAAACGCGTTGCTGGGCAAGAAGTGCTACTCGCTCCGGATCGCCTCGGTGATGGCCCGCGACGAGGGCTGGCTGGCCGAGCACATGCTGATCCTCAAGCTCATCTCCCCGGAGAACAAGGCCTACTACGTGGCCGCGGCGTTCCCGTCCGCCTGCGGCAAGACCAACCTCGCCATGATTCAGCCCACCATCCCCGGGTGGCGCGCCGAGACCCTCGGCGACGACATCGCCTGGATGCGGTTCGGCAAGGACGGTCGGCTCTACGCGGTCAACCCGGAGTTCGGTTTCTTCGGCGTGGCACCGGGCACCAACTGGAGTTCCAATCCGAACGCGATGAGGACCATCGCCGCCGGCAACACCGTCTTCACCAATGTGGCGCTGACCGACGACGGCGGCGTGTGGTGGGAGGGCCTCGAGGGCGACCCCCAACATCTGGTGGACTGGTTGGGCAACGATTGGACGCCGGACTCCGATGGGCCTGCCGCGCATCCGAACTCACGCTACTGCACCCCGATGTCGCAGTGCCCGACGTTGGCACCCGAGTGGGACGATCCGCAAGGCGTGCCGATCTCGGCGATTCTGTTCGGCGGCCGCCGCAAGACCACCGTCCCCCTGGTGACCCAGGCCCGCGACTGGCAGCACGGTGTGTTCATCGGCGCGACGCTGGGCAGTGAGAAGACCGCTGCCGCCGAGGGCGAGGTCGGCACCATTCGCCGCGACCCGATGGCGATGCTGCCGTTCCTGGGCTACAGCGCCGGGGACTACTGCCAGCACTGGCTGGATCTGGGCAAGAACGCCGATGACTCCAAGCTGCCCAAGATCTTCTTCGTGAACTGGTTCCGCCGCGGTGGCGACGGCCGTTTCCTGTGGCCCGGATTCGGCGAGAACAGCCGGGTGCTGAAGTGGATCATCGAGCGCGTCGAGGGCAAGGCCAACGGGGTGTCGACACCCATCGGCATCGTCCCGGGCGCAGGCGACCTCGACGTGAGTGGTCTGGATGTCGATGACGCCGACGTCGCGGAGGCCCTGGCCGTCAATCCCGACGAGTGGCGCGCCGAACTGCCGCAGATCGAGGAGTGGTTCGCATTCCTGGGCGAGAAACTGCCGACCGGGGTGAAGGACGAATTCGACGCCCTCAAGCAGCGACTGGCCGACTCTCAGTAGGGTTGCGCGGTGGACGTGAATCGGCGCGCGCTGTTCGGCTTTGCCGGTGCCGCCGCTGTCTCCGCGCTCACGGGCTGTGCCACGGGGCTCAGAAGTGCCGCTCCGACGGTGACGGTGACGGTTCCGGCCGGCATGGCCATCACCACTGAGAGATCACGACCCGACATCAATGACCCGGCGACGGCGTTGGCCAAGCTGCAGAAGGGCAATCAGCGGTTCGTCGATGCCAGCATGGTGCATCCGGACCAGAATGCCGCAGCGCGGCAGCGACTCTCGGGTTCGCAGCAGCCGTACGCGGTGCTGCTCAGCTGTTCGGATTCCCGGCTTCCGCCCGAGGTGATCTTCGACCAGGGCCTCGGGGACCTGTTCGTGGTGCGAGTGGCCGGAAACGTCGTCGATCGTGACGGGATGGGCAGCATCGAGTATGCGGTGGACCATCTCGAAACCCCGCTGATCATGGTCCTCGGCCACCAGAACTGCGGGGCGGTGTCGGCGACTCTGGAGGCCTTGCGACCACCGCATACACCGCCGCACGGCGACGTCGCCGCACTGGTCGACGCGATCACCCCGGCGGTGGGGGTCGCCAGCGGTCGTCCAGGTGACTTGCTGGACAACTCGATCCGGGCCAACGCCGAGCAGTCCCGAGACCAGATCATGGGATCGCCCGAGTTGAAGAGTTTCCTCGATTCGGGCCGCCTCCGAGTCGTCGCCGGGTACTACAGCCTCGACACCGGGGTGGTCACCGTCATCTCGTAGTGTCTCGAGACATGCAGATCCGCGATCATGCCGAGGCCACCCCGGACAAGCCGGCCGTCATCATGTATCCGTCGGGGACGGTCGTCACCTTCGGCGAGATGGAAAAGCGCGCAAACCAATTGGCCCATCTGTTCCGTTCCCACGGATTGCGCGAGGGTGACGCCGCGGCCATCCTCATGGAGAACAACGAGCACTACCACACGGTGATGTGGGCCGCCCGTCGCTGCGGCCTCTACTACGTGCCGATCAACACCCACCTCACCGCGGCCGAGGCCGCCTACATCATCGACAACAGTTCGGCGAAGGCGATCGTCGGCTCTGCGGCGATGGGTCCGGTTCTCCGAGGTCTGGCCGAGCACCTTCCCAACGGACTGCCCGGGTTACTGATCATGGCGAACGCCGATCTCGATGGCTGGCAGCGTTACCCGGAATGCATTGCCGATCAACCGGATACACCCATCCCCGATGAGATCGAGGGCGATCTCCTGCAGTACTCCTCGGGAACCACGGGTCGGCCTAAGGGCATCAAGCGCGCGCTGTCGCATCTCCCGCCCTCGCAGGCCCCTGCGCTGATGGGCGCTCTCGTCGCGTTCTGGATGAACCCCGACGGGGTCTACCTGAGCCCCGCGCCGCTCTACCACACCGCGCCGTCGGTCTGGTCGATGACGATGCAGGCTGCGGGAGTGCCTGTGGTGGTGATGGATAAGTTCGATGCCGAGGCAACCTTGGACGCTATCCGGCAACACCGGGTGACGCACGGACAGTTCGTCCCGGTGATGTTCACCCGGATGCTGAAACTGCCTGCGGCCATTCGTGATTCCTACGACGTTTCCAGTCTGCAGCGCGTCATGCACGCCGCTGCGCCGTGCCCGGTGGAGATCAAGCGGCAGATGATCGACTGGTGGGGCCCGATCGTCGACGAGTACTACGCCTCCTCGGAAGCCATCGGTTCCACGCTCATCACCGCCGAGGATTGGCTGGCGCATCCCGGTTCGGTGGGGCGACCCATGGGCGGCGCGCTGCATATCGTCGGCGAGGATGGCAACGAGCTTCCGCCGGGGCAGCCCGGAGAGATCTACTTCGAGAGCGGCGCCAGCTTCGAGTACCTCAACGACGCCGAAAAGACCGCCGCCTCACGGCATCATCGTGGCTGGATGACGGTCGGCGACATCGGTTACCTCGACGAGGACGGCTATCTGTACCTCACCGACCGGCGACACCACATGATCATCTCCGGCGGGGTCAACATCTATCCGCAGGAGGCCGAGAACATGCTCGTCACCCATCCCCGGGTGCTCGACGCGGCAGTCTTCGGCATTCCCGAGGACGAGATGGGCCAGTCGGTCAAGGGTGTGGTGCAACTCGTCGACCCCGCCGAGGCCACGGATGAGTTCGCCGAGGAGCTGCTGGGGTGGCTGCGTGAACGACTGGCGCACTACAAGTGTCCGCGGTCGCTGTCCTTCGAGCGGCAGCTGCCGCGGACCGACACCGGCAAGCTCTACAAGCAGAGCCTGATCGCCCGGTACTCGGCGCCGTGAGGCCGGTGAGGCCCCGGGATCGCTATGGCAAGCTTCTGCGTCATGAGTAATCCGTGGGGGAGTCCGCAGCCGTTCGACCCGAACCGGCCGTTCGACCCGAACCAGCCGTTCGACCCGAACCAGGCGTCGTTTCGGCCGCCGGAAGGCTATGACCCGTCCGGGTACGGCTACCCGCCGCCGCCAGGTCCCGCCTATCCGGGTGCGGCAATGCCGTATCAGCCCTACCCCGCCGGATATCCCGGGGTATATCCGGTGCGGCCCCCCGACCATCCGCAGGCCGTGACGGCCATGGTCCTGGGAATCCTGGGCCTGGTGTGCTGCGGCGTGGCATCGCCGTTCGCGATCTGGCTGGGGCGCAAGTCGATGCGGGAGATCGACGCCTCCGGCGGCCGAGTGGGCGGCCGCGGGCAGGCCCAGGCCGGCTTCATCATGGGCATCATCGGCACCGCGCTCTGGGTTCTCGGGGTGCTCTTCTACGTGGGTCTCGTGGCGTTCGGCGTTCTCGCCGCGTCCACACAGCCGACCTGATCGGCAGACGTGTCAGCCGCGGGCGGACCGTATTTCGACGACCTCGTCGTCGGGCAGGTGTTTGATCAGGCACCGTCCATGACGCTCACCCCCGGCGTCGCGGCCACACACCAGGCGATTCTCGGCGACCGACTGCGGTTGGCCCTGGACGCCGAACTGGCGCACGCCGTGACCGGTGTGCCGGCCGTCCTGGCGCACCCGGCGCTGGTGTGTGACGTGGCGATCGGCCAGTCCACCCTGGCGACGCAGCGGGTCAAGGCCAATCTGTTCTACCGCGGCGTGACCTTCCACCGATTCCCGGTCATCGGTGACAGCCTGTTCACCCGAACCGAGGTCGTCGCCCTCAAGCAGAACAGCCCGAAGCCCGACCGCGTCCCGACCGGTCTGGCGGTGCTGCGGATGACCACCGTCGACCAGATCGGGCAGTTGGTGCTCGACTTCCACCGCTGCGCGATGCTGCCGCTGAGTCCGGACGCCGCCGGCCGCGGCAACGACACCGGCTACGCCGACGACCTGTCGGCAATCGGCGCCGGACCCGCACCCGCCGCCGACCCGACCCTCCATTGGAACGCCGACGCCTTCCGCCGTCGTATTCCGGGCCCGCACTTCCGCGCCGACCTGGCCGGCTCGGTGCTGCGCAGCACGGCCGACGTCGTCAGTTCCGCGCCGGAGTTGGCCCGGCTGACCCTGAATATCGCTGCCACCCATCATGATCGGCGCACCGGCGGCGCACGCCTGGTGTACGGCGGGCATACCATCGGCCTCGCCCTTGCCCAGGCGAGCAGGATGCTGCCGAATCTCGTCACGGTCCTGGGCTGGCAGTCCTGCGATCACACCGGCCCGGTGGCCGAAGGCGACACGCTCTACAGCGATCTGCACATCGAGCGGGCCGACCCGCTGCCAGGCGACCGCGGTGGGGTGCTGACCCTGCGCTCGCAGGTCTACGCCGTCGGCGACGAGGGCGCTGACCGGCCGGTTTTGGACTGGCGCTACACAGCACTGCACTTTTAGGGGCATTACCGGCGGGTAACATTAGGACTGTTACGCCGATCAGGAGGATCAATGCCGATCCATCATCCCGTCGTGGACACGGTCTACGGTCCGGTTCGCGGTATCGACGACGGCACCGCCATGTCCTGGAAGGGCGTGCGGTATGCCGCCCCCCCGGTCGGTGATCTGCGGTTCCGCGCACCGCAACCCCCGCAGCGGTGGACCGAGGTCGCCGACGCCGACGATTTCGGCTGCGTGTGCCCGCAGCCGCCGGTGCCCAACTTTCCCCTCGATCTCGGGGCCGCGCCGAACGAGGACTGCCTGTTCGTCAATGTCTGGGCACCGTCGGGAACGGCGCCCGGCGACGGCAAGCCGGTGATGGTGTGGCTGCACGGCGGGGCCTACGTTCTCGGGTCGAGCAGTCAGCCGCTCTACGACGGGCGCCGGTTGGCCGGCAGCGGCGATGTCGTGGTCGTCTCGCTGAACTACCG
This sequence comes from uncultured Actinomycetes bacterium, assembly GCA_903884065.1. GTDB lineage: Bacteria > Actinomycetota > Actinomycetes > Mycobacteriales > Mycobacteriaceae > Mycobacterium. Next base: position 6,330 of record CAISDL010000002.1, on the reverse strand, counting down.
GGTCGGGGTCTTCGGCTTCCTGGACCTGTCCGATCTTGCCGGCGGAGGACGGTTCGACTCCAACGTCGGCCTCCGTGACGTCCTGGCCGGGTTGTGTTGGGTCCGCGACAACATCGCCGCCTTCGGCGGGGACCCCTCGCGGGTCACGCTCTTCGGCGAGTCGGCCGGCGCCGGGATCGTGACCACCCTGCTCGCGGTTCCCGCCGCCGAGGGCCTGTTCAACACCGCGATCGCCCAGAGTTCGCCGGCCACCTCGGTCTATGACCACAAACGCGCTCAGCGGGTGACCCACGAGGTGCTCGAGCATCTGGGAATCCCTGCGTCCCAACCGGATCGGCTCGCGCAGGTCGGCGTACCCGCGCTGTTGTCGGCCACCAAGAAGGTCTTCGACGAAGTCCCGGTGCGCAATCCGGGCACTCTGGCTTTCGTGCCGATCGTCGATGGCGATCTGCTGCACGACTACCCGGTGAAACTGGCCCGCGAGGGCAGAACCCATCCGGTGCCCCTGGTCATCGGCACCAACAAGAACGAGGCCGCGCTGTTCCGGCTGATGCGCTCACCGTTGCTGCCGATCACCCCGCGGGCAATCACCTCGATGTTCAACGAGATCGCCGCCGAGCAACCGGACCTTCAGTTGCCCACCGAGGAGAAACTCGGGTCGGTCTACCGGGGGAAGGCTCGTGCGCTCAGCATTGGCAGCGACGTCGGGTTCCGCATGCCGTCGGTCTGGTTCTCCGAAGGCCACAGCAGGGTGGCCCCGGTCTACCTCTACCGGTTCGACTACGCCAGCCCGCTGATGAAGCTGCTCCTGGTCGGTGCGGCCCATGCCACCGAATTGCCCTATGTCTGGGGCACTCTCGGTGCACCCAAGGACGTCACGCTGAAACTGGGCGGGACCAAGACCGCGAAGGCGGTGTCCAAGCGCATCCGCACGCGCTGGGTCAATTTCGCCACCCACGCCAAGCCCATCGGGTTACCGGGCGAACCGGAATGGACCCCGTATCAGGAGGCCGACCGCGCCTGCCTGATCATCGACCGGTCCGACTCCATGGTGTACGACGCCGACGCCCCCATCCGTGCGGCCTGGGGCAGCGACGTCCTGCACTTCCGCTGATCAGCCTCAGCTGTTGCGGTCGATCCACTGGGCGAGTGCATCCTCGAGTGCGGCCGCGACACCCACGCCGGCACCCTTGGCAGCTTCTTCGAACCGACTGACCAGGTCCGTGGGGACTGCGGCGTTGACCTTGGCGCGCTTCGGTTCCGAGTCCTCCGGCGCGTGGGCGGGAGTCACGGGAACGTGTTGCGCCGCAGTCGCGTCGATCAGTTCACGCAATGCGGGGATCTCGTCGAGCAGGCTCGCAAGATCATCGCGCTCGATACGCAGCACCTCGGTCGGCCCGGTCGTTGTCACCGTCGCCGAGCGCAGCTTCCCACTGCGGAGGGCGGATTCGCCGATCACCTCGCCCGGTCCCAACGTCGCGATGTGGTCCCGGCCGACGTATACCCCTACCTCGCCGCTGAGCAGGATGTAGCAGGCATCCGAGGGGGTCTGTTCATGAATCAGCGGCCACGGCGCGGACGTTGAATCGTGATGTGCTGCCCGGACGAGGCGGTGCAGCTCGTCGTCGGAGAAATTCCCGAAAGCTGGGAACTCGCGCAGCCGACGGGCGTCTTCCCCCTCGCGCAGTTCATTCCATGACTTGTCGTTTGCGACCATGGCGGCGGACTCTTTCCTCGGTGGTGGAATCGGCCCGCAGGGTGGCCGACGTCGAGTATGAGGTTACTCATTCCTCCCGGCAATGAAGTCAGGAACCGGTGGGCAGGTCTCGGAACGGGGCGTCCTTGAAAGGCTCGGGCTCCTTGGGCAGCCCCAGCACCCGCTCGCCGACGATGTTGCGCTGGATCTGGTCGGTTCCGCCGCCGATCGAGGTGAAGTAGGCGTTGAGCGTGCGGAAGGTGACCCCGTCGCCCACGGGGTTCTCGGGCCCGGCGAGCATCGATTGCGGCCCGACGATCTCGGTCTGCACGGCGGCCGTCTCATGCAGGATCCGGGACATCGCGATTTTGCCCAGCGCCAACAGGGTGGCGGCCTCGGCCCGGTCCCCGGTCGCCTTCGCCCGCCGGGTGTTCCAGCGGTTGACTGCCGCATACGCCTCGACCCGGGCGATCTCCTGGCGGATGAAGGGGTCGGCCAGCTTCCCGGCGGAGCGGGCCATGCCGATCAGGCTGTCGGCGTCGGGCTTGAGGTCGCGGCTGGAGCGCGCGGTCCGGGCAAGGTCACCCATCAGCCGACGCTCGTAGGCCAGCGCCGACTGCAACACCGGCCAGCCGCCGCCGGGTTCGCCCACCAGGTTGGCGTGCGGAACCCGAGCGTCGGTGATGAACACCTCGTTGAACTCCGACTCACCGGTGATCTGGTGAATCGGCCGGACTTCCACCCCGGGCTGGCGCATCGGGAAGATGAAGAAGCTGATTCCCTTGTGCTTGGGCGCATCCCAGTCCGTCCGCGCGACCAGCAGTCCGTAGTCGGCCGTCTTGGCGAATGACGTCCACACCTTCTGGCCGTTGACCACCCAGTCGTCGCCGTCCCGCTCGGCCCGGGTGCGCAGGCCGGCGAGATCCGAACCGGCGCCGGGTTCGCTGTAAAGCAGGCACCAGCGGGTCTCGCCGCGCACCGACGGTGGGATCAGCCGCTGCTTCTGCTCCTCGGTGCCCAGATCCTGCAGGGTGCAGGCCAGCAGGTCGGAGCGGTCCATACCACTGCCGCGGGCGCCGACGGCCGCGAATTCCTTCGCCACTATTCGGGATTGGGTATCGGTGAGGCCCCGCCCGCCCCACTTCGGCTCCCAACTAGGGGCCGACCAACCGGCGTCGAACACCCGGAGTGACCACTCGCCACGGTCCATTGCGGGATCCCAGTTCTCCGCCAGCCATGCTCGGACGTCCGCGCGGACCTGATCGTCAGTCGAGTCGTTCATGAGATCTCCTCTCGCAGTCGCACATACCGCTCGCGGTGCCACGCCGGGTCGCCGAAGATCTGCGCATCGGTACGGGCCCGGCGCAGGTAGAGATGGGCCGGGTGTTCCCAGGTGAAGCCGATACCGCCGTGCACCTGGATCGTGGTCGCGGCGGTGCTCACATACGCCTCCGAGCAGTACGCCTGCGCCAGTGCGAGATCGGTGAGCCGGTCGGACTCTCCGGCGTCGAAGGCCGCGGCGACGTGACGCGCGGCCGACACCGTCGACTGGGCCTCGAGCAGCATGTCGACGCAGAGGTGTTTGACGGCCTGAAAACTGCCGATCGCCCGTGCGAACTGGAATCGGTTGCGGGCGTAGTCGACTGCCATTCCCATGGCGTGCATCGCACCGCCGGCCTGCTCGGCGATCAGCGCGATCGCAGAGCGGTCCAGCGCGGCGTCGAGTGCCGCCGACCCCGCCCCGATGGTGCCGACAAGCCGGCCGGGGGTGTTGGTGAGCGTGAGCCGGCCTTGCTTGCGGGTCTGGTCGACGGTGCTCAGCGCGGACGCCGACAGGCCGGGCGCGTGGCGATCGACGGCGAAAATCCCTGCGCCGGAATCACACTGAGCCAGAACATAGAAGCGTTCGGCGGCGGTGGCGTCGAGAATGAAGTTCTTCTCGCCGGTCAGTGACCAGCCCCCGTCGTCATCGGTCGCGACGGTGGCCGGGTGTTGCGGCGGGCGGGCGTCCCCACGTTCGGCGAATGCCACGGTCGCGATCAACTCGCCCGCGGCGACGCGGGGGAGTGCCTCGGCGCACTCGGCGGTATCACCCAGGGCCAGCAGCAGATACGGGGTCAGGACCGCGGCGGACAGAAACGGTGCGCACAGCAGTGCCGCCCCCATCTGCTCGCTCACGACGGCCAGTTCCGCCGCTCCCGCGCCGGTACCGCCGAACTCCTCGGGAATCGTGAGACCCAGCAGACCCATGGCGGCCATCTCGGCCCAGACGTCGGCGTCGTACCCGGTGTCACCGGCCATCAGGCGGCGCACCTCCGCCTCGGGTGAGCGTTTGGCCAGCAGGTCGGCGACGGCGTCGCGCAGGGCGCGTAGTTCGGAGTTGAGCGCGGTGGACATCGTCGATCACCCGACCGGCGTCAGGGCGCCGCGCAGGGCCGCACATGTGCTGTCGAAATAAGCCTGGGAGATGGCGGCTTTCGGGGCGATCCCGTCGAATCCGTGGAAAGCGCCCGGCACCTCGTGCACCTCGCACGGGACACCGGCGGCATTGAGCCGCTCCGCATAGGTCAGGTCTTCGCCGTGGAACAGGTCAAGTGTCCCGACACCGAGCCACGCCGGCGGTAAACCCTCCAGATCGGAACGACGGGCCGGCACGGCCGACTCGCGGTCGGCGCTACCGAGGTAGGAGGCCCAGCCGAACCGATTGTTCTTGGTGTTCCACAACCGGAAGCCGGGTTTGTCGAGCGCGGGGTCGATGGTTCTGTCATCGAGCATGGGATAGGACAGCACCTGCAGCACCGGAGTCACCTCGCCGCGGTCTCTGGTCAGAAAGGCCAGCGCCGCGGTCAGTCCACCGCCCGCGCTGGCCCCGCCGATGGCGATCCGAGCCGAGTCGACCCCGGGCAGTCCGGCCAGCCACGTGAGCACGCTGTAGCAGTCTTCGAGGGGCACGGGGTACGGGTGTTCGGGAGCAAGGCGGTACCGGACGGCCGCGACGGTGATGCCCAACCGGTCGACGTAGCGGCGACACAGCACGTCGTCCTGTTCGGGGCTGCCGATCAGGTAGCCGCCGCCGTGAATCCACAGCAGCGCGGGGGTCGGGTCGGTCGTTCCCGCCGGGCGGTACAACCGGGCACCCGCGCCGGACGGCAGCATGAGCACGTCGACGCCGTCGTTGCCCGGCCGGCGCAAGGTGAGTCTGCGCACCAGCGGAAGAGCCCACCGGTGAATGGTCAGTGTGGGGACGAACCGCGCCACCCGGCGTAGCTCCGGGTGGATGTCGTCGTTGGGCATGGCCGCCATTATGCCGCTGGATACCATCGCCGGATGAGCGAAGAAGCCGGCAGTGACGCCGTCCTTACCGAGAAGCGTGACCGCATTCTGATCATCACCATCAACCGGCCGGAGGCCAAGAACGCCGCCAACGCCGCGGTGAGCCACGGCCTCGCGGCCGCGATGGACCAACTCGACGACGATCCCGGGCTCTCGGTGGGGATCCTCACCGGGGCTGGCGGGATGTTCTGCGCCGGCATGGACCTCAAGGCGTTCGCCCGCGGGGAGAACGTTGCGGTCAAGGGCCGCGGATTGGGCTTCACCGAGCGGCCCCCGGTCAAGCCGCTCATCGCCGCGGTGGAGGGGTATGCACTGGCCGGCGGTACCGAGCTGGCGTTGGCCACCGATCTCATTGTGGCGGCGCGGAATTCGGCGTTCGGCATCCCCGAGGTCAAGCGCGGACTGGTGGCCGCCGGGGGAGGGTTGCTGCGACTGCCGCAGCGCATTCCCTCCGCGATCGCGATGGAGTTGGCGCTGACCGGCGATCAGCTCTCCGCCGAACGTGCTCACGAACTCGGCATGGTCAACGTGCTTGCCGAGCCCGGTCACGCGTTGGAGGCGGCTATCGGGTTGGCCGAGCGGATCACCGCCAACGGCCCACTGGCGGTGGCGGCCACCAAGCGGATCATCGTGGAGTCGCGCGGATGGACCCCCGAGGACCAGTGGCGCGAGCAGATGAAAATCATCATGCCGGTGTTCGGGTCCAACGACGCCAAGGAGGGGGCGATCGCCTTCGCCGAGAAGCGCCCCCCGAACTGGACGGGAAGTTAGGCGTTTTCCACAGTCCCGCGTTGATCCACAGGCGAGGGTGATGGGCGCGTTTCGGTCGGTGGGCCGACGTATTGTTTCGAACATGAGTTCGATATCGGTTGCGCTGGAGGCGCTCGGCCGCGGGGTCGAGGTGTTGGCCGCTGTCGATGTCGACGCGCTGTCGGTTCGCGAGCGGTTGGACGCACTGGAACGGCTGGAAACGCTGGCGCGGGGCATCCGGTCGCGCACCTACGTGCTGGCCGGTTCCCTGGCGCGCTGCGGCGATGCGGCCCTGGGCGGGGCGTGCGCGAAGGTGATCGCCGATGTGGTGCGCATCAGCCCCGCCGAGGCGCGCCGGCGCATCCGCGACGCCGAGCAACTGCAGCAACGCACCACTCTCACCGGCCAGACCCTGCCTCCGGTGTTGCCGGCGACGGCCACCGCCTGGGACGCGGGCCTGCTCGACGTCGAGCACCTGCGTGCCATCCAGAAGTTCGTCCGAGACCTGCCCGAGGACATCCACCCCGCGGCCGTCGAGAAGGCCGAAGCCT
>CAISDL010000001.1 GCA_903884065.1 uncultured Actinomycetes bacterium | reverse complement strand
GGCAACTCAACAATTTACATAAAGTTACGGCGGCCATAGCGGCAGGGAAACGCCCGGACCCATCCCGAACCCGGAAGCTAAGCCAGCCAGCGCCGATGATACTACCCAACAGGGTGGAAAAGTAGGACACCGCCGAACACAAATTAGGAACGCCCCCCGAGAAATCGGGGGGCGTTCCGCCTTTCATGGACTATTTCGGGATATCGCCCTTTAGATCCTTTGGAGTTCGAATAGCGGGATAACCCGATTCGTTTTCTCCTGATATTCACCGAACCCCGGCGCCGCGGCGACGATCTTCGGATAAGCCGCATTGCGTTCGTCGAGCGGCATCTCCCGCGCGACGACGTCGTAGGCATCGGTGCCGACCTCGATATGCGCGCGCGGATCGGCCCGCAGGTTGTGGACCCAGTCCGGGTTGGTGTCGGAGCCGGCCTTCGAGCCGACGATCACCATCATGTCGTCGATCTGCAGATAGGCCAGCGGCGCCAGGCGCGGCAGGCCCGACTTCGCGCCCGTCGTCGTGAGCAGCAGCAGGGTCGCACCCTCGAAGGGCGGTCCGACCTTGCCGCCGTTGGCGCGGAACTCCGCCACGATGCGGCTGTTGAAATCCTGCAGACCCGCCGCGGTGAACTCGGTCACGACCCGCTCCCGCCGACTCCGAACAACGCCGGCACCGGTTCGGTCTCGAGGGCCAGCAGGGCCCGCTTGCGGTCGATGCCACCGCCGTAGCCGGTCAGGCCGCCGGTGGACCCGACGACCCGGTGGCAGGGCACGATGATGCTGATCGGGTTGCGGCCATTGGCCAGGCCAACCGCCCGCGAGGCGCCTGGCGATCCGATCTGGTCGGCGATCTCGCCGTAGGAACGGGTCTCGCCGTAGGGGATGGTGCGAAGCGCCGTCCAGACCCGGCGCTGGAAATCCGTTCCGTCCACGCGGAGGTCGACGTCGAATTCCGTCAGTGATCCGGCGAAGTAGGCCTCGAGTTGCGCGACGACGTCGTCGAATGCCCGGGCGCCGCCCGGTTGCCAGTCCGAGCGGTCCGGTTCATGGGTCTGGCCGGCCATCCGCAGGTGCATCAGCGTCGAACCGACGCCGGCCAGGGTGAGGGGGCCGACCGGACTGTCAACCGTGCGGTAGTGCATCGACGTCATGATCCGATGCTTCCACAGGCCGGTCGGGCTGGCCAGATGTGCACCGGCCGAGAAGCCGGGACCGCAAGTATCCGATACCGATGGTATTGACATCGTGCTGCAGCGGACCTACTTTCACAGGTACTGCTTGCTGACGAAGGGTCGTCCCTGGTGACCACATCGATTTCGCCCGCCGATACCCGGGGTCGTACCCGGGAACAGTTTTCCGAGCGGCTCCTCAACGGTTCGATCAAGAAGTCCTACGACCCCGTCGTCGACATCGACTGGGACGCCCCGATCGACCCGGACAAGTTCTTCCTCCCACCGCAGATGATCACGCTCTACGGCACAGCGGAGTGGGACGCGATGACCCGCGACCAACAGCGGGAATTGTCGCGCCAACAGCTGGTCAACATGCTCTCGGCCGGGATCTGGTTCGAGAACATCCTCAACCAGGGGTTGCTGCGCGCCATCATGCACACCAATCCCACCGCCAAGGCCACCCAGTACATGCTCACCGAACTGGGCGATGAGACTCGGCACATGGTGATGTTCGGAAAGACGATCGACCGCATCGGCGGCATCCCGGTGCGGCCCAGTCTGTTCCAGCGGATCGTCATCAACGCCTTGCCGTTCACCTTCCGCGGTCCGGTGCTGTGGGGGGCGGCCCTGGTCGGCGAGGAGATCTTCGACTCGCTGCAACGCCAGATCCTCGACGATCCCGAGTTGCAGCCGATCGTCCGCCGGCTGATGCGTATTCACGTCACCGAGGAGGCCCGCCACATTCAGTTCGCCCGGGAGGGCCTGCGCAAACTGGCACCGGCCATGCCGTGGTACCGCAAGGTGCTGATGGCGAACATCCACGGAATCGGTGGACCGTTCTACCGGATGCTGTTCACCCTCCCGGTGTATTACGACCGGGCCGGACTGGACGGCAAGCAGATGCGCCGGGTCGCCCGGGCCAACCCGCACTTCCAGCAGAAGTGCCGGGAGTCGTTCGCCCCGCTCGGCGCCTTCTTCGAGGAGGTCGGACTGATGGGCCGGCTCAGCCGGTGGATGTGGCGACGGGCCGGATTCCGTTGAGCGTCATCGTGATCGGCGCCGCGGTGCCGACCGGACTGGACGTCGCGCAGTGCGTCAGGCTGAGTGACAAGGCAGCGGCGGAGTTCGACAGCACCACCGAGACCTGGACGGTGACCGCGCCCGACGGCACGACGGCGACCGCGGCGATCGTGGTGGATGCCCGGCCCTCGACGAAGCCGGTCATCGCCGGCCACGGCGTCCCGAACTACTTCCGGATCCCCGGTCTGGACGCCCGTCGGGAGGCGCGCTACGTCACCCGCTGTCTACGGCTGATCGAGCGCTCCGGCGCCGCCCGGATCGAGGCGAGGGGCACCGTCGTCCTGCATCGCTGGCGCCCGCAGCCCGTCGAACCGCGCTTCTACTTGACCGGTGAGCAGCCCGGCCCGGATGACCTCTACGACGGCCCGGCGACGGTCACCGTCGGTGGTCGGTCGTTTGCGAGCCGCGTTCGGCTGACCGGGCATCTCGATGCCATCGACGGCCGCTACCACTGGCAGGGCACGGTCTATGAGGCACTGCCTGCCGGACGCCCGGCCGGGATGACGCTGACCATCGACGACCACACCGCAACGGCACGGGTGGTCGAACAGACGCCCTGGGGCACACACATGATCGCCGGTGTCGGCGATCCGCCCTTCGGGTAGCCGGGGACCCGGTTCCCGGCTTGCCCTGGGTGCGGTGGAAATCCCGGCAACCGCTTCCGGGGCCCGGGGAGTTCGGAGGAACCCGTCGCGGCGCAGCGCTCAGGATGCGGACGATGTTTGCCGTACGGGCCAGGCTCGGGCCATGGGCAGTGCTGCGACGTATCGTTCGTCATCCGGATCGGTTCGCCAAATCGGGCTGTACGGCGTGCATCACCGGACCGGACGGCGTCGTTGAATTGGTGTTTGAAAACAGCAGCAAAGAAAGATACGTCAGGCACCACGCCCCGTTGCGAATAATCCTGCGAAAAGTGTGCCCATCCCAATACGATCCCTGCACGTCCGCTTTACGCGAGAAGCATTCAAGGAGGAATTCTCATGGCCAAGGAACCCGACACCGTTGTCACCGGCGTGGCTGGCAAGCTGGAGTGGCTGCGCGACTCGGTGAAGGCGCATGCCGAGGGGGCGGCCGATTCGACGTGGGCGTGGATCGACGACCTTTCCAAGCGGTCCGGTACCGATCCCGAGGGCGCCGACGCGGACCTCAATGAGCTGTTCCGGCTGGGTACCGCGCCGACCGATCTGCACGGCGCCACCGAGGGCATGCTGGTGATGACCACCACCAATCCGAAGTTCGACACCGTCGTGCGTGGTATCACCGCACTGTGGATGCCCTGGCAGGGCAAGCGGTTCGACAACCAGGCCGCGACCGGCGACAACCGGCTGACCAAGAGCACCGGCCTGGTCGGCAAGCTGCTGTGGCCGCTGTACTCGATGAAGGACCACATCGACGGCAAGCTGGCCTTCGACTTCAAGACCTACGTCGAGCCCGGCAAGGACGATCCGGACATCAACGTGATGGTGATCGACTACGCCGACATCGAGTCGAACCCGAAGCTGATAATCCGCAGTGTCCGCGATGAGCTCGTCGAGCTGGTGCCCGGCGTGTACCTCGGAAAGATCCTGTTCAGAACCGATTCGGGTTACAACAAGATCGGTTACTTCGCGCTGCGCATGCCGCGCTGAAACCCTGAATCCACCTACCAACACACCAACGTCCGAGGGGCCGAAATATGAGCGACAAGCAGTGGTACGAGCATCCGTCGTTGATCATGCAGGTGCACGCGCTGGCAAGCGTGCGAGACAAGATGCGCGAGGAGAACCTTTTCGAGGGTGAGGGGATTCGCCCGACCACCGATCTCGGTGCGCCGAGCGAGGAGGCCAAGCAGGGTCGTACCCCCGACGGCACGTTCAACGACTTGTCCGACCCGTGGATGGGTGCGGCCGGCACCGGCTTCGGCCGTAACGTCCCGCCGAACATGACGATCACCCACACCAAGAAGCTGCTGGATCCGGACCCCCGCCTGATCAGTCGCAAGCTCATGGCCCGTGACTCGTTCAAGCCGGCCGGCATCATCAACTCGCTGGCCGCGGCGTGGATCCAGTTCGAGAACCACAACTGGTTCTTCCACGGCAATGGCGACCCGGACAAGGTCATCGACATCCCACTGCGCGACGGTGACGATTTCCCGCGGAACCCGATGCAGATCCGCCGGACCATCCCGATGAACGGCAAGGAGATCGTCGACGGTCAGCCCGCGCCGGTGTTCGCCAACACCGAGACGCACTGGTGGGACGGTTCGCAGGTGTACGGCACGGGCAAGGACAAGCAGTCCGAGGTCCGCACCTTCACCGACGGCAAGGTCAAGGTCCAGGAGAACGGGCGCCTGCCGGAGAGCGTCGGGACCGCCGGTATCGACCTGACCGGGTTCGAGGAGAACTACTGGGTCGGCGTCGGCCTGCTGCACACCCTGTTCGCCCGCGAGCACAACGCCGTCTGCGACGCGTTGAAGAAGGCCTACCCGAGCTTCAACGACCAGCGTCTCTACCAGACCGCGGTCCTGGTCGTCTCGGCGCTGATGGCCAAGATTCACACCGTGGAGTGGACGACCTGCGTGCTGCGCCACCCGGCGCTGCAGATCGGTATGAACGCCAACTGGTACGGCGCACTCGGCGAGACCTTCAAGGAGAAGATCGGCCGTGTCGGCGACAGCGAGGCACTGTCGGGCATCGTCGGCTCGCCGGTCGATCACCACACGGCGCCGTTCTCGCTGACCGAGGAGTTCGTCACCGTCTACCGGCTGCACCCACTGATCCCGGACGACTGGAACTGGTTCTCGCTGGAGTCCGGCGAGCACCTGCGCAACACCACCTTCACCGAGATCCAGGGCAAGTACACCCGTGACTTCATGCACAGCATGGAAATGGGTGACCTGTGGTACTCGATGAACATGGCCAGCGCGGGCGCGATCTGCCTGCACAACTACCCGAACGCGCTGCGCAAGCTGGAGCGGATCGACGGACAGTTCGTCGACCTGGCCACGCTGGACCTGGTGCGCGACCGTGAGCGCGGCGTGCCGCGGTACAACGATTTCCGCGAGGCGATGAACATGCCGCGGCGTCGGAGCATCGACGAGATCACGCCCAACAAGGCGTGGGCCAAGGAGATCAACGAGATCTACGGTGGCGACGTCGACCTGGTGGACACTCAGATCGGTATGCAGGCCGAACAGCCGCCGAAGGGCTTCGGCTTCTCCGACACCGCGTTCCGGGTGTTCATCCTGATGGCGTCGCGCCGGTTGAAGAGCGACCGGTTCTTCACCACCGACTTCAACGCGGACGTCTACACCCAGGTCGGCTTCGACTGGGTGAACAACACCTCGATGAAGGACGTCCTCCTTCGCCACTACCCGGAACTGGAGCCGGCGTTGGAGGGTGTCGATCGCGTCTTCGCTCCCTGGCCCAAGCTCGGGGCCCCGGCTCCGGACAAGCCGAACCGGATCGTCCAACTGGCCGATACCGTGCGCGCCTACATGCCCTGGGGCTAAGGGACCTGTGGCAAAGGACTTCCCCCACGCATCGGCACTTGAAGGTATCCGCTTCACCGCCCAGATCGGTGTGCCCAACATCGTTCAGGGTCTGTTCAGCAAGCGGGAGTTGCCGGTAAAGATCGCGTCCCGGTTGGGCACCGACCACTTGGGTTACCAACTGGTCGACGGGCTGGTGAAGAGCTACGGACCGGGGCCGTTCTATGTGCGGGTGGCCAAGGACGAGTCGCTGCTGATCACCCATCCCGACGATCTGAAGTTCGTGCTGGGCGGCTCCCCGGACCCGTTCGCCTCCGACCCGGAGCCGAAGGTGAAGGGGATGGCCGCCTTCCAGCCGGACGCCCTGACGATCTCGCGGGGTGACCTTTGGGCACAGCGTCGGCAGTTCGCCGACGCTGTGTGCAAGCCCGGCCAGCCGCTGCATCCGCTGGCCGCCTCGTGGGTGGGGGTGGCCGCGGACACTGCTCGTGCACTGTCGGGTAAGCCGATCCAGTGGAAGGACATCGACGCCGCTTTCCTGCGCATGATCCGGCGGGTCGTGCTCGGCGACGGCGCCGCAGATGACACGACCATCACCGACCTGCTCGGTGAGCTCATGTCGCAGGGCAACAAGATGCCCGGTGAGCCGGGGCCGCAGTATCCGGAGTTCATCGCCAAGATCCAGCGGTACATCGACAATGCCGAGCCGGGCAGCCTGGCCTCGGAGGTCGCGGGTGCGCCGACCCCACCCGGCGGGGCCGCGGGTCAGATGGTGCACTGGATGTTCGCCCTCAAGGCCAATCAGGCGGCGAACGTTCTGCGGGCCCTGGCGGTTCTGGCCACCCATCCCGAGCAGCAGCGGGAGGCCCGTCGCGAGGTGGCCGACGCCGACCTCGGCACGGCGTCCGGCATCGCATCACTGGAGTACCTGGGCGGCTGCCTGCTGGAGGCGATGCGGCTGTGGCCGACGGTGGGACTGCTGGTCAAGGTGGCCCATCGCGATGTCGAATTCCCCAGCGGCGCTGTTCTTCCCGAGGGCACCCAGGCGCTGATCTACAACGTGTTCAACCACCGCAACCGCGCCCGCATC